>JBGTNW010000097.1:0-3390 GCA_041742865.1 Phormidesmis sp.
GGGGTCGTTTTGCTTTGGGTGATTTTACAAACTGCGGTTGCTGCTATGCCCGCCATTCGTCAATTTGGCTTGGGCTTTTTGGTCACTACTACCTGGAACCCAGTAACCAATATTTACGGGGTGCTGCCTCAGATATATGGCACCTTAGTAACCGCTTTTATTGCGATCGCGATTGCGGTGCCGCTAGGGGTAGGGATAGCAATCTTTTTAACTGAAGGGTTTGCACCCACCTGGGTAACGACTCCCATCAGTTTTGCCATCGAGCTAATTGTGGCCATTCCCAGTGTGGTTCTAGGAATCTGGGGAATTTTCGTGCTGATTCCGGTGCTGAGGCCGTTTTTTGGATTTCTTAACACCTATTTCGGCTGGATCCCAGTTTTTGGCGGTATTACACCTCGAGGTAATAATCTGTTCATCGTCGGGCTAGTGCTGTCGATTATGATCGTGCCGATCATCATTTCTATTACCCGAGGCACCTTTCAAGCGCTACCGCCGGAGCTGCGTAGTGGGTCTTTAGCGCTAGGGGCCACCCGATGGGAAACCATTCTAAGGGTGCTCATTCCAGCCGGGCTATCCGGCATTATTAGCTCAGTCATGTTGGCTTTGGGCCGTGCTCTAGGCGAAACCATGGTAGCAGCCATGCTAGTGGGTAATAGAAACGCCATTGATACATCTTGGCTACAGCCAGGATCTACGATTACTGGCCTGATTGCCTCCCAGTTTGGGGAAGCTGGTCGGATACAGGTATCGGCGCTTATGTACGCCGGTCTAGTGCTGATGATTTTGGCTCTGATCGTGAATATTCTGGCCGAGGTGATTATTCGCCGGTTCCAAAATATTGAATAGAAAATGTTGGATTGATTGGCTGTATGGGTCTTCAACATTAGTTTTCGACCTTACTCAGCCTTGTTGAGCGCTGCAAAGTATTTAATCTTACGGGAAGGGAAATTATGAATACGGCTGAGACTCGGCCTAGTTTGGACTATGAGGGAAATGACATAGACATCACTGAGAAGGCGATGGCTTCCCATCGCAACCTTACCAGCCAAGTGCTGACGATTCTCACGATGGTCTTCGCAGCAGCAGTTGTAATACCGCTAGCATGGGTGTTGATTAGCGTTTTCCAGAAAGGGGTTAACGCCCTGGTGTTCCCTGATATTTTTACCCGGCTACCGCCGCCGCCGGGTTTATCCGAGGGCGGTGTCGGCCACGCTATTATCGGTACCCTCATGACCTTGGGTATTGGTACCGCTATTTCAGTTCCTTTTGGGATTATCGCGGCGGTCTATTTAGCTGAGTTTGGTCGCGGCACTAAGCTCGCCCAGCTGGTTAAGTTTTCGTGCAATGTGCTCACTGGCGTACCGGCCATCTTAATGGGCCTGTTTGCCTATGCTGTGGTGGTTATTCCAACCGGTTCGTTCTCAGCTTTCTCGGGTGGGGTGGCTTTGGCGGTGCTGATGCTGCCCATTATTGTGCGAGCCACCGAAGAGGCGCTGCTGTTGGTGCCCAATGAGATGCGCTTAGCGTCTTTAGGGGTTGGCGCTACGCAGTTTCAGACAATTTCCCAGATTGTTTTGCCAGCGGCGGCGGTCTCTATTGTGACAGGCGTTGTGCTAGCGGTTGCTCGAGCAGCGGGGGAGGCTGCGCCACTGCTGTTTACAGCCTTTAACAACAACTTCTGGGCTGCTGATATCTGGCAACCTGTGGCTACGCTACCGGTCTTGATTTACTTTTTCTCTATTATTCCGTACAAAGCTTCTCAAGAACTGGCTTGGGCAGCGGCGCTGGTGCTATTGGCAATTGTGTTGATTTTTAGCATCACGGCTCGATTCTTAAGCCGACAGAAAAAGTTTTAGTGACTAGATACCAGGCACCAGACAACTGTTTTAATTCGGATTCAATTCGGAAACTCTATGCAACCACAGATGGAACAACAAACAGCGGGTACAGATGTGCAGGCTCAGTCCGTTTTTGAGGTCAATAGCCTGTCGGTTTACTATGGGGGGGCAATTGCTTTGCGCGATGTCACCCTCGATATTTTAGAAGGAAAGATTACGTCGTTTATTGGCCCCTCGGGCTGTGGTAAGAGTACTTTGCTGCGCTGCTTCAATCGGACTAATGAACTGATTCCGGGGGCCGTGACGAAGGGGCACTTGGGCTATCGGGGTAAGCGACTTTATGACAAAGGCGTTAATCCGGTCGTGGTGCGCCGCCGGATTGGCATGGTGTTTCAACGACCGAACCCTTTTCCTAAGTCGATTTATGACAATGTGGCCTATGGGTTACGGGTGAACGGTCTGAAGGACAATCTCGATGATGTTGTTGAAGCTTCTCTGCGCAAAGCTGCGCTATGGGATGAGGTGAAAAACAATTTGAGCGGTCTCGGCACGTCTTTATCAGGGGGGCAGCAGCAGCGGCTGTGTATTGCCCGAGCGATCGCAGCTAAACCCGATGTGCTGCTGATGGATGAGCCCTGCTCGGCGCTAGACCCGATTTCTACAATGCGGATCGAAGAGCTGATGATCGAGCTTAAGCGGGAGTACACGATTGTGATCGTCACTCACAATATGCAGCAAGCCTCTCGGGTGGCCGACTATACGGCTTTTTTCAATGCTGAAGCGCTAGAAGGTGGCAAGCGGGTAGGCTACCTTGTCGAGGTTGATAAAACCGAGACTATTTTTTCTAGTCCTCAAGATCAGCGGACCTCTGACTATGTTAGCGGCAAGTTTGGCTAGGGAGGCTCTATCAGATAGTGGGCAAAGCGCGATCGCTGCTCAGGATTTAATCGCTTCGGCTTTTTGCTTTCCAAATCAATAAACACCCCTCGCTGTACGCCAACGGCTGCAAACTCTCCAAGCTGATTAAAAAACTCGAACTCTATCCGCGCCGAAGCCCCCCGCAACTGCGAGAGCCAAAGTGTGGCAAACACCTTGTCGCCTAAATAAAGCGGCGTTTTGTAGCGGATGGTTGTTTCGACTAGCGCCGGGCCAAAGCCCGCTTTGGAGATCTCTTCAATCGGCATCCCGACCGCTTCGAGTAGCAGCACCCGGCCAATTTCCATCCATTCAACATAGATCAAATTGTTGACATGCCCGATGGCGTCAATGTGGAAAGGATAAATGGGAGGGGAATATTCGAGCCTGGGCATCGGTTCTTTCCTACTGCTTGGCCTACTGCTTGACCTGATGGTGAGCCTATTTTTTGGCGATGCCAGCAGCTCTTGCAATTTCTTGAACGGCGGCTGAAACGGCAGGGGCAACCCGCTTGTCGAAGACTGAGGGCATAATGTTGTTGGCAGCAATATCAGGATCGGGAATCAGAGACGCGATCGCTTTACCCGCTGCCAAAAACATATCTGTTGTAATTGCCTGAGCGCGACAGTTAATCGCC
>JBGTNW010000098.1:0-3989 GCA_041742865.1 Phormidesmis sp.
TCGAAGTCGTGAGCGTCAGCGTGAAGGTTCCAAATCCAAGCGGTAGTTTTGGGTCCCCGAGCCAGTGTCCGGTCAAAATGACCTGGCTTAGCCCACTTCTCAAATGAAGTGGGGGTTGGGTTCCTATCAACCACTACTCTGGCCTTGGTTGCCTCGCGCTCGCGCGGGGTAGTTGTCATGGAGACTCTCCTCTCTAGACAGAGAAAGAACGGCACCTCTACAGTGCTTGGGAGTGCTTGAGGCGATCTAAGCCCGTAGGCGAGCAATAGATCGAAACTGCTTCATCGGCCTAAACCCAAGCAAGGTAAAGGAATGTTCTCACGTATTATAGTCACGGCCCTGGCATCGACCGACGCCAAGTTAACAAACCTTCAACCAGCGAAAATGCCGATGCTAAAAGGCTTACGCGATTATGCAGTACAGGTGGATGGGAAAATCTAGTCTTGCTTTTAACAAAACAACACAATCCACTTGGATAAGATGTTTTTGGCGGGCTCTTGGGTCAAAAAATTTTCGAAATAGACGACGTTCAAGATCATCGGTCGAGGAAACTAAAGAGAGATGTAAAGCTTTGTGTTTTTTTTAGAACTTTAATTCACTTTAATTCCCGGTGCAGTCATCCCATATGATCAGTCAAGAAATTAGTAAAGAAAGCTAATTCCGAATGTTTAGAGTGAGCGCTCATGAAGAAGTTGATAGCGGCTATGGCATCGGCTCACAAGTGGCTAACACAGTGGATAAGACGATCATCTGATCTGCCTTTACAGCAGCTTGGACGCTCTTTTTCAAGTCACGTTCTCAACCCATTGCTCAATAGATTTTCGACTCGACTCCTCAGTAGATTCATGGCCGGATTCATAGCCCTGTCTTTACTAGGCTGTGCCAATCAAATTCAGCCCGTACGGCTATTAGAGCTTCCTGAGCCGCCTAGCATCGGAGATGATGTGAGACAGCTCAGTGGCGGCAAAAATGACGGCATTCTGGCGGTGGCACCCCCGGCTATTTTTGTAGATCTCGCTGAGCTGATAGCAGATAGTCAGCCTCAAGTGGCGATCGCTTTCCCCAAGCCCGACCAAATTCTCAAAACCACCACCCTTACCGTTAAGCTCACACTGCGCGGACTCTCTATTTATAAAGATAACGCCACTGATCTAGGCCCGCATTTACAGATCATTCTCGATAATCAGCCCGCCCAATCGATTTACAGCCTAGAGGATCCGCTTGAATTCTCAGCGCTTTCCCCTGGTAGTCACACCCTAAGAGTGCTAGCCGTCAAACCTTGGGGCGAAAGCTTTAAAGATGCTGCCGCCTACGCCCAAACGACCTTTCACGTGCTTGCTAAAACTGGCGAAAATACGCCCTCACTAAGCCAGCCACTACTCACCTACAATGAGCCCCAAGGCAGCTATGGGGCTGAACCAATTCTGCTTGACTTTTACCTCAGCAACGCCCCTTTACATGTGATCGCCGAAGACGATCCCACCCTGACAGATTGGAAAATTCGCTGTGATGTCAATGGTCAGTCCTTTGTCTTTGATCAGTGGCAGCCAATATATTTAAAGGGCTTTAAGCCCGGTCAAAACTGGGTACACACAGCGCTGATAGACGAACAAGGCAACCCAATTGAAAATGCCTTCAACAGTACTGTGCGTATCGTTAATTACAATCCAGATGAGCGCAATACATTAGCCAAAATGACACGTGGCGAATTGCTGCTCCGAGACGTCGGGCAGATCGCTAATCCCAATTACGAGCCTCCTGTAGAGCCTCCTGTAGAGCTTAAGGCAGTAGCGCCTGAAGTCGAGCCTGAAGTCAAGTCTGAAATCGAGACTTTCCGGGATCGTGACCCTGGAGCAAGCCTCCCGTCCAACGAAACGCCGTTCATAGAGAAAACGGATGAGGCGGATGTTTCTCCTGACACGACAGAGGAGATTCGCGAGACACCTGCTGACAAAAATGATGAAACCGAGGCAGAAAACCTTGAGCAGGATCCGGAGGAATCAAGTTCTGAGTCGATAGCGCCTGATGCTGAAGGGCCTTCTAAAACAGAGCCTTCTGGAGTGTTGGAATCGCCTGCTAATGAAAGTCCTAGCAAATTCTTTAGCCCCTTCGAGAATTTTGACGAATTTAATGGAGGCTTATCAGACGTGCTATCCACCGAGCAGCCATTCGTCGATGAGCCCGTTAATGAACTTGTAGATGAGCTAGGTGCGTCAGTCGATGAGTCCGTTAATGAACTTGTAGATGAGCTAGGTGCGTCAGTCGATGAGCCAACAAGCGAACCAGTGGATGAATCGGTGGATGAACAGATGGATGAACCGTCAAACAAAGCCATCGATGAACTACCGGATGATAAGGATTTTGACAAACCAGAAACCCTTTTTCCTACAACCCTAGAAGCACCGAAAAATTCAAAGGAAGCCATTATTTCTCCATAGATTTCGCTGTTTTTCTAGCAAAATCAAATTAAATGTGCCAATAGCTTATGCCTAGTATTTGGGAAAAATATGGCTAGTTGATTAAGAAGACAAGCCCTGCAGAGGTGTTTATGTTTCAAGTAGCCGTTGGCCATGGCATTGATCCCGACTCAATAGGAGCGGTAGAAGAAGCGCTACAGCAGTGCCAAGAAACGTTAGGCGGCAATATTCCTCAGGCGGGTATTGTGATGGCAGCGGTTGACTTTGAGCACAAAGCTATCCTCAAGAAGATTCGAGAAAGCTATCCAGATATTGTCCTAGTTGGCGGTACCAGCATTGGCGAGATGTCTTCGGTAATGGCTTTTCAAGAAGATTCGCTGACAATGATGCTGTTTTGCTCTGATGAAGTGAGCTTTAGGGCAGGCGTTGGACATCAAACTGATAAAGATAGCCTCGCGGCGGCTAGTGCTGCGATTGCTGACGCCTTCGCCGCCAACCCTTATCCCGACTCACCCCAATCGCCAGCGATTAAACTGTGCTACGCAATCGGCGATGGGTTACTAATTGATGGCGTCGCCATGGTAAACGGGATCAGTTTAGCCCTAGGCCCAACCGTGCCCGTCATTGGTGGACTCAGCGCCGATGCTTGGCAGTTTGAAAAGACTTATCAGTTCATTAGCACCCCTTCAAGAACAGACGTTTTGCGGGCGTCCGTTGTCGTTTTAACGTTTGCAGGCAACCTCAAAGTCTCCTACGGCATTGCCTCCGGTCAGCGTCCGCTCGGCCCCAAAGCCACCGTCACGAAATCCAACAGTAATACTCTTCACGAAGTAGATGGCGCACCCACTAAAGATTTTTACGTAAAAACCCTCGGTGTATCCAATGTGCGGCTGTCGGGCGGTTGTTCCTGGAGCGGCACAATCGCTGTCTACGAGCCCAAGGAAACCGACTTTTATCTACGATCGCCCAATAGCAATGGCAATTTTGATGGCAGCATCACTTATTTTGGCCATGTCCCCGAACAATCGACTATTCAGTTTACTGCAGCCGATAATGATAGCCTGCTTAGCGCCACCAAAGAAGCCTTTCAAAAAGCCCAAGCAGCTTATCCAGGTACCTTCCCTAGTGCCGCTTTAATGATTTCTTGTGCTTCTAGAATGAAAGCATTGGGCACTCGCATTAAAGAGGAGTATCAGCTCGTTGAGCAGTTTTTGGGCCCAGAATTACCCAGTATGGGCTTTTATTCCTATGGCGAAATCAGTCCATTCTCAGGGCAGACGACCACTCGCTTTCATAACGAAACCTTTACGGCTCTATTACTCGGGACTCAATAGGTACCCATCGCCATACAGTGCTTTCTTTTAGCTCAATTAGCCCTCAAAAAAAACAGTGGATAGCTCAGCAGATAGCCAAATGGAGAACCCCTTAGACAATCAGGCTATTCAAAGCAAACTCAAGGCATTAACTAAAGCCAACCGGGTTTTACAGAAACGATTAGCTAGATCAGAGCTAACCCGCGCTGAAGAGGAGATTGTCAACACAAGGCGAGAGCAAATGCTCAAAGAAGCTCTG
>JBGTNW010000099.1:0-17728 GCA_041742865.1 Phormidesmis sp.
GACGTATAACTTTGAGGCTTCGAGTTCAGATTTATTGTTTAAATTGTTTGAGCTGTATCAGCAGGAGGCAAAGCAGCTCATGACACGAGAACTGGTACTGCCGAGCTATGACTATGTGCTGAAGTGCTCGCACGCTTTTAATTTGCTAGATGCACGCGGGGTGATTTCGGTGACTGAGCGGACGCGCTATATTCGGCAAGTGCGCGGGCTGGCGAGAAAAGTGGCTCAGCTATATTTGGAGCAGCGAGAGAAACTAGGATTTCCGCTGCTAAAGTTGACCGGCGAAGCAGCCACTGAAACAGCTGATGAAACGGCCACTGAAACAGCAGGAAAAATTGAATTTAAGGCTGAATCATTGCAGACTTAGATAGGCTCATGTTAAGAAGTATTAAGTGTCTTGATACTTTGGAGAATGGGATATGGGCGTAGGTTTGAGGGGATATTTAGAGCCGATTGCTGATTGGTTTAGGCAGTTTGATTTGCCTGAGCCGATTGTGCACTGGGGTCATCCGGTGATGATGGCGATTGTAGTGTTTGTGATGGGCGGAGCGGCGGCCTATGCCGGTTGGCAGGGGCGACTGGCGACTGATAAAGGGGTGGCGATCGCTCAAAAGCAAACTCACGCCAAAATTGCACCGCTCATGTATCTATTTATTGTGATGGGTGCGAGCGGGGGCATTCTATCGCTGGTGATGCAGGATGAGCCAATTTTAGAAAGTCCGCATTTTTGGACAGGGATGGGGGCAATAGTGCTGCTCACCACCAATGCTGTGATTGCCACAACTGGATTTGGAAAGGGCAGTAAAGCTTTAAGATCAGCTCATGCTTACATTGGCAGCACGGCGCTTGCACTGCTGTTAGTTCACGCTGTATTTGGGACGCAGTTGGGCCTTTCCATTTAAGCTATTGACTCAAAGCAGCTGAATTTATCTTATCTAAAGAGGCGTGGGGATCATCCTACGGCCTCTTTTTTATGGGGCTAATTTATTGAGTTAGGCGGGTTACTCGAATGGCTGTGTGCTTTGAAAGGGCTGGGCGGGCTTTCTAAACAAGAGAAGTCGTTGGCATTGCGGTATGACACCTTGGGGCTTATTAGTAATTAGCTGGGCCTACCTTTTAGGGCTGCTGGTAACTGGCATTAGTGAATCTACCTGGGCAGGTGGGGTGTCAGTTGCAGGCTGCTTTTTATTATTTTTGGGTGCTTTGAGTGGGGCAGTGCTCCCGCGTTTTTGGCGGATAGGGCCGACGGCTCGGCAGTGGTGGATTGCCGGATTGGTGGGGCTGATGGCGGCTAGCTATTGTATTGGGCGATCGCCTCAGCCAGCGTTCAATGACATCAGCCGATTTGTATCGAGTCAAGAGCAGCAGGTATTGGGGCGAGTGCTAGAAATGCCGCAAACGACCCGGCAAAACAAGGGAAAGTTTTTCTTTGAGGCTCAATCGATTCGGTTGACTGGAAGCCTCGATAAAATTGAGCTACCGAGAACTGTGAGCGGCAAGCTGTATGTGACGGCACCGCTAGCGCCGAGCCAAAAGCTGTATCCGGGGCAGCTTGTGGAGCTAAAGGGAGAAGCATATGAAATCGAGCGATCGCATGAAACGGACACTGGTAGCTTTGGGGATTATTTGGCAAAGCAAGGCTGTTTCGCTGGGTTTAGAACCCGCTGGATAGAGTTTTTGCCGGGGCAAGAGCCGCCAAAATGGGCGCTGTGGCGATTGCGGCGACGGATTGTATTGGCTCAAGATCGCTGGTTGGACGAACCAGCCGGTAATTTGCTAAGCGCAATGACGTTAGGGCGACGCGCGGTGGATTTGCCCTATGGCGTGAGAGATAGTTTTATTGCAGCAGGACTAGCGCATACGCTGGCGGCGTCTGGCTTTCATGTGTCTTTGATTTTGGGATTGGTGCTGGGCGCTTTAAAGTCGCAGCGACCGCGATCACAGGCAATCGGGGGATTGATGGCCTTACTGGTTTATGTTGGCTTGACAGGTTTGCAGCCGAGCGTGGTGCGCGCTGCGGTGATGGGCGTTGGAGCGCTGATTGGGCTGGCAGTGCAGCAAAAGGTGAAGCCCTTAGGCTGTTTACTGGTGGCAGCGAATATCATTTTGCTGTGTAATCCGCAGTGGGTATGGGATGTGGGGTTTCAGCTGAGTGCGATGGCGACGCTAGGGCTAATTGTGACGGTACCCGGCTTGATCAAGGCTTTGGATTGGCTGCCGACGAATGTGGCGACGGTGTTGGCAGTGCCGATGGCGGCTTGCTTGTGGACGGTGCCGCTACAGCTGCTTTATTTTGGGGTACTGCCGTCGTATAGCATTTTGCTAAACGGGTTGGCGACGCCGCTGGTCGTGCTGATTAGCATGGGTGGATTTGTCAGTGCGATCGCGGCCATGATTTGGCCCGTGATAGGCAGTGCGATCGCAGCTAACTTGTACTACCCCATCCATTTATTGATTTGGATCGTAGAGCGATTTAACCAACTGCCCGGTCACGCTATAAAAATTCAGGGGATCACTGGATGGCACGCAGTCGCTAGCTATGGCGTCTACGGCGTAATTTGCATCTGGCAATGGCGCAGGCAAAATCAGTGTAAGATATAAACCACTCTGGAGAGGTGGCAGAGTGGTTGAATGCGGCAGTCTCGAAAACTGTTTTAGGGTCAGACCTAACGGGGGTTCGAATCCCCCCCTCTCCGTACTCCTAAATATTTAAGGGAATGTTTAAGGGAGCCAAAACTGCGGCAAATGCTGTGTCAGGGCACGAATAGTTCGGTTAAGGGTGCGAGCCGCTTGGATGTGAGGTTCATCTGGAACAATCGGAATAATCGGTGCTAATTGGCCAATGACAAACTGATTGATGACTTGGTTGGCGGCTTCTAAACCCGTTACGTAGGCTTTTTCTTGCGACCAAGAGCCGTGGGAAGTGACAATCCAATCACCGCTCATAAAGACATTTGAAAAGCTAGTGCGGCTAGGAAGCAAATAGCGATAGCTGCCGGGGGCAAAGTGACTAACGCCTTGACGGATGCGGATGACACTTTGATCGACAACTGTGGCCTCACCAAAGGCTGAGAGGCAACCCGCAAGATCGGCTTGAACGAGCGGAATGACTTGTTCGTCGCTGAGGGCAAGCAGTTGATTGGCGTGGTAGTAATCGACTTCGATAACGCTGCCGGCTTCGTTTTTATATTCGTCGTGCAGTGCGTTGAGATCAAAAAATGTCCAGCCGGTGGTTTCGTGAAAGCCAAAGCAGGCATTGGAAGGCAGCGGGACAGTAATTTTGCGGTCGAACCAGAGGCGGACGGCGAGGACATCAATACCCCCCAGGTTACTGAGGTTGCGAAATTCGGGGCGTGATCGCAACACCTCACTCTGAGCCACAATCTTCTTCATCCCCGTAATGCCGACCGAAAAAATTACCGCATCGGCCTCAAAGATTTCGTCATCACAGATCACCGCATCTACAGAATTACCAGGCCCAACTCGCACATCGCTTACGCGGTGATTAGCTAAGATACGCCCGCCCGCTTGCTCAATCTGCTTCACCCAAGGGCGGAAAATCATTTCGCCTACCGTGCCGCGACACCAGCGCACGTCAAAATCTGGCTGATGGGCCAGGATAAAATAGTAGAGCATTCCTAACGCCGCAGCAGCTGAGCACTGTTCACCCGGTGCAAACAGGCCAACGAGCAGCATGGGCTCAAAGGAGTCTTTGTATAGACGCTCAGAGACGCCGTATTGCTTAAATAGCTCACGGGCGGTCATGGAGTCGTAGCGCTTCCAGGCTTCGTCAGAATTATCAAAATCGACGAGCGCATATAAAAGCGGCAGCGCGGATAGCCGATCTATTAGGGGCAGTCGCTTAAATTGGGTGTAAATAAAAGTGCCTAAGGGCGTAGGCAAGTAAGGCTCACGCTGAAAAATGGGCGATTCGACTTCTAGACCAGCTGGAGAGTATTGGGATGAACGGGTGTAAGGGGTAAAGGGTTGAATGCCCAGTTCATCGGTCAGCGCAAAGATGTTGCTGTAGGGATACCAAAATCCATGAATACCGGCTTCGACAGAGCGGCCTTTGGACGTTTGCCAGCCAGCGACCAAACCACCGGGATAAGCGCCCGCTTCAAGTAAAGTCACTGCGTAGCCTTGCTTCGATAGGTGGTAAGCGGCACCTAAACCGGCCCACCCCGCACCGACGACGACGATTTTTTTGGGGATAGCAGAAGCAGAACTCATGAGCTTGAGGATAAAGGGCAAATGGAGAGAAAAAAAGCCACGGAGGATTCCGTGGCTTTTCAGTTACTGATCGTTCAAGAACTTTATTCAAGAACTAATGGCTCTAATGACTACTTAACGCCAATCAAGGCCGGTTCACGTTCGGGCGCTGTGACTATTTCACCGTCTTTATCAATATCAAAGACAACAGTGTCACCGTCTTTAATGTTGTCGGACAAGATAGCCTCAGCGAGGTGATCTTCGACCAAACGAGCGATCGCTCGGCGCATCGGTCTAGCCCCATAACGCTGATCATAACCTTCGTTAACAAGACGCTCTTTAAAGGCATCCGTCAGTTTGAACGAAAGATTGCGCTCGCTCAGGCGCAGGCTTACCTGCTTCAGCAAGATTTCAGCAATCTCAGTCACCTCAAGCTTTGTGAGCTGACGGAAAACAATGATTTCATCAATCCGGTTGATCATTTCAGGTCGGAAGAACTGCTTCATTTCTTCATTCACAAGATTGCGAATGTTGTTGTAGCGGCTAGTTGTGCTGTCGGTTTCAGACAGCTCAAAGCCTAGTCCACCGCCGCCTTTTTCAATCACTTTAGAGCCGATATTAGAGGTCATAATAATCAGCGTATTTTTAAAGCTGACTTCTCGCCCCTTAGAGTCCGACAAGCGACCATCGTCTAGCACTTGCAGCAAAATATTAAAGACGTCGGGGTGGGCCTTTTCAATTTCGTCCATCAAGATGACGCTGTAAGGCTTGCGGCGCACCGCTTCAGTAAGCTGACCGCCTTCGTCATAGCCAACAAAGCCCGGGGGTGAACCAATCAGCTTAGAAACGGTGTGAGATTCCATAAATTCGGACATATCTAAGCGAATCATCGCGTCTTCGGAGCCAAAAACGGATTGAGCCAATGCCTTCGCCAACTCAGTTTTACCGACGCCAGTAGGGCCAGAAAACACCAAGCTGGCAATTGGGCGATCCATTCCGCGCAGACCCACGCGGGCTCGACGAATGGCCTTAGACACCGCCACGACGGCTTCGTTTTGACCGACAACGCGCTCGTGCAGCGTGTCTTCAAGATGCATCATCATCACCGATTCAGTTTCTGTGATGGCGTTGACTGGAACCCCCGTCCAAGAAGAGACGATATCAGCAATATCTTCGTCGCTGACTTCCGGGATGCCCGTAATCACTACATCATCAGCAAGCGTTTCTTGAATTTGCTGGGTGAGTGAAGATTCAGTTTTGCGCAAGTCGGCAGCAAGATCAAAGTCTTGAAGCTGAATCGCTTCGATGATGTCTTTTTGGACTTGGCGAAGCTCGCTGCGCAGCTCACTAGCGGGAATATTGCGAGAGTAGCGCAAGCGCACTCTTGAACCGGCTTCGTCGATTAGGTCAATGGCTTTATCAGGCAGGTGACGATCAGTGATGTAGCGATCGCTCAACGTCGCTGCCGCCTCAACCGCCCCATCGGTAATATTTAGCCGATGGAATTGCTCATAGCGGCTACGCAAGCCATACAGGATTTCGACCGTATCTTCGACGGAAGGGGGATTGATAGTCACAGGTTGAAAGCGGCGCTCTAGAGCCGCATCTCTTTCAATGTATTTACGATACTCATCGAGTGTGGTTGCCCCAATACACTGCATTTCGCCCCGAGCTAGCGCTGGCTTGAGCAAGTTGGCTGCGTCCATACCGCCTTCTAGCGAACCTGCACCTACTAAGGTATGAATTTCATCAATGACCAAAATCACATCTTCAGACTTGCGCACTTCGTCAATGACTTGGGTGATCCGCTCTTCAAAATCGCCTCTAAAGCGGGTGCCGGAAACTAAAAGGCCCATGTCTAGGCTGATGACTCGGCGATCAATCAAGGCTTCAGGGACATCTTGATTGACAATGCGCTGAGCCAATCCTTCAGCGATCGCAGTTTTACCCACACCTGGTTCACCCACGAGCACCGGATTATTTTTGGTGCGACGACCCAAAATTTGCACCACGCGCTCAATTTCTTTTTGGCGACCAATAACTGGATCGAGCTTGCCTTCGGCGGCAATTGCTGTCAAATCAGTGCCAAATTCAGTCAGAACACTGCCTTCAGACTTGCGCTCAGACTTCTTACTGCCGCTCGTGCGACCGGAAACAACCGGCGCACTTTCACCGATGACGCGTACAAGCTGTATGCGAATTTTATCAGGATCTACGCCAAGGTTGGCAATTACTCTGTAGGCCACGCTCTCAGAATTCTGAGTCAGACTCAGCAGCAGATGTTCAGGCTCAATGTA
Organism: Phormidesmis sp.; assembly: GCA_041742865.1. Classification (GTDB taxonomy): domain Bacteria; phylum Cyanobacteriota; class Cyanobacteriia; order Phormidesmidales; family Phormidesmidaceae; genus Phormidesmis. The sequence continues at coordinate 6,510 of JBGTNW010000099.1, forward strand.
GGGATGATCGAGCTTGCGAGCCTCTTGAAAAGCCTGCTCAAAAACCTGCTTGACCTTAGGCGTAAAGGGAATTTCGACCGGGCCATTACCAGAGCCTCGACCGATAATAGATTCTACTTCTGTACGGGCATTGGCTAAGTTGATACCAAACTCTTCTAGAACCTTAGCGGCAATACTGGTGTTCTCTTTGATAATGCCGAGCAGCAACTGTTCGCTGCCGACAAAGTTATGACCCAGGCGACGGGCCTCCTCTTGCGCCTGCATAATGACCGCGATCGCTGTGTTTGTAAAGTGTTCAAACATGTGTGGAGAGGCCTCTAACCAAGGTGAATGGCTTAACGTATTGCCCTAACTTGCGCCCACTTAATTCCTGTTTAGGCTTTCTGCCTAGGCGCAAATTTTGAGCAGACGGCCCATTGTTGACGCTGACTATTCGCGTTGGCATTCGTTAAGTTTTTTGTCTACTTCTGTCAATATACTTGCATTTCAGGTGTTCTGGCATTAGGAGAGCCGTACTCGATGGAGTATTTTCCGTAACCGGTCATCAAAAGGCCGATTTGAAAAAGTGATGTATAAAATAATGACTCCAGAAATGACTCCAGGTTCAACGATATAAAACTTAATTGTTGCTAGGCATCCGCCAAATTACCTCATTTGGCTAAAAGCAGTCGCTTTTTTGTAACTTAGCGATCATTTTAACGCTCAGACAGTGATCGCAGTCGAGTATATGCGATCACCCTGTCACCAAATTACCGCCAAACCTTAACAACCCCCAAGCAATCAAAGTCATCGACTGAGACTGTAATTGTTATTGAGCCAAATCAGCCTGACAGACCGCCAGCACAGTTTGGTCTATGTCGCTAATGGTATCAATCCGATGAAATCCTTCTAAGGTGTTCGTGGGAGTTGAATTCCCAGCCGTTAAGACACCGCCTGAGGTAAGCGCAATTTCGTAAGGATAAACGGTTTGCTCGTAGCTATTGATAATATTTACTCTTAATCGATTGGCAGTCACTTCTCCTGAATAGCAGTCAAAAGAAGAATTAGGCTGATAAAACGCCCCAATTGTTCGACCATCTTCTACCGATAGAACTGTGTAGGTCATGCCTGGTTGATTGGGGATAGAACTTTCGCCAAATACATAGACGCCATCGGCTAAACCGCTGCGAGTCGTTTGACGTTCCTGAGCAACGCTGTTGCTAGGCAGTGCTAAGCCGATAGCAGCGATCGCGAACAAAGCAGCTTTCGCAACGTGGACGGGGTTAAAAATAGCGGTTAAAGATTTCATAAGGGATGACTCGCTGAACATTGAAATAGAGATTGAAATTAGGGATATAGATCCAGATAAATTTGAATAGCTTTAAAGATAAAAATCGAACCCCTAAAAAAGGGCAAAACTGACAAAGATAGTGGTCAAACTGTGTGTATAACTACATTTACAGCTCTATACGTACAAATGTCTTTCTCTGTGCACTAAGCATAACGATCCTTAACCTAAAGACACATCTGTTGCAAGGAAGAGTGTCATTCTTATGGGCTTAAAAACAGACAGAAAAATAAAATTCTTGAGGCAATTTATTCATGGCGACTGGGCAAACATTGCGGCAGCTTCTTGAGAATTTGGAGGGTCGTAGCTATCGGGAATACAAGGGAATAAAAGGAAATTACGAATTTTCTGATTTTTTGCTCATCGTAGATTACGTGCAGGGCGATCCATTTGCCGCGCCGAGTCGCATTAGAATTCAGATAAAGCAAGCTGTGGCTAAGTTTCCGCCTGATGAATTGACTCATTATGGGTCGCAGGTGGCGATCGCTGACTACCTAACTAGACAAGTCGCTCAAGTGGCCCAGTTACAGCAAAAAAAACGAGGCTCCGGCAACAGCGGGCAGATTGCCATATCAGCGCCTAGCCAAGCTATTCTGCGGCGATCCTCGATGTGGATCACTGCTGAAGGCTTGGAAGCAAGGCTGACAGTTGGGCTACCGGCCTTAGGCAGACGAATTGCAGGCCATGCAGCGGCCAATTTGCTCTGTGAAGATATTCCGCAGATCGTCGTCGCTGCTCTGAAATATGAGGCACTCGATCCAGCTGATTTGACTCAACATGTCCAAACCTTTGAAGATGCCGAAGCGCTCAGAAGCCAGCTAGCGGATCATAATTTAGTGGCTTTTATTGCCGAAGGCGCTTGTTTACCGCGCCGCAGCGGGATTGATCAGCGATCGCTAACTACGGACGTGACGCTGTTTAGCCCACCAGCAGATCACTGTGTTGAGCTAGAAACAGTGCACAGCGGAAAAATTAAAGGCTTGGGAATCCGTCAGGGGGTGAGCCTGATTGTCGGCGGTGGCTATCACGGCAAATCGACGCTGCTAAGCGCAATTGAGCAAGGCGTTTACAGCCATGTGCCGGGAGACGGACGGCAGCAGGTGGTGACGGCTATAGATGCAGTGAAGCTAAGAGCAGAAGAGGGTCGCAGTGTCATCGGCGTGGATATTTCGCCCGTAATTAACCCTCTGCCGAGGGGGCAGCTATCCACTAACTTTTCGACAACAAATGCGAGTGGTTCTACATCACAAGCGGCAGGACTGATGGAGGCCATAGAAGTCGGGGCTAAGGTGGTGTTGATCGATGAAGATACAGCGGCAACGAATTTTATGATTCGCGATCGCAACATGCAGACTCTCATTACCAAGCACAAAGAACCGATTACGCCCTTTGTGGATAAGGTGCGTCAGCTCTATGACGATTACGGCATTTCTACGATTTTGGTGATGGGCGGTAGCGGTGATTACTTCGCAGTGGCTGATACGGTGATTGCGATGGAAGATTACCAACCTCAAATAGTGACCGCTGCGGCCAAAGCGATCGCTGCTGCCAATCCACATCAGCGACAGGCCGAAGGCGGTGAATACTTTGGGGCGGTGAAATCGCGGGCCGTTTTGCCGGAGAGTGTGGAGATGAGCGCTCGCTTGCCTACGGTCAAAGCAGCGGGCCTAAACGCCCTCACCCTAGGCAAGGAAACCATTGATCTAAAAGCCATTGAGCAAATTGTAGAAGTTCATCAGGTGCGCGCTATTGGCCATGCCATTCTCTACGCCCAACGCCACTACTGCGATGATAAACAGCCCCTGAGCAAAGTTCTTGACTACGTAATGCAAGATATTGATCGCCATAGCTTAGACGTACTAATAGGTGAGAGGGAGGGCTTAGACGCTCAATATCTGGGAAATTTGGCCCAATTTCGTCGATTTGAGCTAGCAGCAGCTATCAACCGACTGCGAACCTTAAAAACTGTCTCCGTTTTTTGACCTTGGCTCGTCCATCAGGCTCTAAGGTTAAGAACTTCTTAAAACTCTGATTCAATTGAAAAGGGAGTCGATATTCTTGAGGCAAGATACCTCCTAACTGCGTTCCTAGCTATATCCGCCTATTCCTCACAGAATGAGTCGTGGGTATAGCTTTTTTTTAGAGATTTTTTCAACGAATTGAGAGAAGAAATTGAGAGAAGAAATTGAGAGACAGCCAAGCTTAGAAAGACACTCAGCGGACGATGGGAGAAATAGCCTCCTATACTAAAGGGCGCTGCTATTTCTCTTTTACACCTTTACCCATGTCTTCAGCTACAGAGTCTTCAGCTACCGAGTCCTCAGCCACAGACAACCGCTACGTAAACGCCAAACAGTTACCCTCAGGGCAGATCATGCGATGGCTAGCGATATGGTTTGCCTTGGCGCTCGTGATTCGATTCACCCATCTCACCGTCAAAGGCGCTTGGATGGACGAGGTAGCAACCGCACTGTTTAGCTTAGGCAACTATTCGCGGATGATTCCGCTAAACGAACTCATCAGTCTTGATCAAATTCTGCGCCCTTTACAGTTCACACCGGGCGCTAGCGTTCACGATGTAGTTGTGAACTTGCTAACAGAAGACAATCATCCACCCGCGTATTTTGTATTAGCTCACGGGTGGATGCTGCTATTTCACGGTATTTCTAAGCTGTTTGGAACCGACGACGGTTACGCTCCGCTGTGGGCGGCTAGAGCGCTATCGGCTTTTTTCGGCGCATTGGCTGTGCCTGCAACGTATTTACTGGCTTGGTTTAGCTTTCGAGATCAGCCAGATCAAGATGATCAGGCTCAACAGATTGGATTAATTTGCGCGGCGCTGATGGCGGTATCGCCTTTTAGTGTGTTTTTATCACAAGAGGCACGGCACTATACGCTGGCGATTTTGGCGGTGATTGCTTCCTTGTGCTGCTTTGTGCTAGCAGTAAGAGCGCTGCACCAATCTAGAGCGGTAAGCTGGGGTACGGTGCTCGCCTGGATCGTGATTAACGCCCTGGGGTTGAGCATTCACTTCTTTTTTGGGCTAACGCTGATAGCCGAAGGGATGGTGCTGCTGGTGATGCTGGTGCAGCAGTGCCGAGCCAAGGGAACGATCTGGCGGTCAGCGCCTTGGCTGAGAATTTATGGCGCGATCGCCGGCACTACAGCAGGCGGTCTAATATGGCTACCGATTTTGGCCAACTTTTACGGCAGTCCGCAGACCAGCTTTTTACAGTCTGAAGTCAGAAACTGGCAGTTTTGGGTCAATCCGATTGTGCAGTCTTTAGCCGGTTGGCTGTACGCGATCCTCTCGCCGGTAACCAAAGGCATGGGTTGGCTACCGGTAGCTGCGATTGTAATTACGAGTGTATTTTTGCTGCTGATCTATGCGCCTTGGCTAATAGCTACTTTGCAGCGCAGCCTTAGAGTCCAATGGCAGCAACCTAACTTGCGGATGGGCATTCAAGCAATTGGCGGCTTCTTCATCCTGGCAAATATGCTGTTTTTTATTATTTGTTACGGGTTAGGCACCGATATTACCCGAGGCCATCGCTACAGCTTTGTATTTTTCCCCAGCATTTTGATCCTCGTGGGGGTTAGTCTGGCACCCTTTTGGCTGAGCGCAACAGGCTTTGAAACAGCCAAGCTACCTTTCATTCAGCGCCGTATTCAGGGACGAGGGGTTGTTGCACTTGTAATCGCTGTAGGCTTTATCGGCACTCAGGTAATGGTGAATGACCTGACAAGTCTGAAATTCTATACCCCGAAAGCTCTGATTGAATTTATTCAAACCGAGTCGAATGCACCTGTTGTGATCGGTGCGGCTACCACAATTACAGAACAGCCCATTGTTGTCGGCATTGAAATTATGTCTGCTGCCTGGGAAATCCAGCGCAATTTTAATCCGAAAAATCAGAATCAAAATTGGGTCAGTGCGCCTCAGTTTGTCATTGCTGAAAACAATGCGGCTGAAAATAGAGAGGCTACGGCCGAACTCATTCAAAGTTTGGCAGCCTTGCCCCGTCCGTTCGATTTGTGGCTGCTGGACTTTGGGGCAGATTTAGCCTCAGAGCGCTGTGCGCTAGCTGAAAATGCCAGCGGCAATCAAGGATCTTTTAACTACACGCATTACGTTTGTGGTGGACAAGCGTAGTGAAGTTGTTAAGTCGGTGCATCAGTCATTGACTTAACGACGAACTGATCAACGAACTGATCAACAATTAATAGCCTGCTTGCCTAGAACACGCATCAGCATTTGCTGATGGCAAGATCACACAGCGCTCCCAAGTCATGCGATTTACCAAAGCAGGCGGCAATTGAGCGCTGTAAGTAAGCGCTTGGTCAAAGTAATTGATGCTGCTGGTTTGATTGCCCTGGCGGTTCAAAATTTGCGCTTTTAGGTAAAGCAGTTCAGGGTTGTTGGGCGCTGCGGCGATCGCTTTATCAACGGCAACTAGCGCTGCATCGGGCCGATCCAGATCGCGATAGCCGATGGCAATGCCGCGCTGAGCTAGGTACGTTGGGCTGCCGTAGCTCGACATGCGGGCGATCGCCTGATCGGGATTTGAAAAAGGTAGATTCACAGCCAGCATCAGATCCATGTAGCCCTTCAGCAAGTTTAGCTCTGGATCATCAGCATTGATTTCTTCGGCATTATCTAGCTCTCTAAAAACCTGCTGCAACATGCCCAAAGCTCTAGGTGTACCCTTCGCAATGCCTTCGGTTTTCAACACATACGCCCCTTCTAGAAACAGCCCAACAGCCGTGTATAGATGGCCTCTCAGCGGATCGGAAGCTTTCAGTGCCACTGCGGTCGATTGGGTTTTAATTGCCCGGTCGTACACCTCGGTAAAATCATTGTCCAGATAAGCCATCGAAGCGAGCATGGCATGAACTAGGGGCTCACCTGATTCAGCCGTTTCAGCTTGGGCCAAGATTTGACGAGCGCTGAGATAGTCACCGCGCTTGAAGATAGCTTCAAAGGCATCTTCTGTCAGATCTCCAATCTCATGAGCAGGCGTTGAGGTGTTCGCGCGAAAAGGGTCAGCGGCCAAAACCGGTAGCGCCATGCCAATACTTAAGCTAAAAGCCATTAGACCACTGCCCAAGCGAATGGCTAGCTGGCTCAGCGATCGCTGCTGAACCACTGATCGAGGGGTTGACCGAGGAAAAGCGCGAACTTGATGGAATAACGACGGGATGTGAGAATTATGAAAAGCCATCGCGATTGTTAGGAATTGTTAAACAGCATTGAAAGGATTGAAGCGAATCATGCCCCGGAGAGTCCCCACAGAGTCCCTAGAGAGGCTCTAGTCACGAGCTAGGCATGTTACAGAAGTAAGATAGCTGTACGGAAATTCTATGAGCAAAGTGTATCTAACCTATCGCAGAAATTCTGATAGGCTGTGATGCTCCAACATCTGTCATAAATCCAAGCCACAGTTACGACAGTTGCTATCTGAAAGCAGTATAAGCAGATACGTTTGCTGTGATTAATGTCCCAAAAATCAGCCTTACTGCTTCCACAGCCGTTTCTGAGTGATATGTTCAGTCAATTTTAGCTATATATTTAGTAATTTACTTTGAGTATTATTCTCGCGGGCGATCGCAGCGGTACTGGCAAAACCACCCTTACCCTGGCACTATTGGCCGCCCTTAAGCAGCGCCATCACACCGTCCAATCATTCAAAGTCGGGCCGGACTACATCGATCCGATGTTTCACGCCACCATCACCGGTCGCCCTTGCTACAGCCTCGATCCGGTACTGACTAGCGAAAGCTATGTGCAGCAAAGCTTTCATACGCACTGCACCGCTGTTGATGAGGCGATAATTGAAGGCGTCATGGGTCTATTCGATGGCGCAACAGGTGTCGATGATACGGCAAGTACCGCTCATGTTGCTCGATTGCTCAATTTGCCGGTATTGCTAGTAGTGGACTGTGGGCGCATGTCGAGGTCGCTAGCAGCACTGGTTCAGGGCTACCGAGATTTTGATGCTAGGGTCAATGTGGTGGGCGTGGTTTTGAATCGGGTGGGGAGCGATCGCCATCTTCAACTGTTACGCGATGCCTTAGCGTCAATCCACATGCCAATTTTCGGTGTTTTTCCGCGAGAAAAAGATATTCAACTGCCTGATCGTCATCTAGGGCTAGTACCAACCGGAGAGATTAAGGGATTTGAGGTCATTGCCCAGCGGCTAGCGGCACTAGGAGAACGGTGTTTTGATTGGGAGAAGCTAGAGAAGCTGTTGTCGGCTAGGGATGCAGGGGAGAGAGGAAACCAAAGGAAAAACGAGAAAGGGAAGCAAGAGAAAAGAGCAAAAGAGGGCAAAGGAGAAAGGGTAAGGATTGCGATCGCTTATGACAAAGCCTTCAATTTCTACTATCCCGATAATATTGAAACTTTGGAAGCACAAGGCGCAGAGCTAATTTATTGGAGTCCGCTCAACGATCCAAGCTTGCCCGATGCCAGCGGGCTTTATTTCGGCGGCGGCTTTCCAGAAGTGTTTGCCGCTGAGCTGAGTGCTCATCAGCCGATGATGGCCGCGATTCGTCAGGCCATTCAGCAAGGAACGCCGACCTACGCAGAGTGCGGCGGACTGATGTATTTGAGTGATGCGATTATTGATTTTAACGCTCAGGCTTGGCCGATGGTAGGCGTGATTCCACAGACGGTGAAAATGGGCAACCGGTTAGTTTTGGGATATCGAGAGGCGATCGCCCTCACCGATGGCCCCCTATTAACTCAAAACCAAACCGTCATCGGCCATGAATTTCACCGATCCAGTATCGTTGAGCCCTTGACGCAGCCCATCTACAAAACGCGCCGATATTGGGGCGAAGCCAGTAACGCTCACTTAGAAGGATACCAACTACCGCACCTTCACGCCTCTTATACGCATTTACACTGGGGCCATCGACTTGACCTTGCGCAACGATTTGTGCAGCAATGCAAAACCTACGCAGCGCAGAAATTTAGTGATCCGCTAGCAACCTATTCAAGCGCGCCTTAACGAGCATTAACCGTCAGCCTAAATCGACCCGTCCCGGACGCATCCAAGGCATTTGCAACCACTCGATAGAGGCCATTTGATGGCAGCGTTACCGTCAAGCCTGCGTTTAAATCATTGGCAGACACATCATCGTTGTAGGCAACCACCGAACCATCTGGCCCAACTAGCAGCAGGTAAGGATCAAAGTCTCGGCTGCTGAGCGAAATCGTCACCTGCTGACCCTGACGCCCTTCAAACAGAAATTCTTCATAGCGGCTACCATCCACTTCCAGCGTTTTCGAGTTTGGGCCTAAAATGCCTTCAGCGCGAATGGGCAAACTGCTCACCGCTACCGATAGTTGAGAAGAAGCCAATGGTTCGGAAACGGGTGCAGCGGTTTGCCCATTCGCCCTAAAATCAGAGCCACGATCTTCTGCGATGCGCAAATCGTAGCTGCCCGTTTGCCTAGAGGCATAGGAATTTGCCAGCACTGTGTAAGTGCCATCTTCCGGCAGCGTAAAAACCAACCGGGCATTCGCCGCCCCGCCACTATCATCATCTTGAGCGAGATCGCGGCCTTGGGGCGATAGCAAAATGAGATAGGCATCTAGCGTAGTGCTGTTCATCTCTATGACTATCTGCTGTCCGCTGCGCCCCTGAAAAGAATACGCATTGTAATAGCTGTTATCGGCTGGCAAAACTGCACTATCGCGCGTGAGCTGACCGCGAATAAGTTCGCCGTTCAGCGTAACTTGCTGAGGCAACCGATTTGAACCGGCCAAAAAGGAAGATTGCACAGCTACCGCCGAGGCCGTGCCATTGCGAATAGCGGTTAGAAAGTCGTTGATTGGATCGATGGCGATCGCAAATCCAATCCCAATATTACCGAACTGATCGCCAGCGGTGCCCGGAGCCGACCGCTGCGGCGTAAAAATCGACGTATTAATACCCATCAGCTCACCTCGGCTATTGAGCAAAGCCCCACCAGAATTACCGGGATTAATTGCCGCATCCGTTTGAATCAAGCCCCGGTTAGCATCTAGCCGACTGACAATGCCTGTGGTAAACGTCCCTTCAAAGCGCCCAAACGGATTTCCAATTGCAAAGGCCCGCTGCCCCACTTGAACTGGCGCACTCGTAATCGTTACCGTCGGCAAGTTCTGGGCTTGAATTCTTACTGCCGCCAGATCCACGCCATTTGCGCCATAGCCTACCACACGCCCTTCATACTCTCGGCGATCCGGCAAAAACACCTTCACGGTATCGGCCCCATCTACCACATGGGCATTGGTCAAAATCAGGCCATCCGCGCTCACAATTACGCCGCTACCCGTACCAGAGTCGGTATCAATGGTTACCACTGCCGGACTAGCGGCTTGATAGACCCGGACGTTGACGTCATCTTCAGATTGAGGGGGAGATTGAGCGATCGCCTTCTGACCCTGCCCAAATGACTGCAAGCTCAGCAGCTCAACTGGGCTTACAGCATTGAGCAACGTTAAACTCAAGCCGCCCAACACAATCAATCTAGCTGACACCAAAGGAAGAAAAGTGTGGATTTTCATAGGAGAATAAGCAAAGGAGAAGATTTTAGGAGGCACTCACCGGCGGACTGTCTGTACTCCATAAATTTAGCTCGAAAAACAAGCCTCAGACCACCCTCTCTAAATGATGGACAAAGGCTGTCAACACCTGCTTTTGAACCCTCTCCGGAAGGCGATCTCACCTCAGCGAATGAATAAACAGTATTCGTTCCTAACCAATTTTCTTCACCACATCTTTTAAAGCAGCTTTTGGCTCAGCGTAGGCGTACTCAAAGCCTGTCGCCTGCGTCCGCTCGGGCAATACCTTTTGCCCTTTGAGCACCACAACTGCGCCATCCCCTAACAAAGCCTCAATCGCAAAATCCGGCACAGGCAACCAAGAAGGCCGATCCATCACTTCGCCTAAAGTCTTACAAAAATCATTCATGCGCACCGGCTCCGGCGCAGTGCCGTTGTACACCCCGTGCATCGAAGAATCTAGCAACGCCTTCAGCATCAGATTCACTAAATCATCAATATGAATCCAGGAAAACCACTGCTGACCGCTGCCGATAGGGCCACCCGCATAGAGCTTGAAAGGCATAATCATTTTAGCGATCGCTCCCCCCGCTCCTAGAACAATCCCCGTGCGAATAATCGCTACCCTCACGCCTGCGTCTTTGGCCTTATTTGCCTCGACCTCCCACGCCTGACACACCTGCGAGAGAAAGTCGTGCTCAGCCGGTTCACTGGTTTCAAAAAATTCTGCAGTTTCGCTAGTGCCGTAATAGCCAATGGCCGAGCTGCTAACCAATACAGCAGGCTTTGATGCGGCCTTAGAAATAGCCTCTACCAGCTTTTCAGTCCCCACCTTACGGCTATCCATAATCCGCTTTTTGCGCTCAGACGACCATCGCTCCGAAATCGGCTCACCCGCCAAATTAACGACCCCATCGCAGCTAGAAATTTCACCCTGCCACGCCCCCGATTCTGTCGGCTGGTAGGCCACATATTCCAAAACCTTGAACTTAGGATCCGCAAACGCCTTTCGCGCTTTCTCTACGCTGCGCGTCAGCACCTTTACATCATGGCTTTCTTCTACCAGTCGGGCCACCAAGCGAGACCCCACAAACCCGGTTGCACCCGTAACAGCAATTTTCATAACTGGGCTATAGTCCTGATTTTATCAACTGCCTTTAATAGTAGCGACCTGTGGAGCCGCCCGGTACATCGCCAGTTTGGTTGAATACCTACGCGAGGCGACTAAAGCAGTAGCAATGCAAACAGCTCTTCAGTCGTGAGGGTCAATTCGGCCATGAACTTTGGCACAGGGAGTGTCGCGTTAGGTTCATCTAGAATTTCGATTTCTTGCTGAGG
>JBGTNW010000100.1:0-6097 GCA_041742865.1 Phormidesmis sp.
GATTTGGGCGATACTGCTGCCGCTTCAGGCGCGATCACAGCTTTCGATACATTCTCAAAGTTTTGATTAGGCATGGTGATTTCCGCTTGAACTTCATGGGTAACGCTATCGTCACTTGCTGCCTCAGCCCTATCCTCTGCGGGCGGATTCTCAGCGACGACAGGATCTGTCTCAGCAGTGAGCTGATCCAGGCTTAAGGTGGGTGAAAGGGTAGATGCTGGTGCTGGTGCGCTCACAGTGTTTGTGGTGCTCACTACAGTCTGACTAGATTTACTGGTCTTTTTAGGGATCTTTTCAATCGGCAGCACTGCTGGAATATCAAAGTCATCTGGCCAGTTTCGCTTAAACCGCAGCTTACGAACGATGCCAGCATCGAGGTTTTGTGGATGGCTAGCTTGCGATAGATCGGCAATCTTTTGCCCGATGGCTTTCCCCGCCGTTTGTACCTCAGCTTCAGATTCAAACGGCGCAGAGACAATTTCTTTGACCAAAAAAACTAGCTCCTTGTTGCCACTGCGAGTAGTTTTAAGGTGATTCTGTGCGATTTTTTGCTTGATTTGTTTGGTCAAAAGCTTTTCGACTTGACCAACAGATAATTTGGTTTCACTCGCCATGATTTAGATTGCCGAAATCAGCTAACCAGCCTAAGTTACAGCAACGAGTTTGGCTTTCTGTGCAGTCCTAAATACATCCTCTAATAATATCTTTAGACGCATGAGGGCTATCAATTATGCAATGCTGCCATGCCATTTGATTAAATTAGCTCGCGCCCGCCAAGAATTAACTAAAAAATAGCTGGGAATACGAAACGTGAGCTTGAAGTTGTTTATGCTACATGAAGATATGTGCATCGTCTTTTTAAGCTGTCCTTGCTGTTAGCCACCTGCGAATGAGCACCCCCATTCTTGAAGAGCGCTTTGAACTTGAAAGGCCGCTGCGCCATACGGATTTTAGTACGGTTTATTTGGCTAGCGATCACCGCTATCTCCATCGTCCCCACTGCCTTGTTACTGCGATTCCCTATCATCAGCGTGAGATGCGCCACCGCCTAGAGCGCGAAGCCCAAATTTTAGAGCGATTGGGGCGTCAGCCTCAGGTACCCGCTTTACTGGCCTATTTTTATAGAGAACGCCCATCAGCCGAAGCCGCTCACCGAGAAAACAATCTCTCAGAAAACACGTTTTACCTCGTTCAAGACCATATCGTTGGCCATCCGCTCAGCCAGGAGCTGACACTGGGCAAGCCACTCAGCCAAAGCTACGTCACCAAGCTACTGCAAGATGTCCTCACAGCGCTGATCGGCATTCATCAACAAGGCATCGTTCATCAAACCTTACAGCCGCAGCACCTGATTCGACAAAGCCTTGATGGCCAAATTTTTGTAACCGAATTTGGCAACCTTGCTAAGCTTGCTCGCAGCCGCATTGCTGCTGATGGGACGCTGGGTAGTACGGTTCCGACTCCCGTTTTGTCCTACGCTGCACCCGAGCAAATGCACTCAAATCAGCAGGCTCAGGAATCATCAATTGGACCTCAGCCTGCTAGCGATCTCTACGCGCTAGGCTTAATCGCTGTCGAAGCGCTCACAGGCCAGCGTCATCAGGATTTTATTTACGATCCGAAAATAGGCTTGCGGTGGCGTGAGCAGCGAGATGACATCAATTTGCACCTAGCAGAATTTATTGATCGGCTGATTCGTCATCACTGGCAAGATCGCTTTACCACGGCTGAAGCGGCGCTAAAAACGCTAAGGCAAAGCTGCGATCGCCATCAAGTGGCTCACGACAGCCGCCTGGATACCGTTGTGGCCGCGCCTGGAGTCAATCAACGGCCTACATCTTTTACCTTACAGCCGCAGACAATCGCAAGTGGAGTAGGCATTCACGCGTTGCCAACCCCAATGCCTATCGTCAGGGGCAACTCAAAATTTTTATCGACCAGCACAACCCGTTCGCTAGGCTTAAGCAATCCCATTTTTATAAAACTGGCGGTTGGCAGCATTGCGGCCGTACTGGCTCTTGGTGTAGGCGTTAAAGCCTATCAATGGGGTGAGTACCGGGTCAGTCACCTACCTAAAACTTGGCAAAATTGGAGAAAAACTTCAAATCGCACTTATCCGGCCGCTTCTTCTCAAGATCTCGTACCATTACTAGCAGATGGCAGCATGATGCTGAGGCCCGCTGCCGCCGACGCTTTTTGGAACATGGCAGTAGCTGCCGCCAACGAGGGTATTGAACTTTATGCCCTTTCTGCCCACCAAGCCGAACCTGTGCCAACAACGGCTGAGCCAGACTACGCAACCGGCTACGCGCTAGATATTGGGGGTGAGATAGAAACCGCTGATCGTCAAGTCAGCTTTGCCAAAACCCAAGCCTTTCAGTGGTTACAGGCGAATGCTCAAACTCATGGATTTACGCTGTCGGTAACTGGCACTAGCCTTATCAATAGCGCTTCTGCTGAGCCTTGGCACTGGCGGTATGTAGGGGATGACACCAGCCAGAAGATCTTTGGCAGCAAAGCAGATTAATAATGAGTAACCGATGCGCACAAGTAGGAGCCACTACAGACCCATCAAATCTAGTACTTACCCTTAATTTACCCTTACTTCAGTGATATTCTCCATGTCAAATCTGCCAAAATTGTTTAAACATTTTATGTGAATAGCAACTTATTCTGACTAAAAATCGCCTTTAACAGGGCACCATTTCACAGCTAGGCGCATCAGAAGCAGACAGATTCTTCCTTCACTATGACCTGTCAGCGCCCGTGCCTACTTCGCCTCATCCTCAACTGATCGCATCTGCTTTTTTACAACCGCATCTTTTGGAAATAAAGCCAATCATCCTCTCTACCCACATCTTCTATGCCAACTATCAGCACTCAGCAGCGGTTAAAAGCTTATTACAAAGCAACTCTTGCCATATTTTTTCTGGGGCTAGGGGCTGTAGGACTAGCTATTAGCATTTGGTTAGCAGGCGGAATTTCACCGTGGTCTCCACTCTGCGTACTACTTTGCGTGTTTGGATTCTATTGTTTGAACCGCCCTTATTTTGTATTAGAGCCACGCCAGCTCACGGTTTACAATTTGCTAGGGCTTGTGAGTAAGCGCTATACATTTGACTCATGGGATGTGGTCAAAGCTGACAGCCGTCGAATTTATATAGATGATGACGGTATTACTAAAAAAGTGCCGATTGCACCGTGGTTAGTGAAGGCAGATGATTGGATGACGATGCGCAAAATGCTGTAAAAAAACCTGCAAGAAACGTCCTGAGAAGCAAGCAGATGTGGGACCTTTAACAAAGAAGGCGTTACGAGTCCATGTGACGTCCCCATGGCCGCCAAAAAGCATAGTTCAATGAGGACACATGAAGGAGTAAGCAAGAAGAAAAATCAAAGCAGCCGGTCATCTAGCTCAGGGCTGCTGTCTTTTTGTAAAAGTTTGGAAAGCTGACCGCGAATGTCGGCTAGCTGAGGCGTATTCATTTTAGGAATGACAATGAGGCGCACCTCAATTTCTGAAACGTTGTCGATGCGAGTCGTTTTCTCCCATACTTTGCGCTCTGTGTCAGACTCTGACTCATATCGAAACGTGAGTACGTTGTCGCCGACTTCCAAGATTTCTACATTTTTAAACCAGCCGTTGCTGCTTTGGATGTAGAGCCAAACGCCAGGTTTACCGACTAATTCCTTGAGTTTCCCTTCCATTTAATCAAGCCTCAACTAGAAACTACGAGCTTTAAAGTATCAAAAATAAAAAAATACATCTATCTGCCGATGTATTTTTTCTACTTGCTATATTAAATTATTACAAAAGTTTAGCACCGCACGAAGTTTTGTATATGATTATTTGCCAATTCTTAAAATAATCTAAAAATAATTAGCAGGTGACTGCAGGTGTCATAAGTACTTTAGTATTCCCGTGGAATATATATTTAGCACTAGTTGCACGTTAGCTATGTCTGCCCTGGCCGCTACTTTACCGCCTCTTGCCCCCGCTGAATTAAGGCTCAATTTGACAGTAATTGGAGCCGGTGCCTGGGGATCAGCCCTGACTCGGTTGGCTCAGATCAATGGGCATCCTGTCAGGCTTTGGTCTCGAGATTGTTTGGCTATGCCCGCTCCGGTAACACTGGCTGAAGCAGTTTTCGAGGCGCAGATTGTGCTGTCGGCTGTTTCCATGAAAGGCGTTGCCAGCGTTGCCGAGCAGCTCAAACAGATCTCGCTGCCAGCAGATGCAATTTTGGTGACGGCGACAAAAGGACTGGATCCCAAAACAACGCGATCACCCTCTCAGATATTTCAGATGGCTTTTCCTGACCATGCGATCGCGGTTTTATCGGGCCCTAATCTCTCCGTAGAAGTTGCTCAGGGATTGCCTGCCGCTACGGTCATTGCTAGCACGAATAAACGGGCTGCTGAAACAGTGCAGCGATTGCTGTCTTCGGATCATTTTCGCGTTTATACCAGCTTAGATCCACTGGGCGCTGAGCTAGGCGGAACCCTCAAAAACGTGGTAGCGATCGCCGTTGGGGTTTGCGATGGCCTGAATCTTGGCACCAATGCCAAATCTGCGCTGATTACTCGCGCCCTGCCTGAAGTGATTCGCGTAGGGATGCGGCTAGGCGCGGCTGATGTAGAAACTTTTTATGGACTCAGCGGCCTCGGCGACATGCTAGCAACCTGTAGCAGCCACTTGAGCCGGAATTACCAAGTGGGCTACGGATTGGCTCAAGGCAAAACGCTTAAGCAAATTTTAAAAGAGATTAGAGGAACGGCAGAAGGGGTGAACACAGCAGATGTGCTGATGGCGATTGCTGATCGCGACCAGATTGCGGTGCCGATTGCTCGTGAAGTAGACCGGTTGCTGAAGGGGAAAGTCACGCCTCAACAAGCTGTAGAAGCGTTAATGGAGCGAGATCTAAAACCTGAACTTCGTGATTTGTAGCGCTGTCTGACGATATCTATTTTGATCTATAAATTATTGATAGGTATTAATGGGCAAGGTGATTTGAAAAGTTGTACCCTTGCCTAGCTCTGAGTGACATTCAATACAGCCTTGATGAACTTTGGTGACAATATGATGGGCAATTGAGAGACCAAGACCAGTCCCTTTGCCTACGGTTTTAGTGGTGAACTGACTCTCAAAAATTCGTGACTTGACGCTTTCTGGCATTCCGCCAGCATTGTCAGTCACAGTGACAACCACCTGATCGCCTGCTAAGGCGGTCGTAATCGAAATTTCTCGCGGATTTTGAGCAGGCGCACCTTCATCCATTGCATCGATGGCATTGGCGAGAATGTTCATGAAGACTTGATTGATCTGCCCTGGATAGCATTGAATAGGTGGCAATTGGCCGTATTTTTGGCAGACATTAATAGCAGGGCTAGAGCCGGTGGCTTTGAGCCGATGCCGTAATATGAGCAGCGTACCGTCGAGACCTTGATGCAGATTGTAGGCTTGTTTGTCTTGGGTGTCTGAGCGGGCAAAAGTCCGTAAAGACTGGCTGATGGCTTTGATGCGATCGCCGCTCGTAGACATGGAAGCCACTAGCTTAGGAAAGTCTTCTGCGATGTATTCCAGATCGATATCTTCTGCGTGGTTTTCAATGTTCTCAATGTCGGCCTTATCGATGTGCGTCGTGTAGGCGGCTATGACCCTTTGCTGCAAGGCAATGTGCGCCAACATTTGCTCTCCATATTGAGCAACAAAGCCAATGTTACTGGTGATGCAGCCAATTGGATTATTGATTTCGTGGGCAACACCGGCGACGAGTTCTCCTAGCGCCGAGAACTTTTCGCTTTTAACGACCTGCACTTGAGCCTGCTGGAGGCTGTCGGTAGCCGTATTGAGAGCCGCCGCGCCATCTTCAATGCGGTTTTCTAGCTCTTGGTTGAACTGCATCAGCTGAGCTTTGGCTTCAGCTAGCTGAGCGCGATCAATTTCGGCCCTTTGCAGAGCTTCTTTGAGCATTTGCTCTCGCCTTGTGTTGACAATCTCCTCTTCAGCGCGGGTTAGCTCTGATCTAGCTAATCGTTTCTGTAAAACCCGGTTGGCTTTAGTTAATGCCTTGAGTTTGCTTTGAATAGCCTGATT
>JBGTNW010000101.1:0-8847 GCA_041742865.1 Phormidesmis sp.
GTCAAGTGCTGGTGGGATGATGGCGGCGGTGGCTGGGTAGTAGATCAAACCGCACAGTCATATCCTGGCTACGTATTTCAGTCACTGCATACCGCTGAAAAAGGCTGTCGGGAAGGCAGTGCCACAGCCGGAGAAAAAATCGCCTACTCCGGCAACAGCGGCCTCGGTACCGGCGTTCACTACGATTTCCGAGTCAAAATAAATGGCGAATACGTTCCGCCTGCCACTAAATATTTAGAGTCGGCCGTGACCGGCAAGCCGCCTCAAGAATAGCCAAATCCGCCGCTAGCCCAGTTAAATAGACTGACAAATGGGCCAGGACAAGCATTAGTGTTTTGAATGATCGTGTTTTGGGAGTGTTTCTGATGAACTCTCTGATGAACCCTCTGATGGCATTTCCAGCATTTGCTCAGTCGTGTGCTCTGTGCCATGACCCATTAGTCCCATACTTGAAGGGCCAGCTGCGAGAACCCCCATAGAGACTAAGCCGCCTGCTAGTACGCCCATAGAGACTAACCCCGCCGAAAAAACGCCCATAGAAATCACGCCAATTGAAACAATGCCGTGAGAGATGATGCCAATTGAAACAATCCCGTGAGCCGTTACGCCCACTGCCACAACGCCATGAGCGCCAATACCCACAGAGAGAATCTTTCTGTTAATTGGGCTTTTGAGCGGGCCTTTGGGCGGGTAAGTAACCATAAATAGGCTGAAGTGTCGCGATAAAACAAGCGTCTATTTTTTTTAGACCGTTAAATAATAAGCGACCTGATACCCCCAATCAAAAGACGGCCTGTCAAATGCAACAGAACGCGACAGGTTGTCTTTTGACTTCTTAAAATTCAGTAGAGATACTAAGGCAATTCTTGAGCCTCGGGAAAAGTCCTACAAATCATGAGTATCCCTGAATCTTGGGTGGCTGATTGGACTTCCACGCCTGCACCGCTGCCCAAAGCCCTTAACAATCGCTTTTATCAGATCGAAATTTGCAGGCGATCGCGCGCGAAATTCACGGCAATCTGCCCATCGGCAACTGGGGCGACTATTTGATGGGACATCACGCAAGGCGCTCCTCCCGGTTTTAGCATTGCTTTTCCTGAAGGCGAAACTGTCGTGTACATAGCTTTTGCCTTTCCTGATCACCCTAAGCCAGAAGTGACCATGCATATGGATCAATACAGCGGTGAGCTACTCGCCACTGTGGGCTGGAAAGACTATGGCTTAGTGCCCAAAGCCGCTGAAATGGCAGTGAATAGCGATGTACGAATACATCTGCACACCGCTATATGTTGTTTTATCTCGTATCCCGGCAGCCAAGCAATTTTTCAGCTAATTTGAATCACAGCGCTAATAGCTGAATCTAGGCGTTGGAATCGGAATCAGTCGATTTTCAGCAGCTGAGTTTGAGAGATGACGTAAGCCTAGATCAAAGACAAGATGATTGCTGCGATTGATGATTGTTTGTGCGGGGCAGGCGGCAGTAGTCAGGCTGGATCTGCTGGATCTGGGCTGAGCGAACTTTAGAGAAGAGGTCTGTAAGGTTGCCGGTAAGCAGGTGCCTGTGAGATTGGCCATAGCTAGATCAGCATCTTCTATTTGGGCTTCAAATAAATCAGCCTCGCGAAGATCCGTTTCTCTTAAGTTCGCACCGATCAGCTGTGCGCGTCGGAGATTAGCGCAGAACAAATTTGCCTTACTCATATATGCGCCGCGCAGGTTGGCCCCGCTGAGATTAGAGCCGCTGAGATTTGCGCCAATCAAACAGGCACGGCTGAGATCTGCGCCACTGAGGTTAGCGTCACTGAGATTTGCTTCAAACAAATAATCTTGGCTTAAGTTTGCCCCGCTCAAATCTGGCCGCAGATCGGGATGATCTAGCCGCCAGCCATTCCAATTTTCTACGCCATCTTCAATGATCTGCACATAGTTCATCGCTAATTCACCCTGCACCAACTCCAAACACCTGGTTGAGTTCGTCACCTTAATTGAGTCGTTTTATCTCAATTTTTCGGAGAGACTCCAGCTATCGTGACCTATGTCGAGCTAAGTACGGATAGTACTTAGCTCGATTGTGTAACTTTAACTACGTGGCTTTACCCAAAGTATGCACCATGAATATGAGCCTTTTATGAAGATAATTTGAAGTCTTATAATTTTTAACGATTAGCTAATACGGCAGCGGCGACTAGGATGTATTCAGGATTTGAAATATTCTCTGAATTTATCGAGTTGAGTTTGTCGGGTTGGGCTTCCATCAGGGCGGTCTTGAGGTTTCTGTGAAAGCGTGATCTTTACAAAAGCTTTCTAAAGTAGGAGAGATCTGTGCAGATTGGTTGTAGGGCGATCGCTAAGCCACTGACAGCTTCTATGATTTTGTGTATTGAATCAGTAATTTCACCCAAACAACGTCCTTTTTACGTCTTCAACGCTCATCTCTAATGCTAATTTTTCAAGCTAGCGATGCTGACCTCCGTAGTCAGGCTCTAGTCAGGGTGCAAAAGGCTTTTATTCTGGCTCTTATTTTATGGTTTCTCCCACTGTCATCCTCGGAGCAGGGCCAGCAGGCTTAACAGCCGCGTACGAACTCGCTAAAAACAATCGCAAGTGCTTGCTCTTAGAGCCTTCTGACCAAGTTGGGGGCCTCTTTCACACCGAAGCTTATCAAGGCTATCGCTTTCAGCTTGGGCGCTACCTTGCTGCCGAGCCCTGCCGCATTTATTACCGTGATCGCCTATTTGACTACCCGCTTTCACTCACCAACGCACTCAAACATTTTGGCCCTATTGACACGGCCTTGTCCACCTTTAGCAGCCTCAAGGCTCGCACCGCCGCCAGTTTACTACCCGCTTTGGATCCCTCTCTAGTCCCTTACCCTCAAACGTTAGAAAGCTGGTTAATCGAGTGCTTAGGAGAGCATTTGTATCGAATCTTTTTCGAGCCCTATATTGCAAAAATCTGGGGAATTTCGGGTAGTGACCTACAAGCAAGCAGGCCATCTCTTAGATGGCCTTTTGGGCCTCACCCATCGGACGGACAGTTAAGCTGGAAACAGTACTCATCAATAGCAGAGTCAATGACGAGTGCTGTTCAAAAAAATACTCAGGTGCTGCGAATAAAGCATTCTAACTATCAAGTATCGCGAATTTTTGTCCAGCAAGAGGACGGCATTACCGCGATCGCCAGCAAACATTTCATCTCCACCCTGCCTCTGAGTGAACTCATTCAGCGACTTGATCCAGCGCCACCATCGGCCATTCTTCAAGCGGCTAATAGCCTTAGCCACCGCAGCCTGATCACAGTGCCGATAATCGTTAATATACAGTCTCTATCTTCAGACTGTGAACTGTACATTCAGAGCCCTAAATACAAAGTTAGCCACTTGCAAAACTACAAGAATGATCCACAATCAATCAACGAAGGCATCGAGCCTAACAAAACCTGCTTAGGAATGACTTATTTTTGTGATCCAGGTGACCCTCTTTGGGCCACAGCCGATACCGACTTAGTTCACTTGGCAAAGCAAGAACTGATGGATCTTGGCTTTGTGACTGATGGTGCTTTGATAGAACAAGGCACCGTTATCCGACAGGCTAACGCCTACCCCATTCAGCACATCAGCGGCGTTAAAGCGCTGGCTCTTGTACAAGACTATCTAGAGCGATTTGGAAATTTGCAAACAGTAGGTCGAGCAGGGCTGCACACTAACTACGGGCTCACTCATGCGATGCTGACGGGCTCACTCGCGGCAAAAAACATCTTGGGCGAACAGCACAACCTTTGGGCGCTCAGGGCTTCGGCACTCGCAGATAAGCCCTTAGAACAAGCTTTAGAACAAGTTTTAGAACAACTTTTGGGGCAAGCGATAGGAAACAATCTCAGCCCAGCTAGCCTGAGCGCATCAGCAAATCGCTAGACAATAAAAGGCACATAAGGCAATGGGGTATCAGCGCCTCACTTTACCCCAGCTTTTTTTTAATAAAAGCGAGAATTTTATTGTTTTGGACTTTGAGAGCAGCAACCTCTTGAGTGAGCGTATCGATTTGCTGCTGAAGGGCCGCGACTTCAGCAGCAGCGTTGATGCCCGTAGCGGTGGCGATCGCCGCAGCGGCAGCGGCCCCGGCCGCTTGTGGACGCACCTTACGAGCTTTGGCCATCGCGCCTTTAATGGCCCCGATCAGCTCTTTTTGCTCAAAGGGCTTTTCAATAAATTCAAAAAACTCGAAGGGCTCTTGAATTTTTTCGGTTAGTTCTTCGCGGCGGCCGGACATCATCACCAGCGGGATTCTTTGAAATTCTGGCTGCGTCTGAATCTCTTGGTACACTTCGTAGCCGCTCATGCGGGGCAACAAAAAATCCAACATGATTAGGTTAGGCTTTTGGGCACGAATTGCGTCAATCCCTTCGATGCCATCTTTGGCCTCGATAACGTCAAAATTTCCCTGTGGCAGCATGTCTCTTACTCGGGCCCGAATCACTCGGCTATCGTCGATTACTAAAATTTTATGGCTGGCCACGACGAACTCCTTTAACGGGGAAATAGCTGTCAAAATGAAGAAAGATTCACCCCTGATAGATGCTGTTTTCTTTCTGGACGCTTGGTTTAAAGTTGCCCAGATTAGCAGGTGAGGAAACAAGCGAACCGATGAATAATCAATTCAGACCCTTCATCGGTTCTTGTTAGCTGGCTCTTGCAGGCTAGCTCTTGTAAGCTGTAGATACTTCTAGCGCTGGCGCTTTCACCTGCTATGACCCTTCCTGCTCAGCCGTCGATTAAAACATCGCCTAATCGCCCTGATATTTTGGCGATGCCAGACTGGCTGAGACGGCCAATCGGTAAGGCCAGTGAGCTATCGACGGTGCAAAAGGTGATCAAGCAACGGCAGATTCACACGATTTGTGAGGAGGGCCGCTGTCCCAATCGGGGGGAGTGCTATGCCAATCAGACGGCAACTTTTTTGCTGATGGGGCCAACCTGCACGCGAAGCTGCGCGTTTTGCCAAGTGGATAAGGGCCATTCTCCGATGCCACTTGATGACGCGGAACCCGCTAAGGTCGCTGAGTCAGTGGCCTTGCTAAATCTACGCTATGTGGTGCTAACAGCAGTGGCTAGAGATGATTTGGCCGATGCGGGAGCCGGGTGGTTTGTGAAGACGATGGCGGCCATTCGAGCGCGCAATCCGCTGACGCAAATTGAGGTGTTGACGCCTGATTTTTGGAGCGGGGCGCAGGCGGCGGTGCAGCAAAAGCGGCGGGTAGAAGTGGTGACTCAAGCCAAGCCTGCTTGCTTTAATCACAATGTGGAGACGGTAAAGCGGTTACAGGGGCCGGTGCGACGGGGGGCAAAATATGAGCGATCGCTCAATGTCTTACGCTACGTCAAGGCGATTGATCCGTCTGTGCCGACCAAATCGGGCCTGATGGTCGGCCACGGCGAAACTCAAGCTGAGCTAATAGAGGCCATGCAGGACTTACGAGAGGTCGGGTGCGATCGCCTGACCATTGGCCAATACATGCGCCCGTCTCTAGAGCATCTGCCGGTTCAAAAATATTGGACACCCGCAGAATTTGATCAGCTCGGTGACATTGCCCATGAACTAGGCTTTGCCCATGTGCGCTCCGGGCCGCTGGTTCGCAGCTCTTACCATGCAGGCGAGGAACCTTAAGGAATCAAATTTGAATCGAGCCCTCCTCGCGCATGATTGCTCAAGTCGCTTGCGCTTCTAGCTCATGAATTAATCCTTGCAATTGCTCGCTGTCGGCGCGGTATTTCTCATTGCAAAAGTGACAGATGGCTTCAGCGCCGTCGTCTACTTTAATCATGTCGGCTAGCTCATCGGTGCCGAGAAGTTTGAGCGCGCCCAACATGCGATCGCGGCTACACCTACAGCTAAACTGCACCATTTGCGCACCGGGCAGCATTTCTAGGCCAATATCGCCCACCAGCGCTTCAAAAATCTGCGGCAGCGTTTTACCGGCTTTTAGCAAAGGCGTAAAGCCAGTGAGTTCAGCCAAGCGCTCTTCTAGCACCGTAATGAGCAACTCATCGCGCGCGGCCTTGGGCATCACCTGCAACAGCAGCCCACCGGCTACTTCGACTCCATCAGCGCCCACAAAAACGCCCAGCACTAATGCCGATGGCGTCTGCTCAGAAGTTGCCAAATAATGCGTTAAGTCATCGCCAATCTCACCAGAAACCAGCTCTACCGTACTGGAATAGGGATAGCCATAGCCAACATCACGCACCACGTACAAATAGCCATCGCCAATCGCACCTCCTACATCTAGCTTGCCATCGGCCTTAGGTGCTATCTCCACATCGGGCTTTTCTACATAGCCGCGCACGGTGCCATCGAGTCCGGCATCAACTAGCAGCCCGCCAATAGGGCCATCGCCCTTAATGCGAATATTCACTCGCGACTGCGGCTTTTTCATACTCGAAGCCAGTAGCAGCCCTGCTGTCATTGCTCGTCCCAAAGCCGCCGTAGCTACGTAAGATAAGCCATGCCGCTGACGAGCGACATCTACTAGACGAGTGGTGGTTACGCCTACGACTCGGATCCCACCTTCTGCTGCGATCGCTCGAATTAACTGATCTGTCATACCTACGCAAAATCTCTCAGTACTGATACTTCCATTGTATAACCGCTTTTAGGTTCAAAAGAGCCTGTCACGTCGTTATCATAGGTAAAAGGAGATAGCAGCGATCGCTCTCAAGGACGGCTGCAACCGACAGCTAAAGCCAGATCACAGCGGCCAGATTACATCTGCCAGATCACAACTGATTAATTGCCTGCTCTAGCGCTTCCTTACTCCAATGCGTAATTACGAACACCTCCTGCGCTGACTTTCGCTGTCGGGCGATCAGCTTATATCCGCCCGTAATCGGTACCGACACCTTGAGGCGAAAGGTGGGTGAATTTGATTTTACCCGCGAGATCACAGCCGGGGTAATGGTCTGAATTTCGGGGCAGTTGGCTAGTTTTTCGAGTAGGGGGATTAGGCCCGGAAGGTAGGTAGAGTGTGTGATGACTAATCGTGCTTTGGTCGGCTTTTTTTCCGAATTTTTGGCAGAATTTTGCCTGTTTTTTTCGACCTGCTTCTCGATATTTTTCTCAACACTTTCTAAGGGCTGGTGAGGGTTGCTTTTTGGCTTTCTGCGCTTACCCTTTTTACCCACTCTTTTTACCCACTCAGTACCTTTTAGTGATGTTTGCTCAGTGGGCGATCGCTAACGCCGTAGCTTTCACGCTATGCCTTTCACGCTATGCCTTTTCTAGAGGAGCCATCGTCAGGCCCGCACGAACGAGCTGCGAATGGTATAGCTCAGCTTGCTCTAGCGGCCCTACCCACACCACCGCTTGACCTTCATTGTGAATGGTGTTCGCCAAGTCCCATGCCTGATCGCTACTGACGCCAGGAAGATAGGCCGTCAGCGTTTTTACCACATGCTCAAAGGTATTGAAATCGTCATTAAGCACAATGATTTTGTAATTCGGATATTTTTCTTTAACAACGCTGCTAGAGCGCTCTTTCACCACTGTAGGCGAAGCAGATACTGCTTGAATAATCACCTTAGTCGCAGAGTTCATGGCCTGTATAGAAATTTCTACCACCCCATACATAACATAAAGATTTGCCTACCTAAAGTCTAATCGCAAAACGGGCTACGAAGAAGAAGCCATCGCCGAACGGTTAGGCCGCGCAAAAATCATTCGACCAGCGGAGGTTTGCAGCGCGCCGGTAACAACCACTAGCAAATCATCCCCGATAAAGTCATGGCCTTCTTCGACGACAACCATTGTGCCATCGTTGAGATAGCCAATGCCTTGAGAGGGTTCTTTGCCTTCCTTGAGCACTTTGATTTCAATATCGTCACCCGGTAAGTACGTGGGCCGAATGGCCTTAGCTAGATCATTAATATTGAGCACACTAACCTGCTGGACGCTGGCAACTTTATTGAGGTTGTAGTCAGTGGTCAAAAGCTGAGCATTCATTTCTTGAGCTAGCTTCACGAGCTTTGCATCCACCGCGCTGATGTCGTCATAGTCAGCCGGGTCAATCACAACCCGGTCAGGATACGATTCACGAATGCGGTTAATGATATCTAGCCCGCGTCGTCCGCGCGCCCGCTTTTGGTCGCTGGCCGAATCAGCTACCCGCTGAAGCTCTTGCAGAACGAACTGCGGCAGCACGAGCTGCCCTTCGATAAAGCCTGTTTGCAGCAGATCTTCAATGCGCCCGTCAATGATGCAGCTGGTGTCGAGCACTTTGCTAGCGGCCGGTTCTAACGTCCCTTCATTGATTAGCATGGTCTGGTAGCTGTTGGGATTGATCAGCCTCAGCAGCGCACGTCCATTGGTTTCGGCTAAGCTCATGCCAGAAACTGCAAAGAGCAGGCTGCCCATGACCGCAGTGACGGGCTTAACAAAGCCAAACTTGTCAGGGATGGGGAGTAAAAACAGAGGCGCTAGCATCAAATTGGCAATGAGTAAGCCAATCACTAGGCCGACGGCTCTGGAGAGCAAGCGGTCAGGGGCCATTTCCTTGATTTGCCCTTCTAGCCGCCGGTAGCTGGTTTGCACTACAAGCCCCACGCCCACGCCAATGAGCGCCCCAAAGCCGCCGGTTACCGCCTCTAAGCCTTCAATATTGGTGACTTGCTGGAGAGCTGAGTCCGGCAAAAAATCGACGCTAAAAAAGCCGATGCCGGCCCCGGTCAATATGAATGAAAAAATGATCAGTGCGTCAAGCATAAGTTAGGGATAAGGCTTGCAGATCGGGAATCACTCGCACAAGCCAAAGCATTGATGTGATTATGATTAAGGCTATTATAGGGGGTGAACCTAC
>JBGTNW010000102.1:0-2630 GCA_041742865.1 Phormidesmis sp.
TACATAGTGCCAACTTTATATACAGAGTATGTAGAGAGCAGGCGAAACCTCATCAGAAGCAACCATGCAAAGCAACCCTTCGTTTAGTCACTCTTCTGATCAGTCGTCTAGTCAGTGGCAGCGCCTGCTCAAAAATGTGGGCATCTGGCAAGGATCATTTACGCAGCTAGTGCCACAAGGGCAAAATCTGCAAATTCTTAAGGATGTGCCTACTGAAGTTGCGCTGATACCGCAAGATAATGGCTCGGCCATGCGCCAGGAAATTCGTCGTTTTCCACCTAGAGAGTCTGCTCAAACTCAAGTATTGGAATATCGGGCTCTTAGCCGCTCTACGCTTTTTTTTGAAAATGGTGCGTTTTCTCAAGGCTCTACTCAGTGGGGGCCATTTTCAGAGTTTGGCGCAGAGCTCGGCTTGATTGACGGCGATCGCCGCTTACGCCTCGTGCAGCTCTACAAAGCCAGCGAGTTTAAGCAATTCACCCTCATCCGAGAACAGCTCAAAGGCTCTAGTGCCCCAGAGAGACCACCGCTTGCCGTCGAAGATCTCATCGGGACTTGGCAAGGAATCGCCACTACCCAATATGCCGATTTGCAGCCTGAGCAAAGCCAAGCGACTCAACTTAAAGTTGAAAAAATCAGCGATCTCTCTATTCGCCAAACTTTGACGATTCCCGGCATTCCCGCCATCACCTCAGTTGGCGACATCAAAGGTCAAACAATCTTTTTCAAAGAGGGTGCTCAGCCGGTACAGGTTACCCTATTGCCTGACGGCGCATCAGCTACCTTGCCCCAACGCATTGCCTCACGCCAACCGTTTTTTCTAGAATCAGGCTGGCTGCTCAATACCCACACTCGACAGCGCCTGATTCGCCGCTACGATGCTACCGGTGCTTGGGTGAGCCTGACACTGGTGATTGAGCAAAAACAGTAGCGGAAAAGCAAAATACAGCGGCAGAAAAGCAAGCGCTTTGATGACAACCACTGGGGTAAATAGCTGGTAAATAGCTGGCAAACAGCTACCGATCTACCGGATGCTGACCGTAAAAGGGCATTACAGAGGGCCACTCGGGGCGATCGCCTCGCCGCCAGCTCAGTTCAGCCAATGCCATTACTCCTGTCACCGATTCAGCCACCCCACCTGCCGCCATCTGTACCTGCTGTAAGGGCCGCTCCCACCGCTTGACAACCTCCTCCCAAGCGCTTTCAGCCACGACCGCATCGGATCGCACCGCTTGAAAACCGCCTGCCGTTGGCCGATAGATTGCACCATACACCGCCTCTCGCTTAGCGGGCATGGTAACGGCGATATCTCGATCTGTAGCCACTAGCTGACTTGCCATTGATTGCGCCGCCAAAGCCGCCAAAGAAGACACCCCAAACAAAGGAATCTCTAGCTGCTGCGCTAATATTCGCGCGGCGACAACGCCAATTCGGGTACCCGTAAAGCCTCCCGGCCCATTGGCTACCGCGACAAAACTCAAATCCTGCCAGTGATGGGGCTCAATAAAGTCCATTAGCTTGACATGAAACTGGCTAGACACCTCGCGCCCTAGATCCCAAACCTGATAGCGACTGATGGCTTCAGGCCCCCGATCTATCGACTGAAGCATGAGGCCAAGCTGAGGGCTACTGGTGTGAATGGCAAGGCCAAGCATGAAAAACCTAAAACAAAAAACTAAGACAATAGCTGATAACGCTACGACTTAGCCTACTGCAAACCGAACCTGTGACCCTATCGATTGCACTTACTCTTTCAGACGAAACTCCATCATTAACGGCAGATGATCTGACGCTCCGCCTGCTGCACCGATTACCTCAGTGTTGACGGCTTCTATCGTGCTTGGGGTGTACCAAATGTAGTCCAGCGTATATTCAGGCTGATTAGAAGGAAATGTGGCCATCGTTTTGCCCCAGTCCGCTTCAGGTGCTGCTGAGGCAAACTGCTCGGAGCCTTTCATAATGTTGATTGAAAAGGCTGACTCTTCAGGGCGATTTAGCGAACTATTAAAATCACCCAGCACAATCACCGGATAGGTCTTGGCGTAGTCTTCCGCAATAGATCTGGCAAACTGCGTCTGCTTTACCCGCGTTGGCTCGTCAAAGGCTTCTAAGTGCACATTGATGACCATCAGCGGCTTGCCGCCCATCGTAATTTCAGTGGCCTGGGCCAATCGATCTAAATAAAAAGCGTTGTAGTAAGCCGGATTGCTAGCCACTTTTTCGAGCACAAAGCGGTGATTGCGCTGAATGGGATAGGCCCGACGGGTAAGAATCGCCTGACCAGAGACAATTTTGCCAAACTGCGCCGTGGGCGGCCAATAGGGAAACGGCACGTAGTTTTTATCCCAGCTGATAGCGATCGCCCCATGAGTCAGGTTTGCAGCTTGAGCGATCGCTTTCGCCTGATCGACGTGATAAGAGCGCTTTGAGTCAAAATCAATTTCCTGAAATGCCACAATATCCGGCTTCACTGCCTGCAACGCCGCTAGCACCCGCTGCAAATTCGCCTCAAAAAAAGCGCTGTTTGTCTCAGCCGTTGTATTGTTTGCTAGCCCAGAGAGATAGCCGATGTTATAACTCACGATGGTATGAGTAGCCTGAACACCTTCGCTTTCCTCTAACGGCGCTTG
>JBGTNW010000103.1:0-14188 GCA_041742865.1 Phormidesmis sp.
TAGCAATGGCCGATTTGAGCTTGAGCTGAGGTGTGTTGGGCAGCGTAAAGCCCAACCCATCGACTGGCGTTGGCGCAGCTACGCCGCCAATAAGCAAAGGGCAAACAGTGATATACAGCTCATCGATTAAATTATGGGCCAGCAAATCGGCCATCAGCGCGCCGCCACCCATTACGACTAAGCGATGAATTGAGCGTGATGAGGGCGGCTCAATAAGCGCCGATTGGCCTGCTCGTAGCGATTGCATGAGAGCAAGCCAATCAAACGGGCACTCGGTGACCAGTACTTGTTCAAATAGATTTGGTAGATCCGGCTCTAGATCAGGAGCGTTTACTGTCTGTGCTGTGGCTGTCTGGCCCGACTGCCAAGTTAGTAAGCCCGCTGGTGTCGTAATTAGCCAGCGCGGAATCGGCTGCTGAAAAAAACGCCACTGCCGATCAAGCCTGCCAGTCGCGGAGCAGACAATTTGAACCGGCTGATCAAACTGCTGTCGCTGCTGCCGATCTGCAATTAAATCAGGATTGGTGACCGGCAGGGTGGTGCCATAGGCTCTGAGCGTACCGGCTCCGAATAAGGTGGCATCGGCTTGGGCTATCTGTATTTCTAGGTGAGCTTTGTCGGCAGATGAGGGAAACCGCGCCGCTGAGCGCTGAGCATCGGCGATTTTGCCATCGACGCTCATGGCCAGTATGCCAACAATATGAGGCTTTTGTGACTTCGGGAGCGATCGCATCGACTCGATAGACCTCGTAGACAAATCTGGGTGTGAGTTGAACTAGGCTTTGCGCTTTGTGTTTATGATGTGGTTGCAATCTATACTTAATTTCTAATCTTTGGTGAAGAGTCTACGTAACTTTGCGGTTTACTAAGCAGAGGCAGTGAATTGCCAGATACACTGGTGAAGAATCCAGCGCTGAGCATAGCTACTCTCAACCGCACTTAACGGCACTATTGCAGTATCGATAAATAGACAAATTGATAAGTTGATAAGTAAGAAGTTGATGAGCCTTAGATGATCAGCACTTTCTATAGTCCCTTCTCTTAGTCATGGCTAGCCGTCCGCGTTCGTTTCGGCGCAACTTATTGCTCAAAATTTTGGCATTTAGTATGCCAATCCTGCTGATTGGGCAGGCAGTTGCGCTGCGTAAAGCGAGAACGAGCTTACTCAAAACGGCGCGCCAAAATTTGACTAACAGCGCCGTTCGCAAAACCGAAGAGCTAGAAAGGGGCATCCAGTCGGTCGCCGCCAACATTGATCTAATCGCCCAAACCGAAGCGATGCGATCCGGCGATCCGCAGCGCATCGAGCAGGTGATTGCTAGCTTTGCTCAAAATACGCCCTACACAATTAGCTGCGCAGAACTTACCGCTCCGCAGGCTGAAACGGCGACGGTAAATACGTGTGATCGCTCTATTGTTCCTAGTGCCAAGCAAGCGCCTTGGCTACAGAGCGGTGGCCTTGAGCAGCCCGATTTTTACGTGTTCTCACCTAACCTAGATCCGGCTACACGGCTGTCCAATCTCGATGCCAACGTTACTGCCCGCGCCGCTAACCGCGCTCTGGTAGCGTTCGTTGTAGCGAGTCCCATTTACGACCAGAATAATCAGCTGCTGTACACGCTGGCGATGGAAGTGTACATAGCCCAACAGCAAGACATCAACGATCTATCTCTAGTCGGTGAAACTGTTGTGATCGATCCGAACGATATTGTCATCACCCATCCTGATCCCGCCCAAGTTGGCAAAAATGTCTCTCAACTACGTGAGGCCCAAAAGCTCAATAGCATTATCGGCAGCGTCAAATCCGGAAGAAGTAATTTTGCCCATCTGTTTCAATTTTTACCCGAAGATAACGAATGGCTAGCAGGCTACAGCGGCTTTAGAGTGCCTGTAAATCCCAAACAAAACAATGTTTGGACAGTTCTGACGGTCACCCCTATCGACAATGCGCTCTCTGGTCTAAGCGAGATTCGCAACGTGCTTTTTGTGCTGACAATCGGTCTACTGATTGCCAGTTCGCTCCTAGCACTGTACGTAGCTCGCAGCCTGTCTCTGCCAATCGAGCATCTAATTCGCTATACCCAAGATGTGGATGATCTCGCGCAGCTTAAAAGTGCGCCTCATAGCTCTCATATTTGGGAGCTTGATTACCTTGGCACGGTCATCGAGCGAATGCTTAAAAGGCTGGGAGAAAATTCATCTGAGCTACGCCGCGCTTGGCAAGATGCCGAACTGGCTAACCAGCTCAAAAATGAGTTTTTGGCAAATACCTCTCACGAGCTGAGAACACCACTCAACGGCATCATTGGCTCGATTGGGGTGGTTCGAGATGGGCTATGTGATAGTCGTGAAGAAGAGCTAGAATTTTTGCAACAGGCGGATAAAGCGGCCTTTCATTTGCTGTCGGTAATTGAAGATATTTTAAACATTGCCAAAATTGAAGCCGGTACGCTAAACGTCCAGATTTCGCCGGTCGATTTGCGACAGCTTCTGCGTGATGTGCTAGACATGCAGTCGGCTCAGATCCAGCAAAAAGGGCTTCATCTGATTCGCCCTGAGCTTTTAGAGCCGCTAATGATTCCGGTCGATCACTCTCGCTTCAAGCAGGTATTGCTTAACGTGCTCTCTAATGCCCTTAAGTTCACTGATCGAGGCGTGATCGAAATTACCGTTACGACTGACGAAAGCGCCAGCGAAGGGCTTAATAATCAGCCTGGCCAGGCCACTGCTAAGTCTCCTAGTATTCAGCCTGAAATCTTCATGCCCCCTGGACCCTGGGTCAAAATCACCGTTAAGGACTCGGGTATCGGTATCGATTCTGAGCACCTATCCAAGCTTTTCAAACCCTTTGTCATGGTCGATGGCTCTCATACCCGTGCCTATGAAGGTACTGGGTTAGGATTAGCCATTTCGCAGAACTTTATGCAACTTATGCAGGGCGATATCAGCCTTCATAGCGAAGGTAAAGGCAAAGGTGTCACCGTCACAATTGTGGCCCCTCGGCTAGTCAAACAGTTTGCTGTCAATGGCGATAGTACTCACGCGGCAGATGGCACGCTCGGCGTCGAAGAAGTCGAGGTTCTAGACCAAAACGGGCTTTCCAATCAGCAACCGGCTGCGGCTGGTTTCTTGGGCTCATAAAATAGCCGTCAAGCATCAGGCATAGGGTGTTATGGATATCCCTTTCAGGAGGCTGCCAATGTACTTTTTAGGGCGTTTAGCTGGGCTAGGTATTGAGGGGTCGCGATCGCTGCTGCCTCCTCTATCGCTCCGACTTCTACTGATCCGATTTCTACGCCAGCTTCTAACTCAATCCAAGATTGGCACCCGCCATACGCTGATTGCCAAGGCACCTTCACCGGCTCAGGTAGCCGATAAACTCGCAGCACCAGCACATACAGCGGTTGCTTAGGTTTCCACTTTAAGCGTGATTGCGCCAGCTGCGGCTGCCAGATATGAAAGGGTGATAAGGCCGCAACCTGATCCGCCTGATCTGTTAAAAAAATGTGAGTAATGTCAGCCCAAGCCTTGAGCATAATAGTTTGCGGGTGCCAACCGGGCTCAACCGGCATCACCGCTGCTTGGTACTCAGGCTTTAGCAGTTCGCGCTGTTGATGCTCAAAGGTTGGAAACAGCAGCACTCGCTTTGCCTGAGCCACAAATTTCCCCTGCTGCTCTTTTATCCCGCCCTTGCGCAGCAGCACCATTGTTTCGCCATTGGCCAAAGCCTCTACTGCTACCGACCACTCTTTTAATGCCGTTGTGATAAGCATAGCTTTACTAATTTTTGTGCCGTCAAGAAATACACATTGGCTGATGTAATTAAGCGCGCTCAAAAAATCGCCAAATTTTCTGCTCAGGCGCTAATGTTTGAGATCGTCGCCGACGATAGATTTCATGCTTTCTAATGCGCCAGGAATGCTGCGCGGGTCAAGAAACATGACTTTACTGCTCTCGCTTTCGCCAATTTGACGACCCATCGTCAGATAGTCTTGCGCCAAAATGAATTGCAGTGCCTCACGGGCGTGAGGGTCGTTTTTGAGTTTTTTCGTCAAGATGTCTACGGCTTCGGCGATCGCCTGCGCTTTCAGCACCTGCTCTTGACGCTCCGCCTGGGCGCGTAAAACAATCGTCTGTTGCGCTGCTTGAGCATCGAGAACAGCGGCCTTTTTACGGGCTTCTGCATCGAGAACTGCCGATTCTGCTCGCCCTTTAGCCGAGTTAATGGCTGAATCGCGTTCACCTTCGGAAGTCAGGACATTGGCCCGCTTTTGCCGTTCAGCGGTCATCTGCAATTCCATCGCATCCTGTACCGCTTTCGATGGGGCAATATCACGCAGCTCCACGCGGGTGACTTTGACCCCCCAAGGGTCGGTCGAAATATCGAGTTCGCGCAGCAACAGTTCATTGATATCAGCGCGGGCCGTAAAGGTCTGATCGAGTTCAAGCTGGCCCATTTCAGAGCGAATTTGGGTAAGCACCAGGTTGACCATTGCCGCCTGTAAATTCTCGACCTTGTAATAGGCTTTTTCCAAATCGACGATGCGCCAATACACCACGGCATCGACGCTGATCGAAACATTGTCACGGGTAATGCATTGCTGAGGCGGCACGTCTAGCACGCGCTCACGCACTGTTTGCTTGTAGACCACCTGCTCGACGAAAGGAACAGTGAAGTTGAGGCCGGGGGTGAGCTTTTTGCCGTTGTACCGGCCTAGCGTTTCCACCAAAGACTCGTCGCCTTGATTGACGATACGAACAGATTTAGAAGCGACAAAACCGCCGCCAAGGGCCAGAAATATCAGCCATGTAAAAGGATTCATTGGGTCAAAAACTCCACAGAAGCGAATAGGGATGAGAAAAGGTTGGGGCGCTGGATTTCGTTTTTATTGAAACGTGCTGAGGGGAATCACAATTAGGGTATTGCCTTTACGCGAGACCACAAAGACTTCTTCGTTAGGGCCAATCGCGACACTGCCGTCTTCGCAGCGGGCTTGCCAAGAGTTGCCTTCATAGATCACTCGACCTAGCTGTCCTGGCGGGATCAAGGTGGTGGTTCTCGCTTCGGTAGCTTCTCTTAAGCTGGGAGCGGTGCGGTTGGGAATAAAGCGTTTTAGGGCCCAAAAGGCAAGCCCTGAAAAGACCATCCACAGTAAAATCTGTATGTTTGGATTAGGAATAATCAGACTGAGCAGCGCGACTGCAAATGCGCTGACGCCTAAGGCGGACTCAATAAAAGCGGTGGGCAGCAGTAGCTCCATTAGACAGAGCACTGCGCCAATCATCATCCATATCAAAGCAGCATTCATAACTCAAATCACCGGATTTAATGCCGGGGTTAAGCCCGGTTATTGTAGCTAGGCCGCAAGCCCTAAGCGCTGGCAAAGCCAGCTGACTCGCGTTAGTAAGTTTCCTTACTAGCCTAATTCAGCGATCGCCAAGTGTACTTTTTAGGCCGGTTTTCAGTCGGTCTTTAGGCGGTTTTAAGGCGGTTTTAAGGCGTCTTCAGAATTGCTCTTAGCATCTCAGCTTCAGTCCAGATTTGCCTAATCTCATCAAATTTATTTGCACTAAATCCCTTTTCCCTTACCATTGACCTAACTTAACGGCAATCCCTGCGCAGCGATCAATTTATATGAACGGTGAAGAGAGTAAATATCCCTTTAGGCAATATGTTTGGGCCTTGGGTCAGGGCACGAACAAAATTCCGATTGGCGATCGCGTAGACAATCGCTATCAGGTTATAGCCCCGTCGATTTGGCTCGATACCCAGCCCGAAAAAACGCCTAAAGTCCCTGATCCGATTCCTAGCTTTGCAATTCCTTATCTCAAAGCCTATCCCTACCAGCTTAACTTGCCGGGAATATATGGCATTTGTCACCAGGCTTCGGGCGAGGCCGTGCTGCTGCTGAGCAATGTGCCTGTTAGCCGTCAGGGCCAGCTAATGCCCGCGATTGCCAAAGCCTGGTCAGAAGCATCGGCCTTTCGTCAGGCTTACTGGCTGTGGCAAATGATTTCTCTATGGGAGCCTTTAAAAGAATTTGGCGCAGCCGCGAGTCTGTTGAAAAAAAGCAACATTCGCGTTGAAGCTTGGCGGGTGCGCTTGATCGGCCTATCAACCAATCCGGCTGATCCGACTCTGGTGCAGCTGGCAGCGGCCTGGGAGAGTACCTATTTGCCGGGGGCTCAGCCTGCGATCGCGCCGCTCTTGCGCAAGGTCTGTCAAACGATGCGATCGCCCAATCCTGATCTAACTGCGCTCAAAACTCAACTCAACGCTCAATTGCTAGAAACCGCTGCTGGTCAGCCAATGGCACTTCAAGTCGCAGGTGGCACTAGCGCTGGCCCTCAAAAGTCACGCAATGAAGACGCCTGCTATCCCAGTCAGCGTGATCTCAAGCGCACAGCTACCGCTGATCTGCCGCTTTTGCCTCGGCTGGCGATTGTCTGTGATGGCGTCGGCGGACATGAAGGCGGCGAAGTTGCGAGTCAAAAGGTGGTGCGATCGCTGCAACTCCAGCTTCGGGGACTTCTCACCCAGGCGATTGAAGAGGATAACGCGATCGCGCCTCAAGTCGTCATCGACCAAATTGAAGCCGCTATCCGTGTCGCCAATAACCTAATTGCCCAGCAAAACGATCAGCAAGGCCGATCAGATCGCCAGCGCATGGGCACCACGCTGGTGATGGCGCTCGTTTTACCGCAGCGAGTCGATACTCCCACGGGCCCCGTCGAAGTCAATGAACTATACCTGACCCACATTGGCGACAGTCGCGCCTACTGGATCACCGCAGAGCACTGTCAGCTGCTGACCGTAGACGATGACATCGCCGCCAAAGAAGTCAGTACGGGCAAAAGCTTCTACGCCACTGCGCGCCAGCGGCCCGATGCGACGGCGCTTTCTCAGGCTGTCGGCGTTCGCGAATACGAGCAGTTGCAGCCTCACACCCAGCGTTTTTTATTCGATTCTACTGGCGTGCTGCTGCTGTGCTCTGACGGCCTTAGCGACAACTACCGAGTCGAATCTTCGTGGACTAACTACATCGATCTCATGATCAAGAAAGTAGTGCCGCTCGAAGCCGTCGTCGATACTTGGATAGAGCTGGCCAACCAAAAAAACGGTCATGACAACGTAGCCGTTGTGCTGATGAGTGTCGAGCAGCTAGATGATCTTGCCCTTAACCCTTCCACTGATGATTGCGAAGTGCTCAGCGCCGGGGATATGCCCAGTCAGACAGCTAATCGTCCGGTAGGGCTCACGATGGCGGCGGCGGTTAGTCAGCCATCGATGGCCACACCGATGACGGCTGCCTCTAGAGCGCTGCTTTATGGCGAAGACGACGAAGACGACACACCCCTTACTGCTGAAGATATGGCCGAGGTCGAAACCACCTCCCCGCCCGCCCGCGGCAAGGGCCAAACAGCGATCACGCTTTTACTTGCACTGATTATCTTCAGCGTTGTCGGCGTTGTTGGCTGGCTTCTGTGGCGGACAATGGCGCGTCCGGAGCCCGCCGCACCGCCGCCGCCAACAGAGGTAGAAAATTAGCCGAAATTTAGACAGAAACCGGCTGAAGCTAGAAGGCGGAGCGCGAAAATTTGGCAGGTGAAAGCCGCGATTGTGAGAGAATGGGCAAACGTAAGTTTTGTAACTGCTGTTAATAATTTCTCTTATGAAAGTTGGCGATCGCGTTCGAGTCAAAGCTCCTTTGACGCTATTTAATCACC
The DNA here is from genome assembly GCA_041742865.1 of Phormidesmis sp. Classification (GTDB taxonomy): domain Bacteria; phylum Cyanobacteriota; class Cyanobacteriia; order Phormidesmidales; family Phormidesmidaceae; genus Phormidesmis. Next base: position 7,729 of record JBGTNW010000103.1, read on the forward strand.
CCCAGCACCGCAACCAGCCCCACAATGTGCAGGGTATGGAAGGTACTATTGCCGCTATCCTCACCGATTGGGAAGGCCGTCCCATTAGCCCTAATTATCAAATTGTGACGGCCTTTGAAATAGAAGGCGCTAAACGACCCTTTAAAGCGCATCTGCATGAAGATGAACTAGAAGTAATTGCCTAAAGCGACTGCACCCGCTAGCTTTCCTGCTGGGTCGGTCGCAACAGCAAATCGTTGATTTCAACATGAGGCGGCTGCGCTAGCGCGTAGGCGACTGCGCTAGCGATATCTTCGGCCTGCAAGACGGGAAACTGAGCGTAGGTTTCTGCCGCTTTCTCGCTGCTTTGGTGATATTTCTCAGCAAACTCGGTTTCGACAATGCCGGGACTGATGGCGGTAATCCGAATTTGGCTACCGGCAGCGCGGAGTTCTCGTCGGAGGGTCTCGCTCAGCGATCGCACCGCAAACTTAGTGGCTGAATAAATACCCGCGATTGCCGGAACCCGATGCCCCGACAAAGAACTGATGTGCACAATATGCCCCTGCGCCATGGGCTCCATCAACCGAATCGCCTCGCGGGTGCAAATGCACAACGCCAATACGTTCACATCTAGCATCTCGCGCCAAGCCTCGGTGCGGCCAGTCATCATCGGCTCTTTATGTCCTAACCCCGCATTGTTAATCAGCGCATCCAAGCGATTCCAGCGACTTTCAACTGCCGCAAAGAAACTTAAGATCTGAGTCTCGTCCCGCAGATCTACGACTTGAGAGAGGACTTCAACCTGATGGGCGCGCAAACTATCAGCGACTACCTGTAACCGATCCTCACGGCGGGCGCAAATCGCTAAGTCATAGCCTTCGGCGGCTAGACGCTGGGCGATCGCTCGGCCAATTCCACTAGAGGCTCCTGTCACAATCGCCACAGGTCTTAGATTTATCTGTGGATGTATTTCCAAATCTGCCTGCGGCTGAGGATTGAATAAAGATGGACTGATTTGAATATTTGTCATGTTGGAAGCCAGTTCGCGGCGAGTGGGTGCTAAATTAGTATGAGAAGATTGTTACAGCCTTTTAAGCATTAATACTTTTTTTGGAGAAAGCTCAAAATGGATATTCGCGTTGTGCTTGTTCTGTCACCTGTGCTGATTGCAGCTGGCTGGGCTGGGTTTAACATTTTTAGAGCCGCTTTAGGTCAAGTCCAAGACTTGCTTAATAAGAATAACGCTGCCTAAAGTCCGGCTAGGATTGGGCTGAAGTTTGGCGCAGATTAGGATTTGTATAAAACTGGCCTAGTCTGTGCCTACCCCAAAAACAGTAACCAAAAAACGTAGACAAGCAAGCGTAGCCAAACAAACGTAGCCAAACAGACGTAGACAATTAAGCGTAGCCAAAAACGTTAACCCCAAAAAATAGCGGGTTCAAAGACGGTAGCCTTAGACAGTAAACTTAAAGGAACAGTAGTCATCACTGGATAAGCCCATCATCTCCATGGATACCAAAGCCTTTAAGCGTCAGCTCAATCATTCTGAAAACTACTACCGCAATCAGGGCTTTGGCCAAAAAGAGGCGGTCGCCGGGAAAATGCGATCCCAGTACGAAAGCGGCCTCATTCAAAAAATCAGAGCTAACCACAACCGCCTCATTCAAGGTGATGTAACCATTCACCTCGCCGAATCATTTGGCTTTTGCTGGGGTGTAGAGCGCGCCGTAGCCATGGCTTATGAAGCAAGGCAGCACTTCCCCAACCGGAAGATCTGGATTACCAACGAAATTATTCATAATCCGGAAGTCAATCAGCAGCTCAAAGCCATGAATGTGCAGTTCATTGATCTTATCGAGGATCAAAAAGACTTCAGTGGCGTTGGCTCAGGTGACGTCGTAATTTTGCCTGCATTTGGTGCTAGCGTGCAAGAAATGAAACTGCTGCACGATAAAGGCACCGCCATTGTAGACACCACCTGTCCGTGGGTGTCTAAGGTTTGGAATACCGTTGAAAAACATAAGAAAAAAGAATTTACCTCCATCATCCACGGCAAATATCAGCATGAAGAAACCGTCGCAACGAGTTCCTTCGCAGGCACTTATTTAGTTGTGCTGAACTTAGCCGAAGCAGAGTACGTCGCTGACTACATTTTGCATGGTAGCAATCGAGCGGCCTTCCTCGCCAAATTCGCTAACGCTTACTCCACAGGCTTTGATCCAGACCGCGATCTGGTCGCCGTTGGTGTCGCCAACCAAACCACTATGCTCAAGGGTGAAACCGAGCAGATTGGCAAGCTATTCGAGCGCACTATGCTACAAAAATACGGTCCCATAGCACTCAACGAGCACTTTCATAGCTTTAATACCATTTGCGATGCCACTCAGGAACGCCAAGACGCCATGTATGGCCTTGTAGAAGCTGACATTGATCTCATGGTCGTGATCGGCGGCTTCAATTCTTCTAACACCACTCACCTCCAAGAAATTGCTGTAGAGCGAAGCTTGCCGTCTTTTCATATCGATAGTGCCACTCGCATTGGCCCCGGCAATCTGATTGAACATCAGCCTCTTCACGGCACAGCGCTAGTGACAACGGCAGACTGGCTCCCGGCTGGCAAAATTTCAGTCGGCGTCACTTCAGGTGCTTCTACGCCGGATAAAGCAGTTGAAGAGGTGATTGAGAGAATTTTTGCCATCAAAGCCAAGGTCTCGGTGGACGCTGCCTAGCAAGCTGTTAATTCAAGCTTACGGGTGCCGCAAAGAGCAGTACCCATCCGCAGGCTAGGCATACAGCGATCGCAATTGACATTAAGCTCATCACGTACCTCAATAACTCAACAAATTGATGTAACTACGTGTCCACTACTGATTTTCTGGCCATTGCTATTTGCTGTTATCACTTGTCGTTGCCACTTGCCGTTACTACATTGGCTTTAGCACTACTTTAGCTACTCAGGCTCAAAATCGCGCAGCGGTGACTGGATTAAGTCAGCTTTGGTGAGCCAGTCTTCACCGACTCGAATCGTCAGGTCAGATTCAATATCGCCGGTAGAATCTGAGACGACTTGACCTAGGGTGAGAGCACTTTGCACAGACCGGGCACTGCCTAGATCGCCGCGCTGAGCAATGACTGACGTTTGACGATTATTATGTGACCAGTCAGGGGCGATATAGACATTTTCAAAGCCTTGCGATCGCAAATATTCAGCTATAGAGTAGCTAGCATACTGATCATCAGTCGCATTTTGAACGGCAATCCGCAGTCTGTGTAAAGTTCGTTCAGAAGGTGATTCGTAGTAATTCACGCCATTTCCGGTCGTTGCTTGCTCACTGGCATTAGCCACTAGCTCACCGGACTGAGTATCAAAGTAGGTGCGCATCAGATCGCTGCTAGCGGCAGTATCGGCAATCCAATAGCTGGCTTGATACTCTTCAGGTCTACTAAATCGCCCCGGCAGCATCACCATTTGCAGGTCGTCTCTATCTTCTAAGTTTAGGCCAAAGCCAGCTAGGGAAAGCATTTCTTCGGTGCTCAAATTGGTGTCAATGTTGGCTTGTAGCACTCGAATAATTTGAGGTAGCTTAGGCAAAACAGTCGGATTTATCAGTCGTTTGCGCAGCGCTTTGAGCAAAACTTGCTGGCGCTGCACCCGGCCAATGTCCCCGTAAGCATCATTTCGAAAGCGCGCAAACTGCTCGGCTTGGTCACCATTGAGCGTCTGCAATCCGGGCTCAAGATCAATAAACAGACCTTGAGTTTTATCTTCATACTTCATCTCTTGAGGCACTAGCACTTCCACGCCCCCCACCAAGTTTACAATTTCTCTAAATGCGACTGTGCTAACGCGCACGTAGCGGTCAATGGTTACATTGTCGAAGTTGTACATAACCGTCTGCGCCGCTAGCTCAGCACCGCCTTCAAAGTTAGCTTGGTTGATTTTGTCAATGCCATAGCCGGGAATGTCTACGCGGGTATCACGCGGGATCGACATCACGTTGACAACTTGCTGTTTCGGATCGGCTCTAACGAGTAGCATGGTGTCGGTGCGGCCTGCAAGGCTGCCGGGCTGTACATCTTCTACATCATGTGCTTCGTCTAGACCCATGATTAAGATATTGACAGGGCGCGAAACTTGGTAGCGGAAGCCAGATTGCCAAAGTTCAGCTAAAGGTGGCACTACGGTTTCGCCGCTAGCGTGCCGGGGAAAGGGAAAAGTGAGCACAGCGATCGCGCCTAACCCAGCCGTTGTCAGAGCAGTCGCACTAAACAGCAAAGCTCGAACCACGCCCCGCAGTACTTTAGGCATAGGCAGCGGCGATCGCTTCATCTGCGTCGTCGAACGAGGCAAAGGTACCATTGCTGTGGTTTTAACCGGGAGTTTGGCCGGTTTCTTAAGCGCCTGTAATTTGGGGTTGGGTGTTGTTACAGCAGTATCGGCATGGCTAGCAGCGGGCTCTTGATTTTTGGGCTGAATAGTCATTGATGAGCCACGCGCAGGGTAGGAGTTTGCAAAAAAAGAGATCCGCAGCTTGGGTTTACTTCATTCTCAAGCCTTGAGATCGATGACGCGATAAATTTTAGCTTTAGCTGCTTAGCAAATATCTATCATTAGTTACAAGCCTTTTTAAGACCATTGGGCAAAAGACCTATTCCGGGGGATGTTCACTAAAGTGAGTATATCAATAGGACAGTTTGGCAGAATGGTTTGAAAACTATACATTTTTGGGACGCTGATGTTGAGAAACCGGTTCTGAGAAGCCAGTATTAGAAAGTCGCGAAAGAAAGCTCAATCAGAAATAATCTCAAAAGCTGAATCAAAAATAATAGCTAATGCCGATTTTTGTCCATTTTGCTGTGAGGATTACTCGAAATTTTGTAAAAAACCTTACAAATATTGTGTTTTGTTAGTCAATTGTTAGGGCGATTATAGCTTGCAAGCTTCGCTCAAACGGTACGATAGACCAAAATCTTTGATGTCACCGTAATTTTATGCTGCGTTTTATCCCTGTTATTTTGGCTGGTGGCAAGGGCGAGCGCTTTTGGCCAGTGAGTCGGTTAAAGCGCCCTAAGCAGTTTCTCTGTTTGGATGGGGGCGAGAAATCGCTGCTTCAGTCCACGGCTGATCGACTGCTGCCATTGGCCGACTGGGCCTCGCTGTTTGTTATTACGGCTAGTCACCTAGCTGAGGGCGTCAAGGCTCAGCTTCCGGACATTCCTGAGGCCAATATTTTAGTCGAGCCTCAAGGCCGCGATACGGCCCCGGCAGTAGCCTGGGCTACGTTAGAAATTGCCAAGCGCTACGGCGATGATGCAGTCTGTGGTTTTTTTCCGGCCGATCATCACATTGCAGATGAGGTTCGCTACTGCAATACGCTCAGAGCAGCCGTAAAACTAGCTGTAAGCAAGGGGGCAATAGCGACTCTCGGGATTACCCCTACCTTTCCTTCTACAGGCTATGGCTACATTGAGCAAGGCGATGCCGCAGGTCATTTCAGTGCAGGCAGCGTTAGCAACCTACCGGCCTACAAAATTAGCCGCTTCGCAGAAAAACCTGATAAAGCAACTGCTGAGGCTTTTTTGAGCAGTGGCCAATACAGTTGGAATAGTGGCATGTTTGTTTTCCCTGCTGCTGTGATGATAGCTGAGCTGAAAGCTTATGCTCCCGCGATGATCAGCGCCCTGATAGAAAAAGGCGTCAATGCCTATGCTGATTTGGAAAAGCTCAGCATTGACTACGCCGTGATGGAAAAAACTGCGCGTGCTTACGTTGTCCCGGCTGACTTTGGCTGGGATGATCTAGGTGATTGGAACGCTATCGAAAGATTACTGCTGAAGCAAAAGAGCAGTAACTCAGCAGACGATTTAACAGACAGCTTAACAGGCAACCCAGAAGCAAATATAGAGCTGTGTCAGCACATTGGGTTAGATACTAGCGGGAGCATTCTATATAGCGCCGATCCAGATGAGGTCATCGTCACCATCGGACTAGAAAATGTCGTGATTGTTCGAGATGGCAATGCTACTCTAATTGTTAAAAAAGATCGTACTCAAGATATTAAGCAGGCGGTAAAGTCTCTTGGCCAGCAAGACAAGTTTCGCCACTTGTTATGAGCGACCCACCGCAGTTGATGAAGCAAAGTTAATGAAACATGCGATAAGTACGCTAGTTTTAATTGAACCGTGGATTAGTTGCAAACCAAAAAGCCCTCTGCACAGCCTACAAAGAGACAATGTGCAGAGGGCTTTTGGGTATTTTGCAGCTAACTCCAAAGAGATTAGCTCACTAGCGCATTCAGGAAAAATCAAATGACTAAGTGTTTGACTAGGCGTTTGCCTAGGCGTTGATAGAAGGTGCGCTCAAAGCAACCGGAGCCGCTTCACCCGCAGCCAAATCAAGCGGGAAGTTGTGAGCATTGCGCTCGTGCATCACTTCCATACCCAAATTGGCTCGATTCAACACATCTGCCCAAGAACC
>JBGTNW010000104.1:0-2633 GCA_041742865.1 Phormidesmis sp.
TACATAGTGCCAACTTTATATACAGAGTATGTAGAGAGCAGGCGAAACCTCATCAGAAGCAACCATGCAAAGCAACCCTTCGTTTAGTCACTCTTCTGATCAGTCGTCTAGTCAGTGGCAGCGCCTGCTCAAAAATGTGGGTACTTGGCAAGGATCGTTTACGCAGCTAGTGCTACAAGAGCAAGGTCTACAAATTTTCAAGGATGTGCCCACCGAAGTTGCGCTGATACCGCAAGCTAATGGCTCAGCCATGCGTCAAGAAATTCGTCGCTTTCCGCCGGGAGCGCCTGCTCAAACTCAAGTATTGGAATATCGTACGCTCAGCCGCTCTACGCTTTTTTTTGAAAATGGTGCATTTTCTCAAGGCTCTACTCAGTGGGGGCCATTTTCAGAGTTTGGCGCAGAGCTAGGCTTGATTAACGGTGATCGCCGCTCCCGTCTCGTGCAGCTCTACAAAGCCAGCGAGTTTAAGCAATTCACCCTCATCCGCGAACAGCTCAAAGGCTCGAGTGCCCCAGAGAGACCACCGCTTACCCTCGAAGATCTCATCGGGACTTGGCAAGGAATTGCCATTACCCAATATGCCGATTTGCAGCCTGAGCAAAGCCAATCGACTCAACTTAAAATTGAAAAAATCAGCGATCAATCCATCCGCCAAACTTTGACAATTCCCGGCATTCCCGCCATCAGCTCAATTGGCGAGATCAGAGGCCAAACCATCTCCTTTAAAGATGGTTCGCAAGCTGTACAGCTCGTCCTATTACCGGACGGCGCATCAGCTACCTTGCCCCCACGCATCGCCCTACGCCAACCGTTTTTTCTAGAATCAGGCTGGCTGCTCAATGCCCACACTCGACAGCGCCTAATTCGCCGTTACGATGCTACCGGTGCTTGGGTGAGCCTAACGCTTGTGATCGAGCAAAAACAACAGTAGAGGAAAAGCAAATACAGCGGTGGAAAAGCAGGCGCTTTGATGACAAACATCGGGGTAAATAGCTGATAAACAGCTACTGATCTACCGGATGCTGGCCATAAAAGGGCATGACGGAGGGCCACTCAGGGCGATCGCCCCGCCGCCAGCTCAGCTCAGCCAATGCCATGACCCCGGTCACCGCGTCAGCGGCCCCACCTACCGCCATCTGTACCTGCTGTAAGGGCCGCTCCCACTGCTTTACAACCTCCACCCAGGCGCTTTCAGCCACGACCGCATCGGGTCGCACAACCTGAAAGTCGCCTGCTATTGACCGATAGATTGCGCCGTATACCGCCTCTCGCTTAGCAGGTAGAGTAACGGCGATATCTTGATCTGCGGCCAATCGCTGACTCGCCATTGATTGCGCCGCTATAGCGGCCAAAGAAGACACGCCAAACAACGGAATCTCTAGCTGCTGCGCCAGTATTCGCGCGGCAACGACGCCAATTCTGGTGCCCGTAAAGCCTCCCGGCCCGTTGGCTACCGCCACAAAGCTCAAATCCTGCCAGTTATGAGGCTCAACAAAGTCCATCAGCTTGACATGAAACTGGCTAGACACCTCGCGCCCTAGATCCCAAACTTGATAACGACTGATGGCTTCAGGCCCCAGATCTATCGACTGAAGCATGAGGCCAAGCTGGGGGCTGCTGGTGTGAATGGCAAGGCCAAGCATGAAAAACCTAAAACAAAAAACCTAAAACAAAAAACTTACGACAATAGGTGATAACGCTACGACTCAGCCTACTGCAAACCGAACCTGTGACCCTATCGATTGCGCTTATTCTTTCAGGCGAAACTCCATCATTAACGGCAGATGATCCGACGCTTCGCCGGCTGCACTGATTACCTCAGTGTTGACCACTTCGATCGTGCTCGGGGTGTACCAAATGTAGTCCAAGGTATATTCAGGCTGATTGGACGGAAATGTTGGCATCGCCCCCCAGTCCGATTCTGGGACTGCCGAGGCAAACTGCTCGGAGCCTTTCATAACGTTGATTGAAAAGGCTGACTCTTCAGGGCGATTCAGCGAACTGTTAAAATCACCCAGCACAATCACCGGATAGGACTTGGCATAGTCTTCAGCAATAGATCTGACAAACTGCGTCTGATTTACCCGCGTCGGCTCGTCAAAGGCTTCTAAGTGCACATTGATGACCATCAGCGGCTTGCCACCCATAGTAATTTCAGTGGTCTGGGCCAATCGGTCTAAATAAAAAGCGTTGTAGTAGGCCGGATTGCTAGCCACTTTTTCGAGCACAAAGCGGTGATTGCGCTGAATTGGATAGGCCCGACGGCTGAGAATCGCCTGACCAGAGACAATTTTGCCAAACTGCGCCGTGGGCGGCCAATAGGGAAACGGCACGTAGTTTTTATCCCAGCTAATGGCGATCGCCCCATTGGTCAGGTTTGCAGCTTGAGCGATCGCTTTCGCTTGATCGACGTGATAAGAGCGCTTTGAGTCAAAATCAATTTCTTGAAATGCCCCAATATCCGGCTTCACTGCCTGCAACGCCGCTATCACCCGCTGCAAATTCGCCTCAAAAAAAGCGCTGTTTGTCTCAGCCGTTGTATTGTTTGCTAGCCCAGAGAGATAGCCGATGTTATAACTCACGATGGTATGAGTAGCCTGAACACCTTCGCTTTCCTCTAACGGCGCTTG
>JBGTNW010000105.1:0-3815 GCA_041742865.1 Phormidesmis sp.
ATGCGGGAGAAGACTCTGCCATAGCCGCTGCTTTGCTTTGATATATAAGGAGGTCTTCTTTCTAGCATCTCTTGCGCCCCTCTCCCAGACGAGAGGAAAGGAAATTAAACTTTACAAAACTTATCTCTTCTCTCAGAGAGTTCAGGCGTCTCGTATGATCGGTAACAGCAAGCCAGGAAAAACTATTTCTAGAGTTTTCTCGAAGCTGACATAGCCCTCAATAATACGGTTCTTAACAATCGCGCAGTGGCTATTCCAAATCGTTTTACTCTGAAGATCGATTCAGTTTTTTATTTAACGACCTAATTTCTTATCTAGGGAGTCTTTGAGAACCCATGACAGTGACAGCTAGCGGCGGAAGCTCTGTAGCACGGCCCCAACTCTATCAAACCCTGCCCGCTTCAACGATTTCTCAAGCGGAGCAAAAAGACCGTTACATGGAGAGCACCGAACTGGGTGAACTCAAAACTTTCTTTAATTCTGGCCTGAAGCGTTTGGCAATTGCTCAAACCCTCACTCGCTATAGCGAACTGATTGTCTCCCAAGCGGCCAACCGGATCTTCACAGGCGGATCGGCGCTAGCCTACCTCGAGAAAGCCGACGAACCCGTTGAAATGACCCGAGGCGGCACCGTTCTCGATCAAAAAGAAGCCACCAAACTAGGTACGGCCACTTTTGTCGCTAGCAGTGGCGGCGGAAATGACAATGACAAGGGCGGCATCTTCAGCAGCGTTCGCAACCTGCTCATCAACAATCCGGATACAGGCGTTGCCCCGGCTGGTTTTAGGCCCATCAACGTAGCGCGCTACGGCCCTAGCAACATGCAAAAGTCCCTACGGGACATGAGCTGGTTTTTGCGCTACCTCACCTACGCGGTCGTTGCTGGCGATCCCAACATTATTAAGGTGAACGTTCGCGGCCTGCGCGAAATCATCGAAAACGCCTGCTCTACTCCAGCGACCATTGTGGCGCTGCAAAGCATGAGAGGAGCCTCGATTGGCTACTTCAAAGGTGACAACGACGCTCAAGAGATTCTGCGTCAGTACTTCGATGTGATGCTCACCGAATTTAAAGGCCCTACCCCTTCTAATAAGGTGCGCCAGCGCGCTTCTAAAGATTTGCAGGGTTTGCAGCTTCCCCAAATCTACTACAACGCCTCAGAAAACCGGCCTGTATACGCCATGAAGCCCGGTCTTTCGCGGGTGGAAAAAAACGATATCGTCAAAGCTGCTTACCGGCAGGTATTTGAGCGCGATATTACCCGCGCCTACTCTCAGTCGATTTCAGATTTGGAATCCAAGGTGAGAAATGGCGAGATTTCGATGAAGGAATTCATTCGTCGCTTAGCCAAGTCGCCTTTGTATCGCAAGCAGTTTTTTGAGCCCTTTATCAACAGTCGGGCGCTGGAATTGGCCTTTCGTCATATTTTAGGTCGCGGCCCAAGCTCACGAGAAGAAGTGCAAAAGTATTTCTCTATCGTGTCTGACGGCGGTTTAGCGGCGCTGATTGATACGCTAGTCGATTCGCAAGAATACGCTGATTACTTCGGCGAAGAAACCGTTCCTTACATTCGCGGCTTAGGCCAAGAAGCGCAAGAATGTCGAAATTGGGGCGCACAGCAAGATCTGTTTAACTACAGTGCGCCGTTCCGAAAGGTGCCTCAATTTGTTACTTTGTTTGCCTCCTACAATCAGCCCTTACCTGACCAGCACGTTTACGGATCGGGTAATGACCCGCTCGAAATTCAGTTCGGAGCAATTTTCCCGAAAGAGACGCGCAACCCCAGCAATCGACCGGCTCCTTTTAACAAAGATACCCGTCGCATTTTGATTCGCCAAGGCGCGGGAATTGACAACCAGCTCAGCAATCCAGCCGCTAGACCCAAAGCACCGGGTTCTCTTGGGCCAAAAGTCTTCAAGCTAGAGCAGACAGCCTACACCGGTAATAACACCAGCATTAAGTACACTGAAAAATCGACTCAAGCGATTATTAAGGCGGTTTATCGTCAGGTGTTTGGCCGCGATGTGTACGCCGGGCAGCGGCTCACAGCGACAGAAAGTCAGCTGGAGTCGGGACAAATTAGTCTCCGCGACTTCGTGAGAGCGGTGGCCAAATCAGAGGCATTTCGCAGTACCTACTGGACTTCTCTCTATGTGATGAAGGCCGTAGAATATATCCACCGCCGTCTGCTCGGCCGGCCAACCTATGGCCGCAATGAAACCAATCAGTACTTTGATATCTGTGCTAAGAAAGGGTTCTATGCACTAGTCGATGCAATTATCGATTCGCAAGAGTACACTGAATGCTTTGGGGAAGACACGGTGCCTTATGAGCGCTATGTGACCCCAGCGGGGCAGTCGCGGCGATCGCTCCGGGTCGGCTCCATTCAAGACACTGGCGCTCGCGTTGAGCAAAAAACGACTCCTCGCTTTATTGAGCTAGGCGCTGTCACCAGCCAGCGGCCTATCCCCGAAGTCAAGCAGCGCGTTGGCCAAGGTGTCAGCGTTCAGCGAGAACAAACCAAGCGCTTTAAGCTCACCAACACCTTCGATAAGAGCGCTGTTAAAACCGTTGCTCAAGCCGCTTACCGGCAGATATTTGAGCGTGACATTGCGCCCTACGTGATCAAAAGCAGTGAATTTTCGGAGCTAGAGAGCAAGCTCGGCAACAATGAGATCAACCTCAAAGAATTCATTGAAGGACTTGGTTGTTCAGGGCTCTACATCAAGGAATTCTACGCGCCCTATCCCAACACTAAAGTGATTGAGCTAGGCACTAAGCACTTCTTAGGTCGCGCCCCTCAAGATCAGCTCGAAATTCGCAAGTACAACAAAATTCTCGCTGCCGAGGGCATTCGAGGCTTTATCAGAGCCCTCATCAATACCCCAGAATACGCCCAGTACTTTGGAGAAGACACCGTGCCTTACCGACGATTCCCGACGCTCCCTGCGGCTAACTTCCCCAACACGGAGATCTTGTACAATCGCTTGACGAAACAAAGCAGCGACGTAGTTGTGCCCAGCTTTAGTGCCTCGAGCTCAACAACACCTGTAGAGCAACTGCCGCTGCTGGCAGGTGCTATAGATCAAAGCTAGTTGCTTTATGAATCACTGATTGTGACCTGTCAAAGGGGATTTGCGTAATGAGCAAGTCCCCTTTGAGGCGTGAAGTATGTTCAGTGAAATTCTCAATAGAAGCAAGATGAGACAAAGCTTTTTGCTAAAACTGAGGATATTTATTACGAAATATTGCCGAAGCCTTAAGAAGGTAAGCTCGATGCCGGAAAATGTTTACGGAAGGTAGCTGAGCCAACCAAGATTGAGCTGACTGGAATCCTAAAGCTAAAAAATTGAACAACTTGCTCACCAGCAGGCGACCGATTAGAAAAGCTGAAGTTAGAAAAACTGAGGTTAGAAAATCAGGTTCTTACAAAGCCTGTCAATTTCAACAGACTTTAGAGTTCAACAGCACTTGGCCAAAAGTTTTAACCGGCTTTAGCTAGAGGCTTAAACAGAAGGTCATTCACCAATTTCAGCTATTTGTTTTTTGAAAGCCAGTGAAACTCATCTGGTTTATTCTTTCGGAGGAATCCATTAATGAGTATAGTCACGAAGTCAATCGTGAGTGCTGACGCTGAGGCCCGCTACCTCAGCCCCGGCGAATTAGATCGCATCAAGGGGTTTGTCACCTCTGGTGAGCGTCGTGTTCGCATTGCTCAGGTGCTAACTGAGTCTCGTGAGCGCATCGTCAAAACCGCTGGCGATCAGCTCTTCCAGAAGCGCCCTGACATTGTTTCTCCCGGTGGCAATGCCTAC
>JBGTNW010000106.1:0-10055 GCA_041742865.1 Phormidesmis sp.
TGGATGAATTGAAAGCAGGAGAGGTGTTGAGTGCGATCGCAACTGACCCGATTTACGGCACCTCCGAACCTGCCAGCAACACCCTGATTCGCTCCATCAGTAACCCTGAAGCCGCCACGGCTGCGACTGAACCGATAGAAATGCCCCAGTGCACCACGCCACCCGCTATCGAAGCGCCGCCAACTCCACCAACTTCACCGCCAACAGAAGTCCCAGGCATACCCCATACGCTTCAGCTAGAAGTGCCTCGAAATATTCACTTTGCCCTCGATGAAGATGTTATCAGTCCTGAAAGTGCGGCGGTGCTCGACAAAATTGCTGACGTGCTCAGGCAGTATCCCAGCATCGTGATAGATCTGCACGGCCATACCGACTCACGCGCTAGCCAAAACTACAACCAGGACTTAGCTCGCCGTCGGGCCGAAAATGCTCGCCGCTATTTGCTGAATCAGGGCGTTGGCGCTGAGCGCATGACATTGCGATCTTTTGGTGAAACAGCGCTGCTAGTTGCCGAGACAAATCGAACAAACTTGGCCCGCAACCGCCGAGTTGAGTTTGTTTTTCACGATGTGCGCGGCGTTGAGCTGATCTTTTTCACCCAAGAAAATGACCTTCAACTTGAGCCCAAAAAGAGGCTGTAAGCCTATAAACACAGCCAGACATAGATGTAACAAGAACAATTGATTCATAAAGAATATAGATGGGGAATAACTAAGCATGTGGTTTTTGATCAATGCCTGCTTGGCTTAAAGGACGTTTCATTTCATGGGTAAGAAAAGATACTTCAGCGTTTTGGGGGCCTTCACTTTTTTGATCTGCCTAGCCGGTCTTGAGGGGTCGGCGGCCTACGCAGAAGGCAGTAGAGAGTTGGTAAGTAATGGCGGAGACCGTCCCTACCTTGAGTTTCGATCAACTTTAAACGCCGGTATTCGCAGAAGAACCATTATCAAAGTGTATGCCCAAGAAGGTGAGACGATTAACCTGGGATCGAGCGCAGTTGGGATCGGCACTGGTGTCATTAACTACCGCAGACCTGATAATACAGCAGGCACTTGTGGGGCTACTGGCCTCATTGCTAACCGAGCACAGGAAGTCGCAGGCCCCGGTAATGGCAGCGGTGGTACGTTTGTGCCCTGTACAGTGACGGTGGGGGCGGGGCAAACGGGCATTTGGGAAATTGACTATGTTAGCCCTAACATCAATAGTACTGCCGATCCAGTAGCTATAGCAGGAAACGCTAACTGGACTCAGCCGAATAACATAGGCGTTGTTTCAGCTTGGGATGCGACGGTCAGATCGAGCACGGGAACAGCGATACCGGGGCGTGTGTATGCCAATTACTATGCCTTCAATATCGGCGCAAATAATCGTGCATTAAGCTCGCAGTTTCGAGTACTGACTCAAGAGGGCTACCAGTACCGTGTTGACCTCAACGGACTAGATCCTTTCGGATTTATTTTGTTTGCCAATCGAAACGGATTTGTCGATCAAAACGGCAATCCTATTTTCCGTTCTCTACAATTCACTGGCCCTAACCCAGGGAGCTTACCACCGGGCTATTCTTTCCAAAATCCAAATTCTCCTGACAGCGGCACCGTTGTGACCCATAAGCTGTTTATCAGTACGCCGGATGCCAGTATGCCAAGCTCCGCAAACTCACCTACTGGCCCCACCTGGCTCTACAGCTTACCTTTACCGCCGCCAGTGCCGACAAATTTTAAATTTACGGGCATTGAAGGCACTTCCGGGCAGGCCGGAACCAGTCCGCTAGGGGGGACGTTGAGCTTTGATAGCACTGCAGCTACTAGCTACACCATCACATTAGATCTCAACGGTGACAACATTTACGGCAATGGTAACGACCGCACCTTTATCGGTAGGGCTCAGATCGGGTCTAATACTGTATTTTGGGATGGCCGAGATGGTAATGGGGCTTCGGTGCCCGCTAGTAGCTCTCCCTACAATGTCAGGATCAATCTGTATGCGGGGGAAGTTCATTTCCCTATGATTGACCCCGAGCAACACAACAATGGCCTGATTATTCAGCGGCTGAACCAGCCAGCTGGCCCCACTAGCGCATCGGACAATCCTTTCAATATTTATTATGATGATCGCAATACCGGGGCCGATTACTCGGTGTGCTCGGCTGGTGAAACCAATACTAGCGCGGGTGTTGCTAATCCTCAGTGCTATGGGGGTGGCCCGACGCCTCGTCAGGCGCTGACGGGCGTTGATAGCTCAGGCGGTGCCCATCGCTTTACCAATAACTTTGGCGATCGCCGAGGTATTGATACCTGGGTTTATTACCCTTCTGCCGATGTCAACCTAGAGGGCGGCATTCTGTTGCAAGAGGCTGATTTAATTGTTGATAAAACGGTTGACTTAGCGACTGCCAACGCTGGCGATCCTCTAACCTATACGATTACTGTTACGAACAATGGCCCTAGCAATGAGCCGGGTATTGGCTTTCAAGATTTGGTTCCCAGCGTACTGCGCAACGTCAGCTGGAGCTGCGTTATTACCAGCGGAACCGGTAGCTGTAATACCCCTAACGGGACTGGGAACAACATCGATACTACGCTTGATCTCGACAATCAGGCCGTAGCCACCTACACGGTCACTGGCACGATTGTTAGATCTGCGCCATCTGGCAACATCACCAATTCAGCAACGGCCATCCGCAATGCGGATATTACCGATCCAAATTTGGCTAACAACACCGACAGCGCGGTCACCACCATCAACGGCGGACTGTCTTTTGCCGATGTGTTGCTGATCAAGCGGATAACCGCTATTAATCGAGGACTGGCCAACGAACAGCTTTTTGATAATAGCTTTGTGGATACTGGCACCTTCGATGACAACGACAATGCTGTTAATTGGCCGGGGCCACCGACGGCGGCAACTATCGGCGGCGGTACAGTAGAAAGCTATCTAAACGGGATTGCAGATGGGACGATGACTAATACGATGGTCAGACCTGGTGATCAGCTTGAGTACACTCTCTCCTTTTTATCTGATGGAACTTTGCCTGTGAGAGATTTGTTAATTTGCGATCGCATCCCCCTCAACACCACCTTCCTCCCTACCGCCTTTAACAGCAGCACACCGGCTGCGCCTGGGCCGGGTGATCGCGGCATTTTCGTTAGCTTTAATGGCCTTAATGTCGCCCTCACTAACGTCAACGATGGCGATGAAATCGCCGACACTGGCGGCAATAACAACGGTATTGGCGGCTATTACTTTGCGCCCGGTATCGATCCTAGCAGTGCTTTTCCCGGTAAAACCGTGGGCTGTGGTGGGGCGAATACCAATGGTGCCATTGTCGTAGACTTGAGCGATCTGCCTAATGCTACAGGCGACGGCGTTCCTAGCAATTCCTATGGATTCATCCGCTTCAGGGTAATCGTTAACTGACAAAATCAGGACTTACCGACTTTATCCGCATCTTTCGCTAATCCGGCTTTAAATCTCTCTTACCGCGCGCCAGATGATTAACCAGAGGATTGGCTCAATGATTGAGCAGAAGATTGATAGGTTCGTCCGCGCCACTGGATGGAGCGTTGAGTGGCGGAAAGGATGATTCTGAGCACGGCTAGAGGATCGGCCAATGGTGAGAGCCAAAAGCTTAAAGCTTGAAAGAAGCTGGCGTTAGACCAGTCGTAAGAGTTGGTTACGGCAGCTTGCATTCCGCAGCGGATGAGGAGTAGTAAGGTGTTGAGGGCGATCGCCACCAACAGCATCAGCGATCCAACGCTCTGCCATCCGTAGAGCCTAATTCCCAAGAGAGCAACCGCTAACAGCGGCAGTGGCAGCGCCTGAGTGCTGATGAGCAGCCACAGATCACTCCAGAGCTGTCCGCGTGAAATTGAGTCTTTGAGATCGAGCGATCGCCCCCATCCCGACCAAGTTTCAGCCATGCCCTCATACATCCGCACGCTGATCACCTCAGCCCCATCTAAAAAGCCCACCTTAAAGCCCAGTCGCGCCGCCGCCCTTACCAGCGTCACATCATCGCAAAAAGAACTTGCCGCACAGCTATAGCCCTTCAGCTCAGCTAGCACCGTGCGCCGCGATAAAAAGCATTGCCCATTGGCCATCGTCCGTTCAGCGCCCGGCAACTGCACCCCCGCTGAATCAAACCGATAAATCAGCGTCATCAACAGCGCCGGTTGTAGCCACCATTCGCCAGCCGTACCTAACATAAATCGAGGTGACAGCGACAGCATGTCGTAATCCTGCGTTTGGGCCTCATGCAGCAAGCTAGCGACTAGGCCCGGTTGAGGTCGCGTATCGGCATCCACGCCTAGCACCCAGTCGCTGTTGGCATCGCTTTGCAAAAAACCGGTGTGCAGCGCCCAGGGTCTACCGACCCAGCCATCTGGTAGCGCCTCGTCAGTGATGAGGCGAATGCGGGCGTCTTTTTGGGCAAGCGCTGCTACTTTAGCGGGTGTGCCATCAGTTGAGTGACTATCGACGACCAAGATTTCGCGAACAGCCTCGCCTTGACCCGATAGACCGATCAAACAGGGCTCAACTCGATGCGCTTCGTTGAGCGTCGGGACAAGGATACTAACGATTGCCTGATCGGCTGGATCGGTTGGATTGAATCTCGGCTGTAGGGGGCGCTGACGCCTAGCCCCTCGCAGCAGACGTGAGAGTAGCAAACAGGTAGCCGGTAGCTGTAAGGCAATCAGCGTCAGAGCGATCACCCCAACTACGGCTGTGGGATCTGAGAAAGTCACCTATACATCGCCCTGTCTAGGCACGGCCAAGCGCTCAAAGTGACCGGTTGCGATCGCATTTTCATCTTCTCCAATGGCAAACCGATACAGCAGCCAAGCGGGCAAGACGCCGAGCAATATCCCCAGCAAAATCGGAAAGTAAATTTTGCCATCTAAGCTAATCACCATCGCAAACGTAAAGTTGCTGAGATAAATGGCGAGCGGCAGGCCCAAGGGTAAGCCTTCTGTTTCTAGCGGCTTACGGCTCCAAAGAAAGGCCGCGATCGCCATAAACACAGCGCCCGTGCCAAACCAACCAGCAAAGTTTTGATACGGCATCCCAAAAAACGCCCCCGGCTGATCCCAGGCCCAAAACGGCATCGTCGTTTGGCTCATGGCCGGATCGAGCACAAAATCCCAAGACATTAAAAGGAGAGAACCTAGGGCAACCGCCGCCGGGACTCTGAGCCGATTTAAGCCTACCAAGCCCATATAGGCTAGCAAATACGCGCTAAAGCCTAGGTAAAACCAAGAGAGCGGAATGGTAAAGGGCACAAGCCCCGCGACTTTGTAACCCAAGCCCGTCAGATAGTGATATTGGCCAAATGGAAACCCAGTACTCGTGCCCAGCAGCTCAGCGCCGATTGAGACGATTAGCGCCGGGAGCATAAAGCTGAGCCAGTGCCATAAGCCTAAGTTGCGGTAGGCATAAATAGAGACAGCGATCGCCCCTGATATCATATACACCGCGCCGCCGCCAACCATTGACCACTGAAACGCCTGCTGGCCAAACTCAGGAAGCTGAGCAATCAGTGCCGTATTAGGAAGCACCACCAAAAGTCCGGCTAAGCCAAAAATCAGTGAAGCAATGTGAACCGTAAAACAGGTACGTTGCGCTATGGCCAGTGCTTTCATACTTCACCCTCAAGTTATTTTCTGCTGTCGGTAGTAATATAGCAAGTCTGGCTGAAATTATCTGTTATGAATCATCCCGGTTTGGGTCATGATTGGACTGCACTTCTCTAAGGAATCCTGCAAAAGGAATTATTCAAAGGAGTCATTCAATGGATCCGCAAGTTTGCTTCAGCGTACTCGCCCTCCAGCCCAAATATCAGCAGCTGGCTAAAAACCTAGCAGCTGACGTGGCCAAGTTTTCACCGGATACCCCCTTGGTGATCGGCACCGATAATCCCGAGGCTTTTCGAGACTGCGCTAACGTTTTGGCTTTCAAGCTCAAGAAAAAAGGCGTCCTGCACTGCTACCACGACAAACGCTTTGTGATCGCCAGAGCCCTACAGCAGTTCAAAGTCGTCATTCAAATTGACGCTGACACTCAGCTCATGGGGCCGCTGCCGGATAGCATCGATCAATCGCCTGGTATCTCAGGCTCCTATCTTGCCAATATGGTGGCCCATTCAGAAAAATACAACCCCGTCAGACTAGGCCATCTCAGAAAACTTGCTCACAAGCTAGATCTCGATCCTCAGGGCATTACCTTTGTCGGCGAAGCCTTATTTGCCATTTCGGCCAGTGATGAGCAAGCCAGTGAATTCTTTTATCAGTGGGATAGACTCGCTCGCTACTTAGAACTCAATGGCTTGCATTCCGGTGAAGGTAACGCCATTGGCCTCGCTGCTGCCAAAGCAAACCTCACAATCACCGCCCCTGATTGGGTAGATGCGATCAATCAAGCCAGTAAACATCTGGATGCTTCGAGGCCCGCTCAACCGATTGATACCCTTGATCAGGTGCCAAACACGAGGCCCAACCATCCCGCGTTAGATCAGCTCAAGCGACGCCTTAGCTATCACTACCGGCTCAATCAATCCCGGCTAATTGCGCTCAAAAATGTCAGCTTTTACTACCGATAATGCCATGCATATTCTGATTACGGGCGGCGCAGGATTCTTAGGACAGCGACTAGCTCAGCAGTTGCTCAACAGCGCGAATCTCAATATTGAAAGCCTGACGCTGGCAGATGTGGTGATAGCCCCAAATCCTGCTGAGGATTCGAGGGTGAATAGCGTGCAGGTTGATTTGAGCGATCCGCAGGCAGCGAACGCTTTGATACAGCCGGAGACGAGCGCTGTGTATCATTTGGCAGCGGTTGTGAGTGGGCAGGCAGAAGCTGATTTTGATTTAGGGATGGCGGTCAACTGCGATGGGACTCGGCATGTGTTGGAGGCTACAAGACATAAAGCGCCCGGTGCAACTGTTGTGTTTGCAAGCTCTTTGGCTGTTTTTGGCAGCCCGCTATTGACTGATGCAGATGACGTGATTACGGATGGAACCGCTGTTCGGCCCCAGTCGTCTTATGGCACTCAAAAAGCGATTGGGGAGCTGTGGGTGAATGACTACAGCCGCAAGGGTTTTATCGATGGTAGAGTGCTGCGGCTGCCGACGGTCTGCGGGCGTCCGGGGCAACCCAATGCAGCGGCGTCTGCTTTTGTCAGTAGCCTGATTCGAGAGCCGCTTCAGGGTAAATCGGCGATTTGCCCGGTTGATTTGAGCTTGTCGCTGTGGCTGTCTAGCCCGGAAGCGGTGGTCACTAATTTGATTCACGCGCTGACGCTAGGTGCTGCTCAATGGGGCGCTAACCGGACGATTAATTTGCCCGGAATGACCGTTACGGTGCAGGAGATGATAGCAGCGCTTGAGCGAGTCGCCGGCACAGCAGCTGTCAGCAAAATCGAACATCAGCCAGATCCGGCGATCGCCCAAATCGTTGCCACTTGGCCCAGTCGGTTTGAGGTGAGTCGGGCATTATCGCTGGGGTTTGTAGGCGATCACAGCTTCGATGACATCATCCGCGCCTTTGCTGCCAACTTAAGCTTAAGTAACTCATTGAGCAACCAATTGAGCAACCAAAAGTAATCAAACGAAACCTAATTGAGCGCCTTTAGGGGGATCGCTTTTTAAGCGAAGCCGTTATGGTGGAGTAAACCAGTATCTTCCGGGGGTCTATGCTCAAAGCTCTGCTTCAGCCATTTCAGCTCCTCCTCAATGGCGCTACCGGAAAAGATCGGCTCGAAAAACGTCTGCTAGCCCAGCGCTTAGTGCGACTAGAAACTGACTACGACCGGCTTCAGAGCGATATGGATGAGCTATTGAGCTATGCCGATGAAGAAACTGAAAAGCTGAGTGTAAACAGTCAAAAGCTGCGATCGCAGCTCAAATACATCCGAGCTGAAAACAGAGAACTCAGAGCGCAAACCGAAGCCCTAGAAAGCCAAGTTATTTTTCTCAACCAAAAAATAGAAGCCCTTCAAACCCACAAAACCCAATCTCAAAGCAACGCCAAAAAAAGACCTTCCCGATCTCAACCGTCTTCTTCCGTCCCGCTCTCTCCCTCCCCCGCTTCCCCACGGCCCGTTCCTCCCGCTCCATCCACCGATCTGTTATCCGATCCTGATTTATCTACTGATGATCTATCCGATCTATCCATAGATCTTTCCAACATTTCTCTTGCCCTCATCGGTGGCCACGAAACCACCCACCGCGAAGTCAGTGAAGAACTGAAAAAATACGGTCTCAAGCGCTGCGTTCACATTCCGCCACACAGCATTGTGAGCAACAGCCGCAGTCAGATTAAGGACAAAATCAGCAACTGCGACCTAATTGTCACGATCACCAGCTACGTTGATCACTCCGTCACTCAGTGCGTGAAGCAGCTCAAAGACACCCAAATGCTGACCGGAGAGGTGATTAGAGTGCATTGTCACGGCAAAAGCGGTGTCGTCAGAGAAGTCTTGGATCACTTTTCTAACTAGACTTTTAAGTGCACTTTGTGACATGGCGTTTATGAGATAGCGTTTATGACATAGCACCTGTGACACAGCGCACTGCGTAAGTAGCGCATAAGTGCAGGGAGCGCTAAGCTGATAGCGCAGAAATTAAGGCGGTATGAATGCACGGTTTTACAGGCAATCACGCCACCCAAAAGTCACCTCGCTCTGGGTTTATTCCACAGCGAACAGTGAGCAGCCTATTATCCATTGGCCTCGTGCTCAGTGGCTGCACCCAAGTCAGCACGAATGCCTATGATGCGATCGCTGACTTTGAAGCCACGGCTAAAACCACCTACACCTGGCAAGTCGAATATGTGCCTCGCAGCATCAGCCAAGATCGCCCCAATGACCGCCGCCTAGAGCAGTTTGAGGCCACTACCGTAACTAACATTAACGGCATTCGCCCCGAGGCTGCTGGCTCAGGGCCTGATAGTCAAGGATTGTGGTGGCCCGTACTGCCGCCGGAGCCGACTGTCGATGTCATTGAAGCGCGGCAGCGCCCAGGAGAAACGCCGCGATCGCCCGAAGTCATAAAATCGGTAGACTACGCCATCACTTTTAACAAAGCCGGTGAACCCCAAACCCTACCGACTGACTACGACGTGTATCGGCAGGCCGTCAAAGCCTTTGAAAAAGACAGACCCTTAGCCCTGACGCTAGGGCCGCAGGATAAGTCTGTGCTGCAAGCAGAAATTGAATAGCGCCTGAGTTCCTTTAAACGCTGCTACTGGACGCCAGCCAAAAGCTCCTCTAAAATCAGGGCGACCCCTCACTGGCATCCCGGTTAAAAACTCATGGCCAAGCCCCGTATCCTTTCAGGTATTCAAACCACTGGCGACATGCATTTGGGCAATTACCTGGGTGCTATTCGTAACTGGGTAGAGCTGCAAGCAGACCATGAGTGCTTTTTATTCATGGCCGATCTGCACGCGATTACGGTGCCGCACGACCCCAAAGCCCTGGCTGAAAATACGCTCAAAATTGCCGCAACCTACATCGCCTGCGGCATTGATCCAGATAGATCGACCATTTTTGTGCAGTCGCAGCTGCCCGAGCATAGTGAACTAGCCTGGATTTTTAACTGCATTACGCCACTGAACTGGCTAGAGCGGATGATTCAGTTTAAAGAAAAAGCAGTGAAGCAGGGAGATAACGTCAGCGTCGGGCTAATGGATTATCCGGTGCTGCAAGCGGCTGATATTTTGCTGTACGAGCCGGATGGGGTGCCGGTTGGAGAAGATCAAAAGCAGCATTTGGAACTGACAAGAGATATTGCCGCACGGCTGAATTTTCAGTTTGGCAGTGAAGACAAGCCGATTTTGAAGGTGCCGGAGCCGCTGATTCGTAAAGACGGCGCGCGGATCATGAGCTTGACCGATGGCACTAAAAAAATGTCCAAATCTGATCCTTCTGATCAGAGCCGAATTGATTTGACCGATGCACCGGCGGTGATTACCAAGAAAATCAAGCGGGCCAAAACTGATCCGCAGCGGGGCTTAGAATTTGATAATCCGGAGCGGCCTGAGTGTCATAATTTGCTGGG
>JBGTNW010000107.1:0-15584 GCA_041742865.1 Phormidesmis sp.
ATAGCAAAACTGCAACACGCTTTGCCAAGCCGCAATTTGCCGTACTGGCAAGCTCAAGGCCGCAGCGACATCTTCTATACAGTTGAATGAAAGCCCGCTTTGGGTGAGCCGGTACAAGCAGCGGGCTTGATGAATAGATATCCCCGGCAGTCGCAGCCAGTCATCGATACTCGCCGTATTGGCTTCAATGCGCAGACCCCAGCTAGCCGCGAGATCTAATTCTGCAAAAGATCGGAAGCGGTAGTAAGGGTCTTGTTGGAGCGATCGCCGCAGCGGATGAACCCGGTTTAAAAAATTTTTGAGCACAGCGGCACGTTAGTCAAAGACTGTTTAAGTATGGGGCTCTTTTTGGAGCCTGTTTAATTTTGAGACGCTCTTTTGGTTATCTTTTAGATTATGCCTCACGAAATTTTTCCTAGCAGCTGCCGACGTTTCTGTTCAAATTCATACTCCGTCATCAGCCCTTCTTGCCGTAGCCGATCCAAATCTCGTAACGCCGACGCTACTTGAGCCGCGATCTGATCGGGGCTTGTTGTACTACTTGCCGAGTTTGAAATCACTTCAGGACTCGCACCGAGGTTAGCCGCTAGCGGCGACTTTGGAAAGCGATCGCCAAAGGCATCATCGCTTTGGCTCAGATACCAAATACCCTCCAAACAGCAGGCGACTTGCGCGATCCCAGTCGGTGCTAGCAGCAGATACGCAACCCCCCATAGATATTGACCCAAATAAAACTTATGCAGCCAAGCTAAGGGTAAAGGGGTTGGCAGCGCCCCTGCAAAAGCCAGCGAGATCGCGACTTTACGATAGTTAGCAGGGGTAGGCATCAGTAAATAAGCATTTGAATAAAAGGAATGGGCATTTTAAACATACCTAGCGTGGGCTGCTTTTTTTTCATGTCAAAAGCTGAACTTTTTACTGAATTGACAAACTTGGTTGACGTTGATCCGTTTGCACTTCTAGGCATTTCAGTCAGCGCTGACGAAAAACGCATTGTCAAACGCTATCGACAGATTGCAAAGCAGCTACACCCTGATGCTTTAACCAGCGCCCCTGAGATCCAGCGGTTAAACCAAGCGCTAGATGCGCCGACCCATGCCCAAACCCATACACCGATAGGAGAACCGTTAGATCCCGTGATCGCTGCTCAAGTGATTGCGCGTATTGTAAACCCCTCCTACCAAAAGCTCAAACATGAAAACGGTCGTCAGGAAATGCTCTCGACCCTGCGTCTTCGCGTCCGCCATCTATCTCGAACTGAAAAGCTCATCCCGACCTTTCACAGCGCTCAATCACTCGCTCATATTACCGAAACCGAAGTCAACATTTTTTACGAGCAGGCCCTCAGCCAACTAGCCCAAAGTCAGTTTCACTCAATCGAAACGCTCCATACTCACGCGTTAGAAATTAGCCAGCTTAACCTAGTCTTTCTCCTGCGCACGATGGAGAACGTAGTGATTCGCCCCAAACGCACAGGGCTGATCGTCAATCCACTCACGCCTACGGCAACTTCGTCAGCAGCCATTCCCACGGGCTTATCCACAGATCATGTCACAGCGGGAGAACCCGCAGCGATCGCCCCTGAAATCGACTATGCCTACAAGCACACCCTTCGCGCCAAAACCTACCTTAGCCAGCAAAACTACGAAAGCGCCATTAGAGAACTCCGCGAAGCCCTCAAGCTCACGCCCCAAAACCCCGAACTCCACTCCATGATCGGCCAAATCTACTACAAGCAAAAAATGTCAGGTATGGCCAAAACCCACTTTCGCCAAGCCCTCAAACTCAAACCCACCCATCAAACCGCCCAAAAATACGGCAAGCTCTTAGGTATCTCAGCAGAAGACGCTATTCCTTGTTCCACCCCAGAAGCCGCCAAAGAAACAGCCCAAAAACCTTGGCTTGGCCGCCTCCTACAGCGCAGTCCCTAAATCCACAACAGACCTTTCCTGCCAAATTTTCCAAGTCTTCTAAGCGCTTAAACTCTCCAGCCAGTCCACCCACACCCAAGTGAGGAAACCCCACCTAGGCGGGGCAACCAGTTTTTTTTACGCTGTATCTATAGATTAAAATGTACACACTCGCTTAAGCCGCTGGTCGCTGGCTTAGGTCGTGTGCCTCGCAGCGGTGATAGTTATGGGAATGTTTGATTCAGACCTAGTGCAGCAAGAAGCCATGCAGCTATTTCAGGACTACCAGTCTTTGATGAAGCTTGGCAATAACTACGGCAAGTTTGATCAAAAAGGCAAAAAAATCTTCATTGAGCAAATGGAATCGGTGATGGATCGCTATCGCATTTTCATGAAACGCTTCGAGCTATCTGAAGACTTTATGGCCAAAATGACCATGGAGCAGCTCAAAACTCAGCTCAGTCAGTTTGGCACTAACCCCCAGCAAATGTTTGACCAAATGCACCAGACCCTAGAGCGGATGAAATCAGACGTCAGTGATGTGTAAGGTTCACAAGCCTCGCAACATTGGCTCGTGAGCTTCTACGGGCCTTTACGGACGCACAAATTCACTAGGTGATCGGAAGTTTTCAACCGGCTCATCGCGCAGCGCCTGCATCATAAACGACTGCCATATCGGCGCAGCATAGCCGCCGCCCGTAGCCCCTCTACTCAGCGGGCGATAGTCGTCATTGCCGACCCACACAGCCGTTGCTAGCTGAGGCACATAGCCCACAAACCAAACATCGCGCTGAGAATCAGTCGTGCCTGTTTTACCTGCTGCTGGACGGCCAATCTGCGCATTGGTTGCTGTTCCTTGAGAAATTACGCCCTGCAACACATCAGTAAGGGCCGCACTAGCCCAAGAGTCGAGCACAAGCTGAGGCTTAGGCGTATTATCTAAAATCACATTGCCGCTGCTGTCGGTCACCTGCATAATCAGCGTCGGATCCGAGTGCCAGCCATAGCTTGCAAAGGTAGCATAAGCACCTGCTAGCTCCAAAGGCGTCAGGTCAACGGCCCCCAAAGGCAGTGAAATCACTGGATCCATTGGGCTTTTAATGCCCAGCGTCCGGGCAATTTCGACAATGCGGTTAATTCCAACAGCCTGACCAAGCTTGACTGCCGGAATATTGCGAGAGATCTCTAACGCCTTGCGCAGCGGCATACTACCCATAAACGAACTATCGTAGTTTTTGGGGGTGTAGTAATTGTAGCCATCAGGATACGTGACTGATGCATCGTCAATAGTGCTGTCAGGTGTGAACTTACCAGAAGCAAAAGCCGCATAGTATACGAACGGCTTAAAGGCTGAACCGGGTTGGCGTCTAGACTGTACTACGCGGTTAAACTGGCTGGATTCATGGTCTACTCCGCCAACCAATGCCTTGACAAAGTGGGTACGCGGGTCGATCGCGACTAAAGCAATTTGATCTGCGTAAGCGCCACCGCCAAAAAAGCGATAGTAGCTATCGGCAACGGTATCTTCCGCAATTTTCTGCATCTCCAGATCAATCGTGGTCTGAATGCGCATTCCGCCTTTGGCCATGGCCTCAGCGCCAAATTGCTCTGTCAGCTCTGTTAAGACTGCATCGGTGACATAGGGGGCTTGGCTAGAGCGAAACGACGTAATGTTGCCCAGGGCAATTGGCTGGGCTTTAGCGGCAGCTTGTTCTTCAGCAGTAATCCAGTTCAGTTCGCGCATTCGCTGCAATACGATGCGCTGCCGCTGCTTAGCCGTATTGTAATCAACAAAAGGGCTAAAGCTCTCTGGCGCTTGAATGAGTCCGGCCATCATGGCAGATTCGGCTAGAGTCAGATCTTTGGCAGACTTATTAAAGTAGCTTTGGGCAGCGGTTTGAACCCCATAGGTATTGTGACCCCAGTACACTTGATTAAGATAGAGTTCAAAAATATCGTCTTTTTCAAAAATTTGCTCAATCCGCATCGCCAAAACGACTTCTACCAGCTTGCGGCTCAGCGTACGCTCGGGTGAAAGGAAGAGGTTCTTGACGAGCTGCATAGTGACGGTCGAGCCGCCCTGTACAGTTGAGCCGGCTCCGAGGTTAGCTAATGCTGCTCGCCCGATGCCGCTGGGATTAATGCCGCTGTGGCTATAGTAGTAGCTGTCTTCAATAGCAAGAACGGCACGCTTGAGGTTGGGGCTAATGTTGTTAAAGTCTACAACCTCGCGGTTGGCTTCATCGTGAATGCTGTCCAGTAAGGTGCCGTTAACGTCGTAAACGTAGCTGGTTTCTGAGGGGCTGTAGTTGCGGAGTACGCGAACATCAGGCAGGTTGCGAAAGCTCACGGCTAAGCCGACTAACCCACCTGCAATCACAGAGCTACCTAGCATGGTCACTGTCAGTAAAGTGGCCGCTCCAATTTGACCCACATCTTGAATGTAGCGAAGAACTTGAGGTGACTTGTCGGAACGACGTGGGCGAGAGCGTACTTTACGGTAGGTGTTAGTAGACACAGGGAGACGATGTTTCCTTCAAAGGGGGCTAAGGCTCAGTCGGGTGAAAATTGTTAAGTGTGAGCAGTGTATATCATAAATTGTGGACAGCGCATCTGGTAAATATAGATGATCTCTGACGAATGTCTAGTCTTACTTTTGAATTTTTTCTAAGATTTAGGGGGTCAATGGCCAAAATCCGAGGTTTTACGCAGCGGTGCGCGCGCTATTTTTGACTGGCTAAGGCTGTGGTTTTACACACTCTTTAAAGGGTAGAGTTACATTGGCGTCGCCTCTGTTTTGCCCGATTTCCTCGACCTTATCGACCCTGACAATTTCCATGACTTCTACTGCTGCTTCAGCGATTGCTGCATCTTCATCGGCTGAGATTCCTATACAATTTACCGACATTTATCGAGGTGTCAGTGAAGTGTTTCCCGATCAGCTTGACTCAGCTACGGGTGACGACAATTTGCGGGTTCGTTTGCAAGAAGGTAAGCCGCTGCGAGTCAAGCTCGGCATTGATCCGACTGGTTCAGAAATTCATTTGGGCCATAGCATTGTGGTGCGCAAGCTGCGGGCTTTTCAAGATGCAGGCCATACGGCAGTGCTGCTCATTGGTGATTTTACCGCGCAAATTGGCGATCCAACGGATCGCGCTGAGGTTCGTAAGCAGCTCAGCGCCGCAGAGGTAAAGGCCAACGCTGAGACTTATATAGATCAGGTACGGCCTATTCTAGATTTTGAGACGCCGGGACGGTTAGAGATTCGCTATAACTCTGAGTGGCTTGCTGGGGTGGATTTAAGCCAAATGCTAGCGCTGTTGAAAACGATGACGCTGGGCCAAATGCTGGCCAAAGAAGGCTTTGCCAATCGCTATGAGAAGGGAACACCTGTGTACCTACATGAGTTTTTGTATCCGCTGCTGCAAGGCTACGACTCGGTAGCGCTGAAGTCGGACGTGGAGCTAGGCGGCACGGATCAAAAGTTTAATGTGGCTGTTGGGCGAGATTTGCAGCGACATTTTGGGCAGCGGCCTCAATTTGGGATGCTGTTGCCGCTGTTATTAGGAACAGACGGCAATCAAAAAATGTCCAAGTCGCTGGGCAACTATGTGGGCCTGAAAGAAGATCCGCTCTCGATGTACTCTAAGCTGGAGAAGACTTCAGATGCGGTGATTAGAGAGTATTTTACGCATCTGACCAACTTGCCGTTGGAGAGCTTACCTGCCGATCCTAGAGCGCAGCAAAAGCTGTTGGCAAAAGTGGTGACCGGTCAGTTTCATGGTGAGCAGGCAGCTCAGCAGGCTCAGCAGGATGCGCTGACGCTGGTGCAGGGGCAGGCGCAGGCGGCTGAAGCAGTCGCAGAGTTTTCATTGGCGCAGGTGGGCTTTCCGGCCAAGGCGTTTTATCTATTGGGGGCGACACCCTTGTGTGCTAGCAGCAGTGAGGCACGTCGTCATATTACGAGTGGTGCGGTTAAGTTGGATGGCGATCGCTTAGCGGATCCGACCCTAACATTTGAGAGTCGTGAAGAACTGATCGGCAAGATACTACAAGTCGGCAAAAAAAAGTTTGTGCGGCTGGTGCTTTAGCAACTTGATCCGTCAGTTGCGGCTGAAAGCAGCCAAAAAGTAGCCGAGAGTTAAGAGCAGGTGGAATATGTCTGGCAATGAGCGAATTATTGTGCCCTTGGATGTGCCCAGTGAGGCGGACGCGATCGCCCTAATTGACGCCATTCCTGAGGTGATCTTTTGGAAAGTGGGCCTAGAGCTTTTTGTCAGCAGCGGGCCCGCGATTTTACAGGCGCTAAAGGAGCGAAACAAGCGCATTTTTTTGGATCTTAAGTTTCACGATATTCCGAATACGATGGCAGGCGCTTGTCGGGCCGCAGGTCGATATGGGGTAGATCTGCTGACCGTCCACGCCGCCGCTGGCAGCGCCGCGCTCCAAGCCGCACAGCTCGCGGCTGAAGAAGGCGCTCAGCAAGCGGGATGCGCCGCGCCCAGAGTGATTGCGGTGACGCTGTTGACAAGCATCGACGGGCGATCGCTCTCTTTTGATCTACAGGTACCGGTAGCAATTAAAACCTATGTGCAGCAGATGGCGCAGCTCGCTCAGGCCAGCGGCTTAGGTGGCGTGGTCTGTTCACCCCAAGAGGCCAGCCTGCTCAAAGCAAGCCTCAAAATTAGCCAGCCAGATAATTTTTGGCTGGTGTGCCCCGGCGTACGACCGACTTGGGCAACGAAGGGCGATCAGCAGCGATCGCTCACCCCGTCTCAAGCCATTAAAGCCGGAGCCGACTACTTAGTGATGGGTCGGCCCATTACTCAAGCGGATGATCCGACAGCGGCGTTTGCACGGGTTTGCAAAGAGCTCAGTGAAGAGCTCAGTGAAAAGCTCAGTGAAAAGGAACCTATCGGATGAGCAGGCAGCGGTTATTAGCGGCAGGGGTGATGGCAGCGGGTTTGGCTATTTTTGGAGTAGTTCTGCAGGCGATCGCCCTAGAAAAAGCCTCTGCGCTTGTAGCATCTGAAGAACTACTGCCTGAGGAACTACTGCCTGAAACGCCGATTCAACGCCCCTACGCGCCACTACGGCCTTACACTGCTTGCCCAACGGATATAGAAACGCTGATGGCATTGCTGATTCGTGATATTCCAAGCTACACCAATCGGGTATTACAGCGCTCGGTGGCGGTGCTACCACGCGATCAGTCAGCGGCTCGGCGAGTAGAATCGGGCTCAATGCGAGAGCCTTACCGTCCCTCTTCGGTGCTAATTGCCGGACGGCTTGAGCTAGAGCCTTTAGATTTAAATGACTATGTGCTGACGACTTCCCCCACCAGTGGCGGACAAATTACACAGGCTTTTTTTACAACGCTATCTCGCCAGTATTCAGGCCAGTATTCAAGCCAGCCCTTGGGTCTCAATAGGCTCAGTATTCAGGAAGTGCAGGAATACCACTGGCTACTGCTAACACCGGCTTCAGATGGCTGGCGACTGGTGCTGATGTTTTCCGCAATAGACAACCTCAAATCGCCTCGCCCCCTATTGCCTCCTCGCGAAAACAGTCAAGGCAGTGTGGGTCAAGCCATACAGATCTGGCTCAGAGACTGTCGCGCTGGCGCAATTTATCCACTGGACTCCTCTCCCCTGGAAAACTTGCCAGAAAACCTGCCAGAAAGCCCATTAGAAAGCCTTCCATCCAACAGCTCAGAAATAGGGCCAGAAGGAGAAGCTGACGGGCCACCCGAAAATCTTCCCATACCCCCATCCACAGATCCTTCGACAGAGCTCCCAAGGATTGAATAGGGATTGGGCAGAGAACTGTTCTTCTGTGATTGCCAATCTCCTGTTGCCCTGTTTACGCTCGTGATAACTTCATTGAGTGGCCAGTTTGGAATGCTGGTTTCGCACTTTCCAAGCAAGACTAATAAGCTTGCTCCAGCGGCGCTCTACCCGTTTGGGTGTCCAGTTTAGCTGATGGGCAATAGCAATATCCGAAGGGCCGCTGCTGAGATCTTTTAGCTGTTGCTGCTTGAGAACTAACAACTGCGTCTGCTCATCAGTCAGCTGAGCCATAAAAACTTGCCACTCACGAGGAGAAAGCCCAAAGTTTTTATCTAAATCAGCACCTAGCCACTGATGCACCAGCTCCCAACGGTGAGACTGAGCAAACTTTTCCACATGGTATTTAAAGCGCTGCTGCAAATAGTCTCGCTCACGCGCTGTGATCTTTAGCACGTCATCAATATCAGCTGCGGCCATATCTTCTAGCCGTAAGGCTAGATAGTCTACACAGGCTTGCTGATCTTGTCCTTGCAAGTATTCGATGAGTTCAGTGATAATGCGATCGCGCAAAACCTCCTCAGCCGGATCCACCGCATTTGCCACCATTTTTTCCCGAATTTGCTGAATCGCCGGAGATCGGAAAAACGCTTCATCAGTGCTTTTAGGCGAATCAACCGCCATCTCAATATCCACTGGCGTCTCCGCCGGTAGCCGCCGAGCAAACGCTTGAGCTCTCAACACAATGAGCTGTTGATTGTAGCAACCGGGCAGTGAGATCCGGCGCTTGGCATAGTGCTCACTAAACGCCATATACTCCGATAGCTCTAGGCGAGTCCGTGGCGTATAGGTCGCATTGAGATGATTCTCTCGGCGAAACGCATTCAGCACCTCAATATAAAAGCTTTGCAGAAAATCTTCTAACAGCGTACAGCGCCCTTGAAAGCCCAGCTGCGTTTTCGCCGGGGCAATGTATCGATAGGCGATCGCACTCAACCGACTATGCAGCTCAGCTCGACCCTGATGCGAACCGAGTTTGTAGTAATCGAGATACTTTTTAACCCGGTTTTCAGCTAGCGACTGCTGCCAAGCATTCACCTCACCCGACGATTGAATGCGATCGCTCTTGCGGCAAATACGTGTTACCTCAATAGCTAGGCGCGTCACAACCGCGTTGACTACTTTTGGACTAATGGAAATTTGAGCATTGATTTCAGCTGCGAGAAAATCAATCAGCTTTTGATTAACCGGACACAGCGTTTGTTCATCGCCTTCTGCCAGAGCTGGCAGGGTATCGCCATCAGACGAAAGATCATTGACTGCCGTAAGTTTTTTAGGAAGTTTGTCCTGATGACTCTTCTGACTTTCCGTAGTATAAAAAGGGACGTTAGGCTGATGCGGTTGACTAGATTGATTCGTCTGATGAGTCTGATGAGCCTGATAAGACAGCTTGGTTTGATGAGACAGTGTAGATGTATTCATAAGTCTCTGTGGTGATGCGCAGATGGTAGTGCGCGAGTCAGCTTGAGGGGGTAGTCCGTAAAGTCAGCCTGGGAACTTAACAGGCTAGTGACGATTTTCCGGATTCAACAGGTTCACTCTAGAGAATGTTGATTCAGCCCGCTAAAAAGAATGTGGCAATATCCCAACCAACTGTCACACAAGAATTGGCATAAACCAAATCGGCTTTAACGTATGGTTTCATCGATCAACCTGAGAGCTTTATAAAACGAGATTTTCAGTGTTCTGAACAGCAGACGGTCACTTGTTTGAGAGGGATGAGCCGACTATGACAGTTGGCTCAAGAGTCTACAGAAGTGTTGCCTATAGACAGGTCATCTACAGAGCAAAGTCCACAGATATTTTACGCATCTGTAGATGCCGCCTGTAGAGTCCTCAACCCATAGAGTCCTCACCCTATAGAGTCCTCAAACAGAGAGTCTACAAAAGCCTATAAACTCTGTAGCTCCGCGCCCCACTCGACTGCTGCCTGCCAACCTAGCCCCTGCCGAATCACTTTAGGAGAGTCATCCGTTAGATCTAAAATCGTAGACACTTGATAGCCCAGTTCAGAATCACTATCTACGATTACATCTACGAGCTTCTCCATCCGGTCAAACAACTCGGCTTTTGATAAAGCTTTGATGTCGTCTTCAGTAGAATTACGAATCACAGATAAAGCTGAGGTCGAAATAATTGGATTGTCGAGTGCTTCTATCAAAGCACTGCAAAGCGGACTTTTGGGAACCCGAATACCGGTTGTCCGCCGCTTAGGGTTCATCACTAGCTTAGGCACCGCTTTAGTCGCCGGGAGTAAAAAAGTATATGGGCCAGGGACTAAATGCTTAATAATTCGATAGGCCGGATCGCTGACATGAGCGTAGCTAGCGATATTAGACAGTGACGAGCACAGAAAAGTCAGCGGCTTATCATTGGCTAGCTGCTTAAGCTGTCTTACTCGCTTAATCGCGCTTTTAGCATTGAGATCACAGCCAATCGCATACACCGTATCAGTGGGGTACAGCATAATTGCGCCTTGTCTAAGCGCGGCTTTAACGGCTTCTATTTCGCGGCTTTGAGGTGTTTTAGAATGAATATTATAAAGAGTTGCCATAGTCAAGTTTAGTCAGGTTTGGTTACATTTTGGGATTGCAATTGGAATGATACAAGGATGAAAACGTTAGCCTACTTAGACTGTCCGACTGGCATTGCGGGCGATATGTGCTTGGGCGCATTAGTTCATGCGGGTGTTCCTTTGGATTATCTAGAAAAGCAGCTCGCCCGTCTAGGCATTCAGCATGAATTTCACCTCCGTGCTGAATCCGTACACCGCAACCACCAAATCGCCACCAAAGTCTACGTAGATCTTCTCAATCATCCTCAAGACCACGCCCACGACCATTCTCACGCCCACGACCATTCTCACGCCCAGTTGCCCACCTCCCGTCACCTGCCTGAAATCGAGACCCTCATCCAGCAAGCCGATCTCCCCCCTAATGTCACCGCCTGGAGCCTCGCTATCTTCCGCCGCTTAGCCGCTGCCGAAGCGGCTGTGCACGGCATTTCGCCCGAGCAGGTACATTTTCATGAAGTCGGGGCAACCGACGCCATTGTAGATATTGTAGGCACCTGCCTAGGGTTCGATTGGCTGAAGGTGGATCGCTGGATTTGTTCGCCGCTGCCTACGGGCGGTGGAATGGTGCGCTGCGAACATGGTCTATTGCCGGTGCCAGTACCAGCGGTACTAAACATGATGGCAAGTGGCCAGATTCCGGTGTATGGCAATGGCATAGATCGAGAGCTGGTGACTCCAACGGGCTGTGCGATCGCAGCTACCCTCGCAGAATCATTCGGCCCACCCCCTCGTTTTACCCTCCAGAAAATTGGCTTAGGCGCAGGCGGGCGAGATTTGTTTGTGCCTAATATTTTGAGGCTTTGGATTGGCACTGTCGATGATTTACCGTCAGCAAAGTCAGCTATTGTGGCCGCGATCGCACCGCCTCAACCCTCGCTCAAAACAGAAACTATTACGGAATTGCAAACGCAGCTAGACGATATCTCACCGCAAGCGATTGGCTATGTTTTTGAGCAGCTATTTGCAGCAGGTGCGGTAGATGTCTTTACGCAAGCTGTGGCCATGAAAAAGAATCGACTCGGAACTTTGCTGACGGTGCTGTGCCCAACATCAGCGATCGCTCACTGTGAAGCCTTGCTATTTCGAGAAACGACCACGCTGGGCATTCGTCGCAGTGAGCAAAGCCGATCAGTGCTGATACGGGAAATGGTCACCGTGAGTACAGCCTATGGTGACATTGCCGTAAAAGTAGCGCGATCGCACGCAGGTGCACCCGTGCTGAATGTGCAACCGGAGTACGAAGACTGTGCTGAAATGGCGCGATCGCACAGCATTCCCTGGTTACAGGTTCACCAAGCGGCGATGGCAGCCGCTGTAAAGGGCAACTTCAACTTAGTTGAAACAACAGAATTAAAAGAAATAGAGTAAGCCTTATGGCTCTATTTGTGATTGACGCTGCCCTAGCTCAGCTTTAGCCCGTTTTTGCGCAGATCTAAAGCTGAGCGAAAAAATCCGAAACTCATCTACGTTTAACAGTTGCGAATCGCCAACTTGTCTCGGTGAAACCTGAACTAAGCTGTACTCTACATTGTCACTATAAATTGCGAATGTTACGCCACAGATTTCTAAAAACTGAACAATGCCCCGGCACTCAGCTTCCATAAACTGCTGGTAATAGCCAATTAAATTCGCTAATCTCGCCTCCAAGTAAAGCTGAGAATTAGGAGAAATCAACACAATTTTCAGCAAAATGATCACAACATTCAAAGGGTTGCTTTGAGAAAGCAACTGCAGAAAAAGCCCTGAAGGGTGATGTTCATCTTCTGTCGTGAGATAGTCAATCAGGCGGTTGCAGGTAATCAAATTCAAAGACGGATCGACATTTTTGGCGTCCTGCTGCGGGTAAAGCTGAGTGAGCTTTGGGCCTAAGTTAGTTTCGATTAGGGCCAAAAAGTCTGGCTGGCTGATAGAAAAGCACAGGTACTCTATCAGACTGACTTTATAGTCTTCGTAGGCAATATCGTAAGTTTGCTGCTGAAATAAGCGGGCGACATTGCGATAGCTATACTGCCCTCGGCGCACCAGAATGGTTTTGATTAGCCACAGCACCTCATCGCCTAGCACCGTTGGGTTTGTATACTTTTGATTAATCCGTGAAGAATTTTGCGAAAAGGCGGTGTACATCGCCAAGTCGTGTTTGAACTTGTTTTTGAGACGCCGTGACATGGTGCGAGCCGCCTCTCGCTGCTCTAGCGAATTGCGTTCATTGACATATTGCGCAGTGAGCTGATAAGCCGCGTAGCGATTACTCCAGCTACCCGTGTGCATTGGGCCGACTCGCTGAATCGCGAATAGCTTAAGTTCTTGAAAATCTGAGCTTTTAGCAAAATCCCGCAGCCATTGCCTTAGGCGTTTGAGGCTAGGTGAGGGGGTGGATTTTTCTAAACCCGGATGCTGAAAGAGCGCTAGGAGATCGTGCACGCTCTCGCCCTGACGAGCCAGATCCCAATTGTTGACAAAAATGTAGCAAGCCCGTTTGAGGGTGTTGCGAAACTCTGCTTCATCATTGGCAAATAGAACTTTGTAAATAAAAGGCGATGCGGTGGTGTCGGCAGTGTGCGCATAGCCAAAAAACGTCTCTTCAAATTCGGCTAGGGCTTGCACGGGTGGATATTTTCTGACCGCTTCCAGCAAATCGTCATAGAGTTGCTGCTGAGCCATATAAAACGCTAGCGGCATAGCGCGATCGCCTGGCTCTGGCTCTGAATTTTGAAACGCGTCACTGGCAACCATCGCAATCTATCTGGCAACTGGGATAGCCCTAGATTGCCCGATATGCCTTGAAAAAGCTGTAAAGGCTACCAGATATCTATGGTCAGCTCAAAAATGGGGGCGGAGGGACTTGAACCCTCACGACTTTTACGGTCAACGGATTTTAAATCCGCAGCGTCTACCATTCCGCCACGCCCCCAAAAGTGTCACTAGCCACTGCTTTAATCCGCTCTCGCCATCCTTTTTAGGAACGCTTGTACTAGATTAAAGATTAGTCGCTTAGTCACAGAAGTCTATTGCACCACCAAGCGGGCTTAGATGCAACCAATTTTTGACGCAAGTTAATGTCGGCGATTAGGGTTTAATCCGCTCTAAAGCGGTCTAATATAGATAAAGCAAACGTCCTGTATGTATACCCATGGCATTTCCTGCACTTGAAACATTCACCCTCTTAGCGCTGGCAACTTATGCAGTTATGGGCGGGCTGTATTTGGTGATTATTCCTGGCGCGCTGCTGTTTTATGTGCAGCAGCGTTTTTACGTAGCAAGCTCTTTAGAGCGGCTTGGACTCTATGGCTTAGTGCTAGTATTTTTTCCAGGAATGCTGCTGCTGAGTCCTTTTCTGAACTTCCGACCCCAGCGCCGAGAAGTTTAGCGCCGAGAAGGCTGGCCCTGAAAAACGCAGCATTGGTAAAGCCTAGCGATGGAAAGTGCAATGCTCAAAAGGGGTGCTAAAAGATACAGAGACCGCGTAAGTTAGGGCTTGGCCGTGCGACGAATTGATGTAATTGGAATCGGTTTTGGCGTTTTTGCCGCAGGTGGACTGCTGTACGTGGCGTTTGCTTGGGCGGGTTTAGATAGCCTGTCGGCAGGGATTTGGAGTCAGGTGGTTTTTATCGCTGGGCTCTTAGGATGGACCGCGACCTATTTATTCAGAGCTGCTAGCAAGAAAATGACCTACTATCAGCAGCTAGAAGACTACGAAGAGGCCGTTCTGCAAAAGCGGTTAGATGAAATGGATCCGGAAGCGCTAGCCAAGCTACAGGCTGAAGTTGAGGCAGAGAAATTGACTCAAGCCGCAGAGTCAGCGCCGTAAAATCAGCTTGCTGGTGTTTTTTTGTCTAATTTTTTAGGGTGTCTATTTCAGAGATGGTGTCTATTACAGAGCAATTTGATCGGCTACGCGCAGCAGGAAAATGCGCGCTGATTCCGTTTATCACAGCGGGCGATCCTGATTTAGCAACAACGGCTGAAGCGTTGCAGGTTTTGGATAGTCATGGCGCTGATTTTATTGAGCTAGGTGTGCCTTACGCGGATCCGTTAGCAGATGGGCCAACCATTCAGGCGGCGGCAACGCGATCTCTCCAAAAGGGAACAACGCTTGAAGCTGTGCTGAAGCTAGTTAAAGATCTGAGCCCAAAACTCTCGGCCCCGATTATTTTGTTTACTTACTACAATCCGGTGCTCAACCGGGGCATCGAAACTTTTTTAAAAGATATTTATGCTGCCGGCGCAAGAGGCTTAGTCATACCGGACTTGCCCCTAGAAGAAATGGATAGTTTGCTACAGCTAGCGGCAGGAATTGGCATTGAAGTGATTTTGCTAGTCGCACCGACTTCTCCGAAGGAGCGAATTGAGGCAATTGTGGCGCGATCGCAGGGCTTTGTTTATCTAGTCAGCGTCACCGGGGTTACCGGCGTGCGCCAAGAAATTGCCAACCGCGTGGAAGGATTGCTCAGCAGTTTGCACAGCGCTACAACCAAACCGATTGGCGTTGGCTTTGGGGTTTCTGAACCTGCTCAGGCAAAACAGCTCAAAGACTGGGGCGCAGATGGGGTGATTGTTGGCAGCGCGATTGTCAAGCGGCTAGCCGAAGGCACGCCAGCCGAAGGCTTAGCCGCAGTAGGTGAATTTTGTACAGCCCTAAAAGCTGCCATTCAATAGTTTGAGACAAAAGCTTGAAACAAAAGCTTGAGATAAAATCTTGAGATAATAGCCAAATGGCTTATTCACCGGCTTTTGATCTAGATGCACTGGCGATAAAACTCGATTTTCTATGGCTGGCCTTTTTTCGCAGTTTTCCATTGTTCCGCAATCATCCGGGCCAAGCTCTGCGAAAGTAGAATTTTGGGCAGGTGTACGCGATATTTTGCCGCTGATCGTGGGAGCGATTCCCTTTGGGATTATTTTTGGGACGTTGGCGACTGGCAATGGCCTTTCAGCGAGCGGCGCTTTAGCAATGTCGGCGCTGGTTTTTGCGGGCTCTTCGCAGTTTATTGCAGCGGGCATGATCGCCACTAAAACCGGTTGGCTGTTGGTTGTGCTGACCGCTTTTGTGGTGAATTTGCGGCACCTGCTCTATTCGGTGAGCCTGGTGCCTTACATCAAACATTTGCCACAACGGTGGAAAGTGCCGCTGGCTTTTGGGCTGACTGATGAGGCATTTGCGGTGGCGATTCGCCGCTACCAGTCACCGGATGCGTCGCCTTTTAAGCACTGGTACTATCTGGGGGCGGCGATCGCTATGTACAGCAACTGGCT
>JBGTNW010000108.1:0-13180 GCA_041742865.1 Phormidesmis sp.
CGCGTTCCCTTTCTGTAGTTGGGTTCCGCTGCTAGTGTCTTTTTTTTTCGCTGCGACAGCTACTTTGGCGCACTTCGCGTCGGCGTCAACCTAGCTGTCGTTTGGCGCTCGGTATGCGCCTTTCTTAGTGTCGTCTAATAATCGGCTTCATTTTTGAAGATCAGTCCTTTAGCTTCATTTTTGACAGTGTGCTTTTGAGCATCAGCATCCGCTATCATCGAGCGGAATTTCCACATGCGAAAGGGCTGAGCTCTGTAGCCGTAGCGGGTTTGAGCGAACAAGATAGGGCCAGGGCTGTCGAGTCGAATGGAGATCGCAATGGGCACTATCACCACTGTCACCAGCAATAGGCCAACTAAGGCACCGACAATATCGATAAAACGCTTTAATAAGCTAGTCGCAGCAGGCAAAGAGGCTGGCCAAGCAATTGGTTGTCGAGGCACAGTATCTAGACTAGCAGCGCTTATTGGGGGAGGAACTTGCTGGCGAATAGGTCGAGAGGGTGTAATGAATGATCTTGCTTCAAAAGAATCAGTAGAAATCATTGGTTTAATAGCCAATTTTGCTTAGCTTGATTCGCATTGTTTTATGGGTAGAAACACTAGATTCTCAGTAGATAGGGGAGCTGAACCCTGAGCGCAGTAGACACCCACATCATAGATAAGGGCGTTTCACTGCCCGTGTTTATGCGGACAATTTTGCCGAATCTTTGAAATTCTCGGCGCTGTTGTGAAGCTAAGTAGAGCGGTACCGCCGAAACGATTAATTTCTTGTGCCTCAAGCCCAATCAAAAGGCTCAATCAAAGGGCCCAATCGAAGGTTCGATAGGTTAAGAGAAAGCGTCGGTCAACAAAAAATCGTAAAGCTGATGTGATAGAAGCAGTTTGCTGGTGTTGGCAACTTTAAGTTTTCGGCCAGTAACAGACAGGATTACCGCTTCGTTGTGAGTACTGCCAAAGCCACTGTTCGGTAAATCTACGGGATTAGCGACAATGGCATCGAGCTGTTTGCGTTGGAGTTTGGCAAAAGCGGGGGCTACTATTTCACCTGTTTGCGCCGCAAAGCCTACAATTTTTTGCTGAAAGGATTTGCGAGCTGCCATTTGAGCTACGATGTCTGGCACGAATTCTAGTGAAAGCTGGCTAGGGAGATCTGTTTTAGCCAGTTTGCTAGATGCTGTTTCAGTGGGCCGCACATCTGCGACTGCCGCTGCCATAATCACCCAGTCTGATTGAGCGAGGTGTTGCAACATGGCCTGCTCCATTTCAGCCGCTGTGGTAACGGCAATGGCCTGAATGTTGTCAGACAGGGTGCTAGCTATATCTGATGAGAGGGGCCCATGTACGAGCGTGACGGTAGCGCCCCGATGCTGAGCGGCGATCGCCAAAGCAACGCCCATGCGCCCTGTGGCCGGATTGCCGATAAATCGCACCGGATCTAAATGTTCGCGGGTACTGCCCGCGCTAATTAAAAGGTGTTTTCCGTTGAGATCTCTCTGGCCTTGGGTGTGGAGTAGTGACGTGAGATGAGCAACGATCTCTGTGGGTTCGGCCATGCGACCAAGGCCAATGCGATCGCAAGCTAACCGCCCAGATCCAGGCTGTAGTGCATGGTATCTATCATCAGCCACCAGCATCTGCCAGTTCCGCTGCACCGCGCGCTGCTGCCACATATCGGTATTCATCGCCGGAGCCAGCAACACCGGGCAAACTGAAGCTAGTACCGTATTGGTCAGCAAATTATCCGCTAGCCCGTGAGTCAGCTTGGCAAGGGTATTGGCTGTCAGCGGCGCGATTAGTAACACATCGGCCCACTCCCCAAGCTGGATGTGCAACGGCTTGCTTTGCTGCGCTGCCCAAAAATCAGTGTCGGTGTACACCGCGTGGCGAGAAAGGGTTGCAAAGGTGACGGCTGAGACAAAGCTTTGAGCGCGATCGCTCATTACTACCTTCACTTGAACCCCAGACTTTGCCAAGGTAGAGACTACCTCGCACACTTTGTAGGCCGCGATGCCACCTGTAACGCCAATCACAACCTTCGTCAAATCGGCCAAGCTGCTCTGAGAATGCACCAGAGGGTGCGCCTGAGAATCCGCCAAATTTAGGACTCGTCGAATGTTTCTAAATCGAGCAGGTGTATATAGGGTTCTACTAATTCAGGCCGCTGAAACGCCACCGCTCTGAGTCGGTGCCAGTCTTGCAGACCTTCAAAGGCGCTCGAATAGGCATCTTGCTCTAGGCGCTGGGCCAGTTGAACAACGTCATCCGGCGTCATCTGAGCAATTTCTTCCGGAGGAATATGAGTAGCAGCGGGTGAAACGGGCTCACGATACTTTGCTGATTGCATGGCCTATTACCTAATTTTAGTTAGTAACAACTTCAAACAGCGACTAAGTGCCCTTCATGAAAAAATTATCGTTTGGCCCAGCAACCAAGTCAGCCACCGGGGCCAGTTTGCTTTTGACATGAATGACTTTTCGATACTTAAGAGTAGACCAACATCATACTCATTGTCATCTTAGCTGTATTCTAGGCGCTGCTTTAAATTTTAATTATGGTTGAATTTAACATCAGTTGTCATAAATTAAACGTCAGAGAACGCAATAAATCACAATGTTAAAACGGCTGGATTAACGTGGGCTGATTAAAGGGACTTGATTTTATGTCTGGTCATGAGCCACTGACTGAGTAAGCGCCAAACAAAACTGACTGGCTACTTTGAGGGCTTCAAAAGAGACTTCATGGCCCATTGCAAATGTTTGATAGGTGACGGGTAAGCCCTGACGCTCTAGCTGCGATTGGGTATCTAAAGACTTGGGTAAGGGCACAACTTGATCTTGGGTGCCGTGGAGTACGAGCACCGGACGAGGCGTAATACAGGTGGGAATGGGGGCATGGCTGTAGCTGCTGAGAATGAGCATTGCGGCTAACGGCAATCGGGGGCCGACATCTAGCGCCATTGCGCCGCCTTGAGAAAATCCGCCCATAATTGTTTTTTCTAAGGGGATGCCGGTTTGAGCAGGAAGGGATGTCATCCAAGCTTGGAGCTGCTGGCGGCTGGCAAGCAAATCAGCCTGACGCTCAAAATCGTGCGGGCGACGAAAGTCGTAGTTAGGTGGGAAGCCGTACCACTGCTTGCCACCGGGCACCATCGGATGATCGAATGGAGCATCTGGCAGCAGCCCTTTAAAGGGAATCGAAACCATATTGATCGCTTCGATGAGACCGGCGACATTTTCGGCATTCGCGCCCCAGCCGTGCAGTAAAACAATCAGCCAGTCTGATTCAGGTTCGGGCACTAGAGAAATTGCGCGTAGAGACAAACAGCACCTGCTCCGTAAAAACGGGTGAAAAACGGTTAAAAAAGGTCAGCTTCAATCATAGGGATTTCTGGTTGAAAGTTCTGGCTAGAGTTTCGCCAAACTCCGCTATTGCCTGTACGCTTTTAAACTTGTCCACCTATATTTTTCACTGAGCCCATGCCTCGCCTTGCCCTTTTAAGTGTGTCTGATAAAACCGGTTTGATTGAGCTGGCGCGATCGCTTCACCAAACCCTCGATTTTGAACTGGTCAGCTCCGGCGGCACTGCCAAAGCGATTAGCGAAGCGGGCATTCCGGTCACCAAAGTATCTGACTATACCGGCTCACCTGAAATTTTAGGTGGACGAGTAAAAACGCTGCACCCTAAAATTCACGGTGGCATTTTAGCTCGTCCCGATCAGAGTGCTGATCAAAAAGACCTAGCGGAGAACGGCATCCGCGCCTTTGATTTGGTGGTTGTGAATCTGTATCCATTTGAGCAGACTATTGCCAAGCCACAGGTAGAGCTAGCCGAGGCGATTGAAAATATTGATATTGGTGGGCCCACGATGATTCGCTCAGCTGCGAAGAATCACCAGTATGTAACCGTACTGTGCGATCCCCAGCAGTATGATGACTATGTGGCAGCCGCTACGGCTAATTCAGGCAAAGTGCCGCTAGATTTTCGGGTGAGCTGCGCGCAGCAGGCGTTTTGGCATACGGCTAATTATGATTGTGCGATCGCTCAATATCTCACTCAATCTAACCAATCTAATCAATCTGGCGAAACGGCCGCCCACTACGCTATCAGCGGTCAGCTCAAGCAAACGCTGCGCTACGGAGAAAATCCGCATCAAAGCGCTGCTTGGTATCAAAGCGGCGCATTTCCGAGCGGTTGGACGGCAGCTAGCCAGCTACAAGGCAAAGCCCTCAGCTACAACAACTTGATTGATTTAGAAGCGGCTCGTCGGATCATTGCCGAATTTCCGCAAAGTGAGCGGCCTGCGGCGGCGATCTTAAAGCACACGAATCCTTGCGGTGTCTCTGTAAGCGGTTCGTTAGCGACGGCCTATCAGCAGGCATATGAGGCTGATAGCACCTCAGCTTTTGGTGGCATTGTGGCGCTTAATCAGCCCATTGATGCGGCGACCGCGACCGCTTTGACCGGCACTTTTTTAGAATGTGTGGTTGCACCGGGATGCAGCGATGCAGCGCAGGAAATTTTGAGCTCGAAAAAGAACTTGCGCATTTTGCTATTGCCGGATCTCGCTGCGGGGCCAAAGCAGAGCGTAAGAACTATAGCCGGTGGTTTTTTAAGCCAAGCGGTCGATGATTTGGCGGCTGATGTGGGAGAGTGGGCAATAGCCACTACCCTGAAACCAAATGACGCCGAACTTGCTGAAATGCTTTTCGCTTGGCGAGTAGTTAAGCATGTCAAATCCAACGCTATTTTAGTCGTACGCAACAGTACGACACTCGGTGTTGGCGCAGGACAAATGAACCGAGTCGGCTCAGTCAACATTGCATTGGCGCAAGCAGGTGCCCATGCCAAAGGCGCAACACTCGCTAGCGACGGCTTTTTTCCCTTTGAAGACTCAGTGCGTACCGCTGCCGCTGCTGGCATCAAAGCTATTGTTCAGCCCGGTGGCAGCATCCGCGACGAAGACTCCATTAAAGCCGCCAATGAGCTGGGCGTGATCATGGCCTTCACCGGCGTTAGACACTTTTTACACTAGCTCTTTACACGAAGTCTCTTTACACCAAACCAAGTCTCTCTACACCAGTGCGATCATTTCGCCGTTTTTTGTGAGCCTACCTTGACTGCGCTCGGCTCACAGGCTGCGCGCAGTTTACGGGTTTAATAGTGGATTTGATGGCGGATTTAATTGCGAGTCAGCCACTTTTGGCCATTCAAGCGCTGCACTGTGTAGCCCACTAGCAGCTCTAGCGTAATTCGGCGCTCATCCCCCATAAACTGCTCAACGGTGCTGGACTTTGCGCCATTGGAAGCTAAGGTAAACACCTTTTGGCCGGTAATACTTTCATCAATAAAAGCGACATTAAATTGCCGTCGCCCTTCTCCCGCAGCCTCCCATTGGCCTTGCACCTGCCAATAGGGGTTGGGATCGCTTTGCCCTACCAGATCAATCTGGCGCTTTGAAAATTCTAGGCTCAGATCAGCTACACCTGCTTTTGCCATCGCTGCTTTGAGGTCGGGCAAATAATGCTGCTCCATAAACTCGTTGAAGGGCTTATCTTCTGGTTTAGGTGGCTTTTCTGCCTTTTTAGCAGCAGGTTTTTTGGCGGTGGCGGCTTTCTCAGCAGGTTTATTTTCGGCGGTTTCTGGGGGCGTATTTTCTTCTGCCATGCTTTTTAGCCAAACTCTGTATAGCGGCAAGTGCAGCGGTTATGTAGCTCGTTGGCTATTACATCACTGCGTCCTAATTATAGAAGTTTAAGGGATCAATTTCCGCCTGTGCGCTTGCCTTTCACAGCCTTTCATTGTCGGCA
This sequence comes from Phormidesmis sp., assembly GCA_041742865.1. GTDB lineage: Bacteria > Cyanobacteriota > Cyanobacteriia > Phormidesmidales > Phormidesmidaceae > Phormidesmis. The sequence goes on from JBGTNW010000108.1 coordinate 5,811, forward strand.
TTGATGCTAACTTGACCTAGGCGGGCTGCAAAACCGCGTTTTGGCGGTACCACTCGACCGTATTTTTCAAACCTTGACGAAAATCGGTTTTAGCTTCAAATCCAAATGCTTGCTTAGCCCGCTGGGTATCCAAACAGCGTCGAGGCTGGCCGTTGGGCTGGTCGGTTTGCCAAATCAGCTCACCGTCAAATCCCATGATTTCGCAAATCAGCTCAGCTAAATCGCGAATAGAAATTTCAGAATTGGTGCCAAGATTCACTGGGGCCGCATCCGAATAGTGCTGTGTGGCCATAACAATGCCGCGCGCCGCATCAGTAGAATACAGAAACTCGCGAGTTGGGCTCCCGTCGCCCCAAACCGGAAGCGTTTTATCGCCTCGCAGTTGGGCTTCATGCACTTTGTGAATCAGCGCCGGGATTACATGAGAGCTGCGCGGATCGAAGTTGTCTTCGGGGCCATATAGGTTGACGGGCAGCAGGTAAATGCCGTCGAAGCCGTACTGCTGCCGGTAAGCTTCGAGCTGCACGAGCAGCGCTTTTTTGGCGATGCCGTACGGCGCATTCGTTTCTTCGGGGTAGCCCGACCACAGATCGTCTTCTTTAAAGGGGACAGGGGTGAATTTGGGATAGGCGCAGATGGTGCCAACACAGACAAACTTTTCCGCGCCCGCTTGGTAGGCGGCATGAATGAGCTGAGTGCCCATCATCAGGTTGTCATAAAACAGCTCGGCGGGTTTTTCACGGTTGAGACCAATGCCGCCGACATGAGCAGCTAGGTGAATAATGACAGCTTGACCTTGGACGGCGCGCTGGCAGGCATCCATTTGAGTAAGGTCATAGTCGCGCGATCGCGTCACTAAAATATTGGCCTGATCGGCTCCCGCTTTCAGCAGCTGATCAACTACCTGCTTACCCAGAAAACCTGCTCCGCCCGTAACCAGAATCTTTTTATTTGCTAGTTCCATGTTACCTACTTGAATTAGCCCCACATCGAATTATTCACCCCAGACTTCACCTAAGACGGTGACCATTAGGCCCATTAGGCCATAGAGCCAACGACCTGAGCACGGATAGTAGCTACTTCAGAGCCATTTCTCTCAACGCCGCCCACCGCCTTTTGGCCAATCGCTTCCAAGTCTGCATCCACCATCAGCTTTACTAAGCCTTCAAACGTGACTTCCGGGGCCCAGCCTAACTGTTTTTTCGCCTTAGTCGGATCGCCAATCAGCAGATCTACCTCTGCAGGTCGCAAGTAGCGCTCGTCAAAGGCGACATAATCTTGCCAGTTAAGACCTGCGTACTCAAAGGCAATATCTAAAAACTGCCGGATAGAATAGGTTTCACCCGTTGCCACCACAAAATCATCTGGTTTGTCTTGCTGGAGCATAAGCCACATAGCGCGCACATAATCTTTGGCATAGCCCCAGTCGCGCTTGGCATCAAGATTGCCAAGATAGAGCGTTTTTTGCTCACCCGCGACAATGCGGGCCAAGGCACGGGTGATTTTGCGGGTAACAAAGGTTTCACCTCGGCGCGGCGACTCGTGGTTAAACAAAATGCCGTTAGTCGCAAACATGTTGTAGGACTCGCGGTAATTGATCACCTGCCAGTGAGCATATACTTTGGCGCAAGAGTATGGGCTGCGGGGGTAAAAGGGGGTTTCTTCAGATTGGGGGACGTGCTGCACTTTGCCATACATTTCAGAAGATCCGGCTTGGTAGAAACGGACCTCTTCACCAGTGCGCTGCTGATAGTCGCGGATGGCCTCTAACAAACGCAGTGCGCCCATAGCGACGGTATCGACGGTGTATTCGGGTGAGTCGAAGCTGACTCGCACATGAGACTGAGCGCCGAGATTGTACACCTCTTGGGGCTGCACCTGCTCGACAATGCGGCGCAGCATAGTGCCGTCGTTAAGATCGCCGTAGTGCAAAAAGAGCTTGGCGTCTTCCTTGTGAGGATCGACATAGATGTGGTCGATGCGGTCGGTATTGAATGTGGAGGTGCGGCGAATAACGCCGTGTACTTCGTACCCTTTTTCGAGCAGTAATTCGGCTAGGTATGAACCATCTTGCCCTGTAATACCGGTGATGAGTGCCCGCTTCGATTGCGTCATTATGCTTCAGAATCCTTACGTAACAGTAGTGGTTAAATTAGGTGTAAATTTTATAGATAAGGTGGCGGATGTTCCCAAAGTATCTATCTGAACCTATGGACAAATTATTGTTATCCATAGACAGACATAGACAAATTATTGTTATCTATAGACAAAAATGGTTTGATAACGGTCACAGTCTAAATCAGAATTAAGTCAGAATTAACCTTCAGAGATTTTAGCCTGCAATTTCGACCTGCTCGGATGAAACCACGATTGCTTGCACCTGTAAACTTGCGGATGCCACTTTACTAAGCGTTACACAACGATACCGCTGTTACTTGGATTCTCTTATCAAGAGTCTGTGAGCTTTTGCGAAATGTCTGTAGATTTGCTCTAGGCATTAAAGCTAAATAACTAAACCTAGGGACGCAATGAGGACGCAGGGAAACTGAATTAGGCTCGGCGATCGCGCTCAATATCATAAATCGCTTTTTCCCAGCACCACTGCTCTGGGCGACCGGGATTACGAGCGCTTACATCGCTAACGAGCCTTTGCGCGACAGCGGCATTGCCGCCGACCAAGCTCAAAAGCTGCTTGCGCGTACCTCTAGCCACACCGCGATCGCGCTGAATGCTGCTGTGCCCTCTATTGCCGATAGCCCGTGAGCCAGCGGATCGCTTAATCGGTAGCCGGTAGCCCGTGAGCCAGCTAGTAAGGGCTAGAAGGAGGATAATTGCCAATAAAATAGGTAAAAAGGACATAGAAACTTAAATTTAAGGCAGCGAAGAAGTAAGGGTTTCACAAATAGCGACTTTTCCATCATATTAGAATCGTAGCGTTCCATCTTTTTCGAGCTTCGGTTGACCTCGATTGGCGCAACGGATTGGTTTCGATCTTTAGCCTTGATTGCCCGATATGTTCCGTTCTTGCTATGAATGATCGCGCTAGAGCCGTTTTACGATTCTGGTTTGGTGAGCCTAGTGATCCCAATTACAGCCACTATCGCAAAGCTTGGTTTATCAAAAACGACGACTTTGATACCCAAATTCGCCAGCATTTTCTTGGCGACTATGACCAAGCTGCCGCAGGAAAGTATGCCGATTGGATTGAAGATTGTGTCACTGCTGTGGCCTTGCTGCTGCTGCTCGATCAGCTTCCGCGCAATCTGTTTCGCGGCCAGCCCCAAAGCTTTGCGACTGATTCGGATGCGCTCAGCGTCGCTCAGCACTTGGTCACCACAGGGGCAGACAAAGGGCTGATTCCAGTCCATCGTTTTTTTGTCTATTTGCCGTTTGAGCATAGTGAAAACATTGAGCACCAATATGAATGCGTTCAGCTTATGCAAACCTTCATGAATGAGTGCCCCGATCTCGATGACGGGCTCAAAGGCGGTTTAGACTACGCTATTCGCCATCAGGAGGTGATTCAGCGCTTTGGCCGATTTCCCCATCGCAATGAAATTTTGGGGCGGCAGAGTACGCCAGCCGAAATAGAGTTTTTGCAGCAGCCTGGATCGCGATTTTGATTGCGTGTATCTGTTGCCAGCAGCGCTACTAGCGATCTACGACGTACTGTAACCACAGTGAAGCGCTAAGGCCAATAAAGTGAGCAAACATCGTGTTAATAACTGAAAAAACGACTGCAATATCAGCAGCATTAATAAACGCTGAGCTGTCTTGAGAAATGCCGCCAAAGGTTGCAACTTGTCTCAGTGATCTTAGCCACAGCGTGGCGACCATGGCCTCTGCGCCAATAATCGTGAGCAGCATTCCGAGCATACTGATCAAAATGCCAAGACGGACGGCTTGGGCGGCATCTTTAGGTTTAGGCCGTAAATCGGGATTGCTAGTGCGCAGCTTGCGGCCTAAGCGAACGTAGCGAAAGCCCCAAAAGGCGCTGATGAAAATGAAGACAACGCCTAACACTTGAAATAAATCGGCACCCGCATTAGAAATACTGGTATTAGGCTCTAGCGTATTGACAATGAAGAGCAAGCTAGAGATCACGCCCACCACGACTTGCGTCCACAAGCTAGCCCAGCCAATTAGGCGAAAGTTTGTGGCTATACGGCGAATGGCCGGAGGAAGAGCGTAACCGAGTTCACCAGTCATGGGCGTTGCTCTGCTGAATGAAGCACTCCCATGGTAATACGAATTTCTACGAATACGAGTTTGTGAATTGGTTCATGAATTAGTTTATGAATTGCTACAGACGCGGCAAAATAGAGCTGATAGGATTCCATTTTGAGTTTTGGCAGTATGCAGACAGCAGCAGGGTACGGCTTTGAGTCGCAAGGTGCTGAACCACCGAGCTTGGAGCCGAGCTTAGAACCACTGAGCTTAGAAGCTTATAAAAATCAGGTGAGTGATTTGATCGCGCGGGCGAGGCATCGGGTGGACTATTTAGCGGTGCGATTGGAGCGATCGCAAGGCGCTCAGGTACGGCTGCGCAATGATCAGCCCGAAGGCTTGAGTGAAGATATTTCGATTGGGGGGCAGGTGCGGGCTTGCTATAAAGGTGGCTGGGGGTTTGCAAGCTTTAATCGACTGGCGGATTTGGCGGTGCGAATGGAAGATGCGATCGCGTCTGCTCGTTTAATTGGCGACGATATTACCCGCCTTGCCCCCATTGAAATTGTCGAAACGCGCTGTGTTTTGCCCCTAACAGGCACAGATCCACGGCTGGTGTCGCTGGCTGACAAAAAAGCGCTCTGTCACTACTACACAGACATCTTGCGCAGTACCCACAAAACCATTGCCTCGACGAGCGTGCGCTACGAAGACAGCTACCAGGAGATCTTGCTGATGACTTCTGAAGGCACACTGATTGAGCAGGGCTGGATGGATTTGGAAATGCGCTTTGCCGCCACTGCCCGCCAAGGCGAAAAGGTGCAGACTGGCCGAGAGACCGTGGGCTCACGCAGCGCTTATGAAGACGTGCTGGGCCTGGAGAAAAAGGTTAAAACAGCGGGCGATCGCGCTGCCCAAGCCCTGACTTTGCCGCCCGCGAGAGGCGGCGTTTATACCGTCGTGATCGATCCGATTTTGAGCGGCCTGTTTGTCCATGAAGCCTTCGGCCACCTCTCCGAAGCCGATATGATCTATGAAAATCCAGAGCTGCTAGAGACCATGACCTTAGGCCGACGATTTGGCCCCAAAAATCTGCAAATATTTGACGGCGCTGCCCCTACCGGTCATCGTGGCAGCTACTTTTACGACGATGAAGGCACCCCGGCAACCACAACGCAGCTCATGACCGACGGCGTACTCACAGGCCGTCTACACTCACGCGCGACAGCGGGCGAACTCGATGAGCAGCCCACTGGCAACGCCCGCTGCCTTAACTATCACTACTCGCCCTTGGTGCGCATGAGCAATACCTGGATTGAGCGTGGTGATACCCCCGTTGCCGACTTGTTCTCTGGCATTAAGAACGGCATTTACGCCTGCAATTGGATTGGCGGCGAAACTAACGGCGAACTCTTTACCTTTACAGCGGGTGAAGCCTGGATGATTCGAGATGGCAAAGTCGCCGAACCGGTGCAGGAAGTGACGCTTTCGGGTAATGTCTTTAGCACTTTAGCCAATATTGAAGCGATTGGGGATGACTTTTATTGGGATGAGTCGGGTGGCTGTGGCAAAGGCGGACAAAGCGGGCTAGCGGTCGGCTGCGGCGGGCCGAGTCTGCGGATTAAAGATGTGGTGATTGGGGGTGAAAGTGTTTGATTCACAGCCGTTGATCACATCTCAGCCCAATTTTCGACCCCATTTACGGCTGTATCTTGACACGGCTGATGTAGTGCAGTGGAAAACTTGGCTGCCGATGGGGCTCTTTTATGGGGTGACCTGCAATCCCTTGTTGGTTCAGCGGGCGGGCGTTAGCTGTCAGCCAGATGTGTTGATTAGCCTAGCGCGCGCGGCATTTGACTTAGGCGCTCAAGAAGTGCATTTGCAGGCATGGGGCGATTCTGTGGCGCAGATGGTAGCGATTGGCAGACAGTTTGCTCAGGCAGATGGCCGCATTGTGGTGAAGCTGCCTGCTACGCAGATTGGCACCGCTGCTGCGGTAGGGCTGATCGGCGAAAAGATTCCGGTGACGCTGACAGCGCTGTATGAAGTGCATCAGGCTGTGATGGCGGCGGCAATTGGGGCTAGCTACATTGCGCCGTATTTAGGCCGGATTAGCGATTCGGGGAGAGACGGGCGAGGTGAGATTGTCAAAATGCAGCAGGTGCTGAATGGCGTGCAGTCTCAGACGCGAATTTTGACAGCTAGTATTCGAGATATTGAAGATATTGCGGTGCTAGCGGCGCAAGGGGTAGATACATTTACGTTTTCTGACGCGATCGCCCAAGCCTTTTTCAACGTACCGGCCACTATCAACGCTACTGCCGCCTTTGAACAAGCTGCTCAGCAGGCCATCTAACGCCGGATAGATCTATGAACAACATCTATGAACAATCTGTTTTTATCCGAGCCAGTGCCACGACGGTAGAGCGCTGCTTTACCGACCAAAAGCTGATGCACCAGTGGCTGAACCCTGCTTTAGTGTGTGAGCCGGTGGGCGATTGGAGAACAACGGTGGGCAGTCAGTTTGACTTCAAGCTGAAGCTGCCAGTACTGGCCCCAACCTTGCCGAGTAAGGTAATAGAGCGTCAGCCAGGGCTGATTGTGTGGGGGTTCGATGGTTTTTTTCGGGGATGCGATCGCTGGGAATGTGAGCCCGAAACCCAAAACAATATCCCAGGCACTTGTTTACTGAACCGCTTTGAGTTCATAATTCCAAATCCGCTAGTGAACTTTGGCTTTCAAAAATTTGCCGCAAGTTGGACAAAAAAGGATATGGAAAGCCAGCTACAGCGATTAAAACAAGTCGCTGAAAGACTCTAAAGGACTTTAGAGGTAACTACTCAGGCAGAAGTGTTGGTGGAATGAGAGGGCAACCGAGGAAGGTGCTTTTGAGCGCATCAAGGACGGGAATCCTTTGTTTTCTCAAGGAAGAAAGATAGCCGCGAATACGACAGAACTGCTGAGCCCCTAAGGGAGAACGGAAACAGCCCGAAATCTGTAAGGATTCAGGGGGCATGTAAGTTGTGTGGCGAAGAATCGGGAAGAAAAGCTGTTAGAGTAAACGACTAAAAGCGTCATCATCTCAGCCGCCCAAGGCTGCTCGTAGCGCTCGACGATGAAGCGTAGTTCGCGCCAATGGTGGGCGTTGCAAAGGCTGTGAACGCAGTCATACAGGAAGTAGCTCTGCCACCCATCATGGACGC
>JBGTNW010000109.1:0-32111 GCA_041742865.1 Phormidesmis sp.
ACCAGCTTAATCTTCAGGCGGCCAAAGCGCAGCTTGCCCAAGCGGAAAAGATGGCTAGCCTAGGGCAGCTAGTCGCAGGAATTGCTCATGAAATTAACAATCCTGTTGGGTTTGTGCAGGGCAACATAGATTATTTGAATAGCTATGTACAAGATTTGCTTGAGCTATTGGTGGCTTATCAGCAGCAGTATCCTGATCCGCCCGAGGTGATTCGCGCGATCGCTGCCAATATCGATTTGCCCTACATTCAAGCAGACTTACCCAACATCGTCCAATCCATGACGCTGGGCACTGAGCGCATTGCCAGCATCGTTAGATCACTGCGAAATTTCTCCCGGCTAGATGAGTCCGAACACAAACCAGCTGATATTCACGAAGGCATTGACGGCACCTTGCTGATTTTAGAAAGTCGCCTCAAAGCTAGTGGCCCTTATCCAAAAATTAAAGTAATCAAGCAGTATCAAGCAATGCTGCCTGTACTTTGTTACCCCGGATCGCTTAATCAGGTTTTTATGAACTTGATAGCGAATGCAATTGATGCGATTGAAGATAAACGACAGGATCTGACTGACGAGACTCAGGCCAACTACCATCCTAAGATCACCATTCAAACAGAGCGAACCCAGCAAGCTGCGATCATTCGCATTCAAGACAACGGCCATGGTATGGAAGAATCCGTTAAAGCTCGATTGTTTAATCCTTTTTTTACCACTAAGCCAGTGGGTAAAGGCACCGGGCTTGGCTTAGCCATTAGCTATCAAATCATTTGTGAAAAGCACCGCGGTCAGCTTACCTGCCAGTCTCAAGTGGGCGTCGGTACAGAATTTGCAATAGCGCTTCCGCTTCATTGCGATCCGATTGAAACGTCTTGAGGCGAAAGCGATCGCTAAACCCCATAACCCCTATCGCAGAGCAGTAGGGGCCGACATGATTTTTTGGGAATAGTCACCCAAGACTGGCTAGAGATAGACTGGCGACTGGTGGAATATTTCTAGCGTAGGCTTTAGCGCTTCAAGAAAGCGACTAGCTGCTCTAGCTTTTCCCAGGCTGCTCCACTATTTAAAATATCTTGAGCTTTGCTAACCCCATCAGCGCAAGCCGCCTCGAAAGTTTGACCCTTAGCAACTCCGCCTACTTTCAGTGCCAACGCTGCATTCAAAGCAACCGCGTCCTGCTGCGCTTGGGTTCCTTTTCCCTGAAGAACGCTGCGCAAAATAGCTGTGTTTTCTGCGAGGGCTCCCCCTTTCAGTGCCGATAAAGGGGCAGGTGTTAGTCCCAATGACTCAGGATTGAGAACTGCCGGGGTAATCGAGCCATTGCTCACAATCGAAATGTCTGTTTCTTTTCCTAAGCCAGCTTCATCTAGGGTTTCGCGTCCGTGCAGTACCATTGCTTCTCTCATGCCGAGTTGCTTTAAGGCTTCAGCCATGGGTTCAATCACGGTAGGGGCATAGACGCCAATCACTTGCCCTGTAGGTCGTAACGGATTGACCAGTGGGCCAAGAAGGTTGAACACTGTGCGGACTTTGAGTTCGTTGCGTAAGGGAGCAACGGCTTTCATTGCGGGGTGCCAGCCTCGGGCAAAGAGAAAGGTGACGCCGACTTCTGTAAGTGCTGCCTTAGCGCGTTCAGGGGACGCAGCAAGATCTACGCCGAGGGCTTCGAGAACGTCGGCTGAGCCAACTTTGCTAGAAGCGGAGCGGTTACCGTGCTTGGCAACTGGAATGCCCGCAGCGGCGGCGACAAAGGTGACGGCGGTAGAAATATTGAAAGTAGAAGATCCATCACCACCTGTGCCGCAGGTGTCAATGCGTGGTGACGGCAGCTCTAAATCTGCACTGGTGCCGCCGAGCGATTGACCTTGAAGCACGCGGGCCATGCCTGCAAGTTCGCCTCCGGTGACGCCCTTGGCCTGAATGGCCGCGAGAATAGCGCTAGAGAGAATAGGCGAAATCGATTCGGTCAACCAGCCGTCCATCAGGGCTTCGGCTTGGGCTGGGGTGAGCGATCGCCCCTCAATTAACTGCTGCAATAGCTGTGGCCCATCAAACTCAACATGCTTTGTCGTGACCAAAAGCGCGCTCCTCATACTCGGCGAATAGATCCATTAAATCAAAGCATGGAACTTAATCTAGATGAGGTTGCCAATGTTCTAAATCCATTGGCTCTGAATCTTCTGAATCTGCTGACTCTGAATCTGCTGACTCTGAATCATTGGCTCCGAATCTATTGGCCTAGCATCTGTAGTTTGTACAAGCTGGCATAGAGGCCATCGATTTCAAGTAGCTGCTCGTGGCTACCCTGCTCAATAAGCTGACCCTGTTTGAGCACTAAGATTCTATCCACATTGCGAATGGTCGAAAGGCGGTGCGCAATAATAATGGCTGTGCGATTTTCGAGAAGCTGATCGAGCGCCTGCTGGATCATCGCTTCGGTACCTACATCCAAATTGGCAGTCGCCTCATCGAGTACTAAAATGCCTGGATTGCGAATCGCGGCGCGGGCAAAGGCCAATAGCTGCTTTTGTCCCCCAGAAAGGTTGGTGCCCCGTTCTCGTAAGGTCGTGCTGTAACCTTGCGGTAGCGCTTCAATAAAGGTATCGACGTTGGTGCGCTGAGCGGCGCGGCGCACTTGCTCAAAGCTGTAGTCTTCGCCGAGGGTGATATTGCGCTGCACATCACCCGAAAACAGAAAGCCGTCTTGTAAGATAATGGCCATGCGATCGCGCAAGTCCCGCTGGGCAATCTGCCGAACATCAACGTTATCCAACAAAATTTGGCCGTCGCTGACCTCATACAATCGGCACAGCAGCCGGATAATCGAGCTTTTACCCGCACCTGTCGGCCCTACGAGCGCCACTTTTTCGCCGGGCCGAATCGTAAAGTCCAAATTTTTCAGCACCAAATTTTCTAGCTTGTCATCGCCAGATTTGTAGCCAAAAGACACGTTTTTAAAGCGGATTTCACCCGGTATGACCGTTTCGTTATCAGCCAGCGTGTTTGTTGGCAACGCGATCGGATCTTGGGCATCGCGAATCACAATAGGTTCGTCTAGCAAATCATTCAAACGCTCAACGGCAGTTAATCCTGCCTGAATGGCCGTGAACTTATCGGCAAATTGGCGCAGCGGATCAAACAGCTTTTGGGCAAACAGAATAAAGGCGGTGAGCGTACCGATTTCCATCAGGCCGCCGGTTACCAGCGAGCCGCCTAAAGCTAAAACGCCCGCGATCGCCACCAGCGCAATCCACTCCAGCGTCGCCGACACCGCCGAATCATAAAAAATGGTTTTATCTAATGCGCTCACATACCGCTGATTGACCGTACGAAAGAGCTCAGCATTAAATCGCTCCCGCCGGAAGAGCTGCACCACATTGATGCCGCTGATGTTCTCCTGCAAGTCAGAATTGAGAATTGAGAGCTCTTCACGCGCTTTATAATTCGCCTTGCGATACTGCTGTTGAAAATAGACAATTAGCGCCGTTACTGGCAGCAGCATCGCCAGCAGCAGCAGCCCTAGCCGCCACTCCTGCTGAAGCATCGTCGCCATCAGCACCACAATTAAAAATATGTCGCTGACGATGCCAATCGCCCCAGTTGCAAAAACATCGCCCAGCGCATCGACATCACTCGTCAGTCTCGTAATCAGCCGACCGACTGGGGTACGATCAAAAAATCCCATCGATAGATCTGTCACATGCTCGAAGAGATCTTTACGAACGTCAGCGGTAATCTGCTGTCCTACTTTTTGAATTTGGTAGCTTTGCCAGCCATCTAGGGTGAGCCGCGTGGCGATCGCTCCTAATAGCCCACCGATAATCCAATTCAACCCAGCGCGCAAACTCATCGCGTTAAAAATATCCCAGGCCGCACTCTCCTGCTTAATCAGCGAAATTGCCTGACCAATGAGCACCGGCTGTAACGCTTGAGCTAGCGACAGCGGTACCAGCAACAGCAGCGGCAAAATTAACTGCTGACGATGACGTTGAATGTAGGGCACTAGCCGTAAAAATAGTCGCCAGTCGCTGCGCTTCTCTCTGGGGCTGTCTTTGGCAGTAGGCGGCTTTAGCGGGGGTGGCTCAGAGCGAGAGGCTCGTTTTTGGGTACGAGCCGGGAGATTAGGCGAAGACGCTGATGTCATTTGAAAAAATTAGAGAGATCTATACTCTAGCCGATGTGTTTTAAGCTGACGGCACTGCTGAACTCGCTGCCTTTAGCCGCTGAATAAGATCGCTGAGACCATCGTCATTAAGCCGATAGCTTAAAGGATGTGCAATCAGTCTAGCCGTACTGTAATAGAGCACATCTAGCTCAGTGAGATTATTCTGCCTGAGCGTAGTGCCCGTTGAAACCAAATCGACGATGGCCTCCGACATGCCGGTAATCGGGCCAAGCTCTACCGACCCCGAAAGCGGCACAATTTCCACCGCTAGATCAATCGATTGAAAATACTGTCGGGCGCTATTGACAGACGTCGAAGCGACTCGGCAATGAGGCGGTAAGTCCATCGCTGACCGGTAGCCGCTATCGTTAGCGACCGCAACTGAGAGCCTACAGCCGCCAAAGCCCAAATCGGCTAAGTGTGCTACCTTTGGCTGCTTTTCTCTGAGCACGTCGTAGCCGACAATGCCGAGTTGCGCTTGGCCGTACTCCACATACACCGGCACATCTTTAGCCCGCACCAGCAAGCCTCTAGCCTGAGCGCTGCTATCGACAATTTGCAGTTGCCGGTTATTGGTTGCTAGCAAGCCACTGAAGTCGAATCCTGCCGCTTTGAAAAGCTCAATGCTGTCTTTGAGCAGCGAACCTTTAGGTAGAGCAACCGTAATCATAGAAGAAATACTCCTGAACCCAAATGTAAATAAAATATTAAAAAGTTATTAAATAAGTATTAAATATTACACGCAGAGGCCGCGAGTGAGCCAGATCACATCCAAAAGGTAGATATCTCCGTATATCTATAGATGGAGTTCCTGAAACACTCCTGCCTAAACCACTACTCTTTGAGACACGCCTACAAAAACATTATCTGCCTAAGCATCATTGAGCTAGTCATTCATTTTTAAGAGATTCCTTAAGAGATTCGTTCTCCAAAAAATCATTTTTCAGATTTGGCTATCAGCAATTCTTATTACATGCAGTATCTACTATGAATGTTCCAGCAGGCGAAATGAATGTTAGAGCAGGCGAAATTTTAAAGTCTCACGAAGGAAAATACTACCGAGTTTTAGAGGCCAGTTCGACCGTTATTTCGCTGATGCGCGTCAACGGTCAAACTATTTTCGCCTGTCGCCCTGAATATGTGGCACTCAATTTTTACATCCCGACTTCTGAAGCCGCTTAGATAGCCGCTTAGATCCTTCAGTTTGCAGGGCCAACGGCGTTAGCAGCCGCTTCTAGCGCGATCGCCACATGCGTCCAATGTGTGCCCCCTTGGCAATACACCACATAGGGCTCACGCAATGGCCCATCAGCAGATAATTCAGACGTACTGCCGTCAATAAACGAGCCGCCTGCCATGATTAGCTGTGACTCGTAGCCAGACATCACAGCCGGTACGGGCGTTACATAAGATTCCACCGGTGAGTGCTGCTGCACTGCCTGACAAAAAGCTATTAGCTTTTCGGCTGAGCCTAGCTTGATGGCTTGAATGACCTCCCTTTGCGCTACGGACGACGGTGGGTTAACGGCGTAACCTAAGGTCTCAAAAGCTTTTGCCAGTAGGTAATTTCCTTTCATTGCCTCAGCGACCATCTGCGGCGCTAGAAACAGCCCTTGAAACATCAGTCGATTTTGATTGAGCGTGGCCCCGCCGCTGCTGCCTATGCCAGGTGCAGTCAGTCGGCAAACTGCTGCTTCTACCAAGTCAGCTTTTCCGGCTACATAACCGCCCGTGGTAGCGATTGTCCCACCAGGATTTTTGATCAGCGAACCCGCCATGAGATCAGCGCCCACAGCTGTCGGTTCCTGCATTTCTGTAAATTCGCCATAGCAATTATCCACAAAACAGACTGTGTTTGGATTTTGTTGCTTCACTAAATGTATGGTTTTGTTAATATTATGAATGCTAATGCTAGAGCGCCAGCTGTAGCCGCAAGATCGTTGAATTAAGACGAGCTTAGTTTTTTCGGTTACCGAAACAGCAATCTCGTCAAAGTCTACTTCGCTAGCTTGTGTCAGCGGCACTTCTCGATAGGAAACCCCAAACTCCTTGAGAGAGCCTTGATGGCTTCCCCGAGTGCCGATCACTTCTGCTAGCGTGTCATAGGGCGGCCCGGCGACTGAAAGCATTTCATCTCCGGGCCTAAGTACGCCAAATAGTGCACAGGCAATGGCATGAGTCCCCGAGACAAACTGCACTCTAACGGCAGCAGCCTCGGCTTCTACAACCTGGGCAAACACCTGATCTAAGGTTTCTCTACCTAAATCGTCATGGCCGTAGCCTGATACGCTGGCAAAATGATGGGTACCAACTCGGTGGGCTCTAAAAGCAGCTAAAACCTTTGCTAAATTTTTTTTGACTTGGATGTCAATCTGGTAAAAAGTTTGAAGGGATGATTTCTCTAGCTGCACTGATGCGGTATCTAAATAATTCGGATAATCCATCTGCTTTGTGTTCCAACCGGCTTATAAACTGAGCATTAGCTCAATCGCTCACTGACTTTTGAGTAGGTTGAGTTGACTGCTACGAGCACACTCGATAAGCCTTGATGTTTTGCGCTGAGATTCTAAATGACTATTGCACAATCGACTGATCGTCCGCTTAACTGGCCCGTTATTTTGTTTATGGCATTCATTCATGGCGGGGCCTTGTTTGCGCTGCTGCCATCAAACTTTAGCTGGCAAGCGGTGGGCGTAGCTTTCATACTCTACTGGATTACAGGCTGTCTAGGCATTACCTTGGGCTGGCACCGGCTAATTGCCCATCGCAGCTTTCGGGTGCCGCAGTGGCTGGAATATTTTTTCTTGTTCTGCGGTTCGCTTTCTTGCCAAAGCGGCGCAATTGAATGGATTGGGCTGCACCGTCACCATCATGCTTTCTCAGATCAAGAAAGTGACCATCACAACTCAGGCCGGGGGTTTTGGTGGAGCCATATGGGCTGGCTACTGCACGATGTCCCGGCAAAGTCTGAGATTCGCCGCTTTACACAAGATATCAATACCGATCCGGTCTATGTGCTGATCGATAAGTATTTCTTGGTGCTGCAAATTGCCTTGGGCGCGCTGCTGTACGCAATGGGCGGATGGTCGTTTGTGGTGTGGGGCATTTTTGTCCGCTTAGTGGTGGTTTATCACTTTACTTGGTTTGTCAATAGTGCCACTCACAAGTTTGGCTATCGTACTTACGAATCGGGCGATCGCTCTACTAACTGCTGGTGGGTGGCGCTGTGCACTTTTGGCGAAGGCTGGCACAACAACCACCATACCTACCAGTATTCGGCTCGTCATGGCTTGGAGTGGTGGGAAATTGACGTCACTTGGATGCTGATTCGCTCTCTTCAAGCGATTGGGCTAGCCGATAAGGTCAAGCTGGCCAAGCCGCAGGCTGATAGCTAGCATTTTTACCTTAAGCTGCTACCCAAAAGCCTCGCTGTCAAACGATAGCGAGGCTTTTTTGATGCTTTCTTAAAAAAGGTTAGAAAAAGACCTAGAAAAGGTTGAGGGACTCAGCCTATAGGCTGTGGAAAATATGCTGATGCGATCGCATTACATCCATTCCAATCAATCCGCCTGCCACATTTTTGCCATTCGACATGCCCAAGGCAATATCTTCTGTCTGCTGAGCATTGCGCACAAAGCGAGGCGACGCATTGATGTAGATCGAGGTGCTTTGACACCTCGCGATAAATCGGCGGCTCTCCGCATAGTCAGCTGTGACCAAACTGTCGGCATGACCGCTGCTGTGGGCATTGATCCAGCTAATTGCCGCTGCACCGTCTCTGACCTGACGAAAAGCCACTATGCGTTTGAGATAGGCTGTGTTCCACTCCAAATCAGTAACATCTGCTAATGGATGGCTCACGCTTTGAGCGATTGCTGCATCGGCCTTAACCACAAAACCGACCTCCTGTAGACGGTTCCACAGCCGAATCAGCGAATTTTCGCTGTGGGATTCATGCACTAGCACTTTCTCAATGCGATTGACTGCATCCGGAGTTCCTGAGTGACTCTCGACAATCATGTGATAGACCTGATCTAAGCTGCCACTTGCCGACCAATACAAATAGCAGTTTCCCATGCGAGAAGCAATCACCGGCACAGTGGCCTGCTGCGCCACCTGCTGCACTAAGCTAGGCCGTCCGTGAGCGATAATCAAATCGATTTCGGGGCATTGAGTAAGATCTAAGCGCGAAACTTCCGTCGATTCAATCGGAAGAATCAGCGTTTGGCTCAAGCCCACATGGTCTAGCGTGCCTTGCAAAATGCTGGCAATAATCTGATTGCTGCGGCTAGCTTCACTGCCGCCTTTGAGCACGATTGCATTGCCGGCACGAATGCTAAGTGCCGCTGCGATCGCCCCCAAATCAGGAAATGCCTCATAAATAAATCCCACTACGCCCACCGGACGATTCTGACAAATCCCGTGGCCCCTCTGTTGGCAATGGCTGTGGGCAAAAGGCGATCGCACCGCAGCTAGTCGATTAAAAATGTCAGCAGTCGTCTGCACCCGTTCAGGCGTCAGTTTTAGCCAGTCAACCACAAGTTCAGGCACCGCCATATCCCGACTGATTTCTAAATCCAGCGTATTGGCTTCTAAAATGTCATCTTGGCGTTGAGAAATTGCCCTTCCCATAGCAGCGAGGGCGGTAGAGCACTGATCGACTGAATCAAGCTGATCGGTTGCTTGCCGAGTAGCCGCAAGCAACCCGATTAAATCAAATGAAGAACTGGCCATCAAGCTAACGCTGCCGTAATACCCAAAACCTTACTACCAAAAGGAGCCCTAACGCGACAATCGCCACTAACAGAAAAGCAGGCAGTGCAATTTGAGTTAGCCCAGCCCAAAGCAGACCGCCGCAAAATAGGACAATAACAATCGAATTAAAGGTGTTGGGTTTATCGACTGGGCTACGACCTACCGCCCACTGACTGCCGTTCCATCGCCAAATCCGCTGCCGATGATAGGGCGTGGCGACTTTGCCAATGGTATCAAGCTCTTCTCGACGCTCAAAAATTTGTTCGCAGTAATCGCAGCCCCAGGCTTCTGTCAGCGTAATGGGTATCAATGTTCCCTGACGGCAGGACGGACAAGGATAGGTCTTTTCAAAATCTAACGGCTGATTTTCTTTAGGAGGCACAGGTCATCCCACCAGATAAATGACGGGTTCGCAATAGTCACAAGTCAGCAGATGCAGCCTTACGACTGACTCTAATTCTCACTCTACTGTTACTTTAAAAGAATTAAACGCCAATGCCTAAAACACTAGCGCTTAATTCTCTACAAATTACTCTCTAAAAGTTATTCGGCTCACAAGTCAAAGCTTTATAGCCTTAACATAATGCCAAAAGAGCCGTTTAAAAGCGGGTGAAGAGATTCGAACTCTCGACATCAACCTTGGCAAGGTTGCGCTCTACCACTGAGCTACACCCGCATTTCCTTATTGACCTCTACTAGCTTCTCAAATGAGTGAAAGTTTGTCAACTGGTTTGGTCGTCTGGTTGTCTGTTGGCTTATGGGTCGGTTTCATCTGTCCTACTGTAAATATGTCTTCTTAGGTTCAACTCATCACTTCTGACGATCTGATCTCTTCGGAGTTAGCTGATTGGGAGCTAGCTGATGATGACCCTGGTAAAGCGGTTGACGGATTGCTGGTTATACCATTACCTAAGACGGCTGGTTTGCCATTCAGGATCTGTGGCATTAAGCTAGCCATTTCCAATGCGCTCATAGCATAGCTCCAGCCGAGGTTGCTCTTAATGCCAGCGCGCTCTAGCGCCTGCTGCATAGAGTCGGTAGTCAACACGCCAAACACTACCGGTATGCCCGTTTGAAAGCTGGTAGCCGCAATGCCTTTGGCCACCTCAGCCGCCACAAAATCAAAGTGCGGCGTTTGGCCGCGAATCACCGCACCCAAACAAATAACTGCGCTGTAGCGACCGCTCAAGGCCATCTGTCTGGCCACCATCGGCACCTCAAAGCTGCCAGGCACCCAGGCGTAATCTACCTGAGTGCCGTAAGGATCCACATCTATTCCATGTCGTTTGAGGCAATCTTGAGCGCCCGCTAGCAGTTTAGTAGTCACCAAATCGTTGAACCGACCGATCACGAAGGCAAACTTCATGCTGCTAGCTTGAGTAAAATTGCCTTCAAAAACTGCCATAAGGTTACCAATAAGCTTGTAATGAGATCGCTGAGAACGTGACTACTAGGAAGGTGAGCGCTGGGCTGCCTATTAAACAACTAGCCTGCCTATTAAACAACTAGCCTGTTAAACAACTAAATAATTGAGGCCGCCCACGACTATGACCAATACGCCCCAAACGATAGAGCCTAGAAAAATCAGCCGCTTAGACTGATCCCAATTGCCTGGGGAGGCATAGGCGACAGGAACGCCTATGATCATCACAAAAGACCAAAGCACTAAAACAAACAGGACTAGCTGAAAAATAACAGACATGATCTTCGTACTCTCAAAACACTATTTAATCTAACTTGATCCGCTTACTCTAATTTGATCCGCCGGATAGCTTTAGATAATCACCGCAGATAGCTATTTCTGTAGGCAGTTATTACAGGTGCTATCACCGATAATGATCGCAGTCAGCGTGGCGGATTACGCTTATATATGTAAGCTATCAAAAATCAGTGCCTTTTCTACCATCGCATTGTAAATAAACACCCCATGCGTCTAAATCTTTCGTCATATTACAATGGCTGACAATGGCTGATTTTGATTCGTCTTGTGCCGAGGGGGCTGTTGCAAAAGTGTTGATGTCCTCGCCTGTGCGAACTATTTTACTGACAGCAACTATCGAACAGGCTCAGCACACACTGCTGCGGTACGGCCATACTGGACTGTGTGTCGTCAATACAGATAAGGCGTTGGTGGGTATTATCTCCCGCCGAGATATTGACATTGCGATGCGTCATGGTCTGGGCCATAGCTCAGTTCAGAGCTGCATGAGCACACAGCTCAAAAGCATTAGCCCTGAAACCTCTGTCCATGAAATTCAGCATCTTATGATGACGTATGGCATTGGTAGATTGCCAGTGTTAGCTTCGGATGGGCAACTGGTGGGCATGGTCACTCGCACAGATGTGCTACGGCAGCTCTATCAATGTCACCTGCAATGCCATACATCATTAGCGCTCAGCGCCTGTCCGCCGCCTTCTGCTGAAAGGCTATATCAGCAGCTTAAGTGCCATCTCCTCGATGCTTGGCCAGTGCTGATGCAATTGGCTCGCGCTGCGGATGAAAGAGGCTGGGCGCTCTACATTGTTGGTGGTGCGGTGCGCGATCTGTTGCTAGATCTTCTAGATCTTATAAACAAGCCCGAGCCGACAAACGCGTCTGCACTGCGATCGCTCACCGATATTGATCTCGTTGTCGAGGCCACTAGTAGAAAGCCTAACTGGGTTGACGGCAAAGGCGTAGGCATGGCCCTAGCAGAAATCATTCAGGCTAGCTATCCACAAGTGAGTGTTCAGGTTTATGGGAAATTTCAAACAGCTTCGTTAGGATGGCCTCTACCTAACGGGACAGAAGCAAAGCTACTGCGGTTAGATATTGCGACCGCCCGCACTGAATTTTATCCTTATCCTGCGGCTAATCCTGAGGTCGAAATCAGCACTATTCAGCAGGATCTGTATCGCCGTGATTTCACCATTAATGCGATGGCCTTGCGAATCAATGGCGAACAACCGGGTCATCTGCTCGATTTTTTTGGCGGCTGGCTAGATTTGCAGCAGCGCCACATCAGAGTGCTCCATGCCAACAGCTTTATTGAAGATCCCACCCGAATTTTTCGGGCCGCTCGTTTCGCAGCGCGGCTTAGCTTCAGATTAGATGCTCAGACTGAGCAATTTGCCCGATCCGCTATCAGCAGCGGTATCTACCAGCGGGTGCGAAGCAGCGAAACTAAAACTCCTGCGTTGCAAGCTCGTCTCAAAGCAGAGCTAAAGTCCTTGCTCAGTGCCGATCAGTGGGAGGCAGCGCTAGCGCAAGTCGCTCATTTGGGTGGATTGACCTGCTTGCACAGCACGCTGACAATGACCCCGCAGCTGTGGCGGCAGCTCCGTCGCATGAGTCGATGGATAGCCAAATTGGAGGCTAAGCTCGCTATCGATCTGCCGCTCTGGTTGATGCGCCTAGAGCTGATCCTCGCTCAGCTTACGCCAGCTGCTAGCCGAGAAGCGGCGATCCAGCTTGATCTGGCTAGCCCTAGTCGGCATCGGCTAAGCTCTCTTCATCAGTGGGAAGCCGATCTCCATCAGCAGTTGCCCAAAGTCTGCAAACCTAGCGAGATCGACCGGCTGCTGCATCGCTATGATCTCGCTGAGCTGTTGCTGATGAGCGATCGCCATCCTCATACCCTCGGTTCACAGATTTGGCGATACATAGCACAGATCTCTCAGGTGCCAGCTTTAATTAACGGTGATACGCTAAAGCAGCTTGGGTACCAGCCTGGGCCGCAGTTCCGCAACATTCTCGCTACTCTATATGAACGCACCTTGGACGGCGAACTTACCTCTGCTCAAGCCGCAGAAAAATATGTGCTGGCTCACTACCCGCTCACTACCCGCTAAGTAGTTAGCCCAACTCAAAACATGGATTTTGTCGAATTTCTACCTCGCTAATCATTCACCTAGCACCTTGCTTTATGTCTAGTTCACCCCTCCCTTCTGACAGCCGTAACCCTACCCGCCCTCCCCAGGTCAATCATGAACGCCTGAATCTCTCTCAGGCGCTGATCATCACCGCAGGACTAGCGGGTCTGATTGGTCTGGGCAGCGGAGCTGTGATTCGATTTTCTTTAGCTACCTCATCCAACACTCGCTTTCTCAGCCCAATGCAAACCTTTCCAGCCCTGCCAAATTGGGCTCCTGAACTTCCGCAAGGCACTGCCGATTCCCATTACCTACCCGGTGGTGCAGAATCTGGGCGTACGGGAGAATACAACAGCACTCCCCCCCCGTCAGATAGAAACGCATCCATTGACAGTCGTTCAATCCCTGCTGTCGATGCGGTTGAGTCACCTGCTGAACTTCTTCTAAAGCAAAGCAGTGCAGCTTCTGATATCAGTTCATTTGATGCATTCGCCGCTAGAAACGAACCTATCAAATCACTTCCTGATCCACGAGAAACGCTGGGAAAAGGCCCCAGTATAGGCACCAGTAGCCCTTATTCAATAGACTCAATGGAAAAAAGCTCAGCCCCGGTGACCGTAGACGAAAATTCAAACGAAGGATTCTCAGATCAACCTGCCGAAAGCGACAGTTATTCACCAGACTACTGGGCACCAGAGTATCCAGCAGTTGCAGAGCCCGATTACTCAGACGGTGCAGGCTACAATGGCTACGAAAATAATGGTCAGTGGTAGTGAGCGCTTAATTCTAGATTACTTTCAAACATTCTCTAAAGGGCGTTTATAATTGCAAGGGTGAGTGTGTAAATTTTTATGAGTAACCCAATGCTGCAAGCCTTTTTTGTTGGGCGGGCACTAGCAGCCGCTATTAGTGAAAGAGCTGAACATCTAATCAGTGATGGGCTCAGTGAGCTCGGCAAGTTTGACGCTGAACAACGTGAAAAATTACGTCAGTTCACCGAAGAAGTCATGACCAGAGCCGACCAAGAAAGAGCTGCGGCTGGTGCTAACACAGCTGCAGATAATTCAAGTGGCTTATCTGTGAATTCGGCTGGAGTAGAAGATTTGCAGGCTACCATCGACAATTTGAGAGCCGAAATTGCTCAGGTAAGAGCCGCTATCCAGCAGCATCGTCAGTCCACCTAAGACACTCTATCTAAAGCCGCTTCGTCAAGCCTGAAAGAGCAATCTGCAAACATTGGGTTAGTCTTTTGCCGAAGGTCTGGATGCTGTGAGTAAGTGGCAAAGCCTCTAGACTGTTAGATTAAAGCTAGATTAGAGCAAAGGTCATAGCGTTTTGCTTGATGTGCCTTTCAAAAAACATTGGTTTTTAAACATTTTTAGCCTAGGAAATCTGAGTGTCTGCTGTTTCTAAAGAAAGTGAATCCTCCCGTTGGCCAGATTCCCGGTCAGATTTGGGTCTAGGCGCGCCAGCAGATTTGCTGACATCTGCTGGCGCTTCTGAGCATGACCACATCAGCAAAGACAGTCATTCAAATGGTTCCCAACCACAAGATTCGCGGCACCAAGACTTAGCAGCTCGTTGGAAAGTAGAGCTGGAAGCAAAGCCCGCAGCAGACTTAAGGCTAGAAACCAATCCAAAGCCAGAAATAGATCCAAAGCGGGTGCTAGCAACGCACTCAGCAACAGATCTTAAAGCAGAGCCATTATCAGAATTGATTAGCTCGGATCTTGATGGAGATTCAGCGCTAGATAGCAACTATAGTCAACACCATTCGGCCCATTTCGATTATCAGGCCAGCGACGTCAATCCATCTCTGGATTCATCTGCTGTTATGCCATCGTCCTCATCCTACAGCGGTAATACCTATAGCGACGGTGACTACCGCTGGAACCGAGGTCACTATTCTCGGCCTCAGCGATTTGTGGATATTTGGTCGTTTGTACTTAAGCTGTTGAGCAAACGCTGGCTCTACAACAAAGCTTGGAGCTACGGCGGTTCACTCACGCCTGAAAAACAGACGCAGCGCCGTCAAGAAATCGCTGTTTGGCTCAGAGAAACCTGCTTAAGCTTAGGGCCTACCTTTATTAAAATTGGCCAGCTCTTCTCTACTCGGGCTGATTTGTTCCCGATTGAGTATGTTAATGAGCTCTCTAAGCTGCAAGATCGAGTACCTGCTTTTGGCTTTGAGCAGGTTAAAAAAACGATTGAAGGCGATTTTGATCGATCTCTAGAAACGCTCTATAAAAGCTTTGATCCGGTGCCCATTGCTGCTGCGAGCTTGGGGCAGGTGCACTGTGCTGAGTTGCATTCGGGTGAGTCAGTCGTTGTCAAGGTGCAAAGACCGGGGCTTGCTCGACTGTTTGCAATTGATCTGTCTATTCTTAAGGGGATCGCTCAGTATTTTCAAGGTCATCCTGAGTGGGGCAAAGGCCGCGACTGGATGGGCATTTACGAAGAGTGCTGTCGGTTGCTGTGGCTAGAGATTGACTTCTTGAATGAGGGCCGCAACGGCGATAAGTTTCGACGTAATTTCCGTGGTGTTGATTGGGTTAAGGTGCCTCGCATTTACTGGCGCTATACCTCTCCGCGTGTGCTAACGATGGAGTACATGCCGGGAATTAAAATTAGCCATTATGAAGCACTCGAATCGGCTGGATTAGACCGTAAGCGACTAGCTCGGCTAGGGGCTGAAGCCTATTTGCGTCAGCTTTTGAGCGATGGGTTTTTCCATGCAGATCCGCATCCAGGTAATATCGCGGTAAATCCGCCGGACGGGGCGCTGATTTTTTATGATTTTGGGATGATGGGCCAAATCCAGCCGCTGACCCGATCACGGCTGATGGATACATTTGTCGGGATTGCTCAGCGAGATGCTGGACAGGTGATGACGGCGTTGGTTTCTTTGGGAGCGCTGGCTGAAATCGATGACATGGGGCCGGTGCGTCGCTCTATTCAGTATATTCTTGATAACTTAATGGATAAGCCGTTTGAAGAGCAGTCGGTCGCGGCTATTAGCGACGACCTCTACGCGGTGGCCTATGATCAGCCTTTTCGATTTCCAGCGACGTTTACTTTTGTGATGCGGGCTTTTTCTACCCTAGAAGGTGTAGGCAAGGGTCTCGATCCTGAGTTTAACTTTATGGAAGCAGCTAAACCTTATGCAACGGAGCTTATGACAAACGGCGGTGCGGGTGAGCCAAATGGCCTTTTGAGTGAACTGAGTCGTCAAGCGGCGCAGGTGGGCGCCTCTGCTCTGGGCCTGCCTCGACGGATTGAAGATACGCTAGATCGATTGGATAGAGGCGATATTCGGGTGCGGGTGCGTTCAATTGAGAGCGATCGCCTCTTACGTCGCAGCAGTAATCTATCGTTGGCTAACAGCTACACCCTTTTGGTGGGCACCTTTACTTTATCAGCGACGCTGCTGCTGATTTTTGAATTTGTCTGGCCTGCCATAGTGATGGGGTTGGCGGCGGCAGTGGCAGGTATTGCCTTAATTCGTTTGCTGATGCGCATTGCCAAGGCAGATAGGATTCCTTAGAATCGGTAGAAGCGGGGCTCACAGTTGTGTAGGGCGAATCGTACTTGATGAAATCATGAGCAACCAGCAACTGGCTATATCATTCGCAGGTCTAAGCGATGTTGGGCTTTGCCGATCTGTCAATCAGGATAGCTATTACTTGTCGCCGACGGGCGATTTGTTCATTGTTGCCGATGGGATGGGCGGTCATGTAGGCGGGCAAGAAGCGAGTTTCCTAGCGTCTGAGACTATTCGGCACTACATTATGGCTCATGCCAAGAGCAGCATTGCTACCTTAGAACTATTAGAAAAATCTATTTTGGCTGCGAATGCGACTATTGTGGCGGATCAAAGACAGCACTCGGATCGCGCTGATATGGGTACAACTGTAGTTGTGGTGATGTTTCGAGAAGGGCAATTTTGGGCTGCTCATGTAGGCGACTCGCGGCTTTATCGCCTCAAGAAAAATGGCGGCGAAAATGGTGGAGAAAGCATACTTGTGCAGCTAACCCAAGATCATACTTGGGTAGCTCAAGCTCAGCAGGCCGGTAGCTTAAGCGCCGATGAGATACCGCATCATCCGTGGCAACATGTGCTGAGCCAATGCGTAGGCCGAGAGGATCTGCTGACGGTAGAGAGCCAATTATTGGATTTTGAGTCAGGTGATCGCCTCTTACTGTGCAGCGATGGGCTCACCGAAGAACTTTCTGACGATATGATTAGGCACTGCTTACAGTCGGCGGCGACTTGTGAAAGCGCTGTGGCAAACTTAATTGCAGCAGCCAAAGCCCAGGGCGGACGAGATAATATCACCGCGATCACGTTGGCACTGGCTGAAAGGGCGCTTTGAGTCATCCCTTAAACTTATTTTTTAAAGAAATGATACTGTTGAGAAACGTCATCCCGGCAGTTTATTTGGTGTGATTAGATGTTCAAACGTGCGCTCATCTGTACTGATTTTTCTGATAGTCTTCAACGCTTGGCCCATTTTGTGCCTGATTTGGCCAAAAGTGGATTAGAGCACATTGTGTTTTTTCACAGCGTGCCGCTGATGACCTCGCGTGAAATTCCCTGTGTAGATGAAGACAAAATCAACGCCGCCCGCCAAATATTGGCAGCGGCCAAGTCCAGTGTTCCGACTGGGGTAACGGTCGAAGTTGACGTTGTTTCTGGACGAGACAATGACAATATTATCAGAGCCGTTAAGAAGCATCGGCCTGACATCATTTTTTCCGGTATGGCTACTCGCTCTGCGCTCAACGAGCGGGTCTTTGGCAGCACAACAATGGGAATTGTGGACAAAGTAGATGTGCCGATGTTGGTGCTGCGGCCACAGCTCATGGCAACCTACCGTGAGGCTGAATTAGCGCACCGCTGCCAAAACCTGTTCGACTATCTGCTAGTGCCCTACGATGGCAGCGATAGCGCTAAGAAAATAGTGGCCGATATCAAAGTAAAAATTCAGACAGATCCCGATTGCGCGCTCACAACTTGCTTACTCTGCTGGGTCATTGATGACGGTTCTCGGTTTGTAACCAACACGCCTGAATCTGCTCAGCAGGCGCTAGATCAGGCAAAAATAGAGCTTGAAGGTCTTGGTACAGAGATTAAAACGGAGGTGCTGACAGAAATTCGCACTGGCAACCCGCTGGAGGAAGTGTTGAGGTCGGGAGAAACGCATGATATCAGTGCGATCACAGTGTGCCCCGGCAAAAATAGTGGCTTGTTCAAGCTAAGCGTACCAAGCTTTACCAGTGCGCTATTAAGAGCTTCCTGGCACCCTGTGATTCACTTCCCTCGCCAGAAATAGGAGCCAGAAACAGCAGCCAAAAAACGAGCAGCCAAAAAACGAGCAAGAGACGCTAGCTAAAACCCTACAGAAGCCTCTATGCCAGACGTTGAGTCTATGTGAATAGCTTTAAAGTTCATCAAAATCCTAGGCTTGAGCTGA
This sequence comes from Phormidesmis sp., assembly GCA_041742865.1. Lineage (GTDB taxonomy): Bacteria > Cyanobacteriota > Cyanobacteriia > Phormidesmidales > Phormidesmidaceae > Phormidesmis. The sequence goes on from JBGTNW010000109.1 coordinate 18,243, forward strand.
TTTTCCAATTCCTGTTTAAGCAGCGCTTTGCTTTCCTGAGCGCTGCCAATGGAAGGAAAATTACGAGCCATCGTGACCCACTCTTGAAAGAGCTTACGCTGGCTAGCTGCTACGTTCATTGATCGGACATAGCGGCAATCATGAGGGGATTCTTCCGCAAAAAATAGAATGCGATATTGCTGGGCTTCGGCCAATGTCCACAGTATTTGCTGTGAACCCGCTTCTTTAAGATCCAAGTAGCAAGGCAGCCAGCGTGGCCCTTCTAGCTTGTGGTAAAAGGCAGTTAGCCAAAGCACCATGGGATGAGGAGCCATCGTACACATAAAATTGTTATAGCGCGTACTGTCCATGCGCTTGCGGATTTCATCAATGGGCAGCATCGCCCACAGCGTTGGCTGCTGCTGATCTGCTGGCTGTAGCAGCCGAGGAAAAACGATTTGAGCAATTGGCATGGCGGATGGCCACTGTTGCTGTAGGTAAAAGTTGTCTTCAGCAGACGCCGCTGCAATGTCTGGAGAGGATTCCAAAGCAGGTTTTTCGCAGAGCGGCTCTAACGGTGGCTCTAACGGTGGCATCTCCGAAAGCGGCCTTAACGGCACTCTATCTACAACCTCCTGCTCGCAGGGCAGCTCTAACAGCGGCTCTAAGGGAGCTATTAGAGGTTCAATCTCAGCGTTCAGCCCCTTTTTTGAGGTTGCCTGTTTGCTAACGTCGTGACTGTCGTCGGATGAGGCCACCTGAGCGCTGTTTTTAGGATTTGGTGTGGGTTGCTTTGAAAGTGTGCTGTTGATTCGCTGCGAAATTTCAAAACTGGAGCCGAAGCGGTCTTCTAAGGGTGAAATTGCTTCTATTATTTGCTCAATTGTGCTGGGTCTATGTTCTCGCTGCTTGGCCAAACAGGCCATCACAATGTCTTCTAAGGCTTTTGGTACTGTTACCGTTGGCCCAAATTCAGTGAAAGCCTTTGGCTCCGCTAGCCGATGGACTTTATACCAACTGCCAAAAGTATTGTTGGCTGGTTTTACCGGTAGCTTGCCAGAGAGCATTTGATACATCATTACGCCCAAGCTGTAAATGTCGGAGCGACTATCTAAATCGCGCCCTTCCATTTGTTCCGGGGAAGCGTAAGCCAGCGTGCCCATGAAGGTGGCGGTTTGTTCGCTGCCTGCCTGCATTAGCTTGGCAATGCCAAAGTCTAAAATTTTGACCAGTTCCCCCATCAAGGGATCTGAGATGACTAAAATATTGCTGGGTTTGATATCTCGATGGATAATCGGTACTCGTTCGCCTTCGAGCAAAATGCCGTAATGCGCTGTTCTTAGCCCCAACAGAATTTGTCGAACTAGGCCCAAAAATCGAGGTACTGGCAAAGGCTGCTTTTGCACTAGGTGACCAATATTCTCGCCTTTGAGGTATTCCATGACATAGAAGGGCACGTCTTCTTCGACTCCGTAGTCGGTCACGCGCACGACGTGCATACTTTTTTGCCCAAGCTGGGCGCAGGTCATGGCTTCGCGAAAAAAGCGCGATCGCATGTCTTCGTTCAGCAGCGTTTGCGATAGAAACTTGACTGCTACCGGTACCCCGCCTAGCAACGAATCTCCAGCCAGATAGACTTTTCCCATAGAGCCCCGACCCACGGACTCTATCAGTTCATACCGATTAGCAATTTTACGACCGATATTAGGATCTGGCACAGAGCGTGGGTGGGCGAATAATGGGAAAAGCGATTAGCGGCAGATTAGTTGGGACAGTGAGGATAAATAGTACTGGTTTTATTGGCGCGTTAGCTCAGCTTCAATCGTGCTAGTCAGGTAGTGACCTGCCATCACTCCGCCTGAAAAGTGATAGCGATTAGCGCTGATTTGACGCAGGGTTTCAAAGCCGGTGTGGCGATGTTTGTCATTCACGCCCCAGTAGCGCTGCACGATTGATTCTGGGGCAATCCAGCCTTCGCCTTCGACTTGCCCTAGCAAGCTGTGCTGCACGACAAAGGTGTATTGCCGCTCTTGGGTGGTCATTCGGCCTCGCGACTGAATCACAATATCATCGACCTGTTCGTCTTCAGGGAACGTTAGCTTAGTGGCCATGACAAAGCAGTTGTCCTGTTTCCAGGCCACTAATAGCTTGCCTTTGACTACAGCGGGCAGATCATCTTGCGTCAGCCAAGTGCCCTGTAATGTCCATCGACCTGACTCTAATAAAAAGCTGTGAGACACAGCGCCATCCTCGATGTGAGCAGTACTCTAGAGTGCCCATTCACGCATCTATAGCGTGGGTCATTTGATTTGGACTACAAAAAGTTCAGATGGAACCTATCCGTAGCAGCGACTCAAGCGACTAGCGATATACAAAGCATCCGCACACGGCTGTATAGCGCTAAGGTATCCAGATTTCGCCTAGTAGGCAAGGCCGAGCAGCGCCCGTAACGCTGGGCAAGTTGCTGGGAATCTCGTGCCACCGCCAATAGGCCAGCATGGCAAAGGCGATCGCTTCTTTATAGTCAGCGTTGAGCTGTCGCTGGTCAGTCGAGCGCACGCGGGCGCTAGGGAGCCTTTGCTGAAGTCGCTGCATAAAGTACTGGTTATGGCTACCGCCGCCGCCAATGAGCACTTCGCTCGGAATCTGGGGCAAAAACTGACGATAGCTAAGTTCAATCGTAGCGGCGGTAAAATCGGTTAACGTTGCGATCAAGTCGGCATGGCTGAGGCTGTGTGCTTGGGCCTCTTGCCAGCAGCGCTCGGCGTAGTTCGCGCCGAACAGCTCTCGACCGGTCGATTTGGGCGGAGCCGCTTGGAAAAAAGGATGCTGTAGCCAGTGCTCGATTAACGCTTGATGGGGTGTGCCCTGCGCGGCCCATTGGCCGCTGTGGTCGTAGGTTTTTTGGCCCTGAGAGAGGTGGCTCACGGCCCAATCGATCAGGGTGTTACCAGGGCCCGTATCCCAGCCTTTAATGCCTTCAGGCGGCGTCAGATGATCGTCAAGATCTCTTGGCCAAGGCGGAAGATAGGTGACATTACCAATCCCGCCCACATTTTGAACGGCCAGATCGCGATCGCGCTGGCTGAGTAAGCAGGCGTCAATCATTGGCACCAAGGGCGCACCTTGGCCGCCGAGGGCGATATCGGCCACTCGGAAGTTGCTGATAGTGACTCGTCCGGTGGCACGGGCAATCAAATCGCCGCGTCCTAGCTGGAGGGTGTGTCCGATTTGATCGGCTTGAGGTGGCCGGTGGTGAAGGGTTTGGCCATGTGAGCCGATCAGATCGATGTGCTGGAGATCACTGTCTAAAGCTCTGATGGCTTGGGTGAATTGATGCGCGATCGCGTTATCTAAATCGGCGAGATCGCTCAGGGTAATAGGCTCATCGTTGCAAAGCGAAAGGATGCGCGATCGCACCTTTTCGGGATAAGGATAAGTTATGCCCTTGATCAGCTCGACTGTGAGCGCATAGCCTTGCCCGCTCACTTCTGTCAGGGCAGCATCAATGCCATCGACTGAGGTGCCGCTCATCAGTCCAATTATTTTCATATCCCTACACCTACCTATACACAAGGACTATACAGGTAATTTATCGATGCCCTTGTTATCGCCAATCACGACCATCAAGGTACCGCTTTTAAGTCGAGTGATCGGACTAGGGTTGATAATGAATTTATCGTGGTCACCTTCTTGGGCATTTTCTTTGCTAATGGCCATCAGGGTTAGGCCGTAGCGATTGCGTAGATCGACTTCCATGATGGTTTTGCCGTTAAAAGCCCGCGGCACTAGCACTTCGACAATGCTGTGGTCAGGATCGAGCTCAAAGCGATCTAAAATGCCAGGACGGGTGAGCGATCGCGCCAATTCACAGCCCATTTCATGCTCTGGAAAAACCACATGATCGGCCCCGACTCTTACCAGTAGCTTCCCGTGAATTTCAGAAGAAGCTTTGGCAACCACATTGGCTACTCCCGATTCCTTGACATTGAGCGTGGTGATAATGCTTTCCTGCACATAGTTGCCAATAGCAATAATCACCGTATCAAAATCAGGAATACCCGCTTCTAAGAGCGCCGACGGCTGAGTCGAATCAAGCTGAATAGCATGAGCTGCAATTTGATCGGTTAAGACCTGCGCTACCCGATTTTCATTAGAGTCTATGCCCATCACCTCGTAGCCCATGCCATGCAGCGTCAAGCAGACCGCTCGGCCAAAGCGACCCAATCCAATCACTGCAAACTGTCGGTTAGTGGCTCTGAGGTTCTTAAAAAACTTAAGCGATGAAATATTCACCATGAGCTCATGCTGACAATTAAAAACACCTAAGCATCTTACTGTTTTCACCGCCTGCAACCAATACCTTCAAAACCGAATACGCATTCGATTTCTTTCTTTGCTAGGCTAGCTAGATGCTTCCTTGGGAATAAATACGGACGTGGATATTCAAATTGGTCGTGGCAAAACTGCCAGACGCGCTTACGGAATCGATGAAATTGCCTTGGTGCCCGGATCAAGAACGCTCGATCCACAAATTGCAGATACTCGCTGGCAAATCGGGGGCATCACCCGAGAAATCCCCATTATTGCCAGCGCAATGGATGGGGTTGTCGATGTCACCATGGCAGTCGAACTCTCGGCTTTAGGTGCGCTCGGCGTGCTCAATTTAGAAGGCATCCAAACGCGCTATGAAGATCCAAACCCGGTGTTAGATCGAATCGCCTCGGTTGGTAAAACCGAGTTTGTGTCGCTGATGCAGGCGCTGTACGCCCAGCCGATTTTGCCAGAGCTGATTGTCAAACGCATTAGTGAAATCAAAGCCAAAGGGGCGATCGCTGCTGTTAGCCTAACGCCGGCTGGCGCTGTGAAATTTGGCCCAACCGTTGCTGAAGCCGGTGCCGACCTAATCTTTGTACAGGCTACTGTGGTCTCTACCGACCATATTTCGCCAGCTTCAATTACCCCGCTCGATCTTGCCCAGTTTTGCCAAGAGATGCCAATGCCAGTGCTATTGGGAAACTGCGTTACCTATGACGTTACCCTCAAGCTCATGAAAGCAGGCGCAGCCGGTGTGTTGGTGGGCATCGGCCCAGGTGCGGCCTGCACCTCTCGTGGCGTACTAGGCGTTGGGATTCCGCAGGCTACCGCCGTAGCTGACTGTGCCGCCGCCAGAGACGACTTTCAAAGAGAGTCTGGCACCTACATCCCGATTATTGCCGACGGCGGCTTGGTCACAGGCGGCGACATCTGTAAATGCATTGCTTCCGGCGCAGATGGCGTCATGATCGGCTCACCCTTTGCTCGAGCGAAAGAAGCCCCAGGCCGTGGGTTTCATTGGGGAATGGCGACCCCTAGCCCCGTGCTGCCAAGAGGAACCCGGATCGAAGTAGGTACAACCGGTACGCTAGCGCAAATTTTACGCGGGCCAGCCCAGCTAGATGATGGCACTCACAACCTTTTGGGCGCGCTCAAAACTAGCATGGGCACCTTAGGGGCGAAAGACATCAAAGAAATGCAGCAGGTTGAAATTGTAATTGCGCCTTCTTTGCTGACAGAAGGCAAGGTTTATCAAAAGGCCCAGCAGTTAGGCATGGGAAAATAAGCCAATCAGTGAGTAGCCGTATTGCTAAGGACAAGGGCAGTTAGGGAATTTACGGTCAAACTCCAGACAAATCTTAAGAGTTGTCTGTGATATCGTGCTAAAGGCGTGGCAAACCACAAAGAGTCTCTTACAATTGATAGAAGCGGAGACGCAAGTTTCCGTTCACTCCTCACACCACACTCCGCCCAAATCTTCGGATTTGGGCGGTTCCTTTTTTAAAAAAGATAAGTAAAAATCTAAATTGAAATAAACCGAAAATCGAGAAACTGTAAAGCAGTCTGAAGCGAGTAGGTTAGCGTCAGTAGCGTTACAAAAGATCATGGCAAAGCACACAGTTCATTCAGTGCACTCATTAGTTTAAACACTTGAGTTCAGGCACTTGAGCAAACTGTAGCTTGAATTTTTAGGCGGACATGCCCTTTGCAAAAATAGCCGCTATGCCAACTTTAGGGAAGCCTTGAAGAAGTTTTAAGAAAGTTCAGAAAAGCCATCTAGAAAAAATCTATCTAAAAGACCTTCTAAAAAGCATATTTAGAAATTAATTCAAAAGCTAGTGCAAAAATAATTCCAACCATTGCTAAGCGCCCATTCCACAGCTCAGCATAAGGAGTAAAGCCTAAACGAGGCTCAGGGCGATAGTATTGCGTTGGATTCACGCCCAATGTTTTGCTTTCTACAGCAGTTTCTACATCAGGGTTCTCACTTTGTACCTGACTATTCATGACGGTTTCTGAGTGCCTTACTTAATGATCATTAACAAAAGTATAAGCGATGTCTTGATAAATGGCTGTACCGGAGGAAATAAGCGCGAACCGTAGCTGGCTTGCCAAGCCTATTCTTTGACAGTCCGTGATTATCGAGCTAAACAACCTGTTTGCTAGCGACCTGTTGCCAAGCTAGTTTGGCAGCGCCTACCATGCCTGCTTGATTGCCCAGAGCTGCTTTGACAATCTTTAGATTTTTGCGAGAGCTCGGGTGAACTCGCTGCTGCACTTCACGAAGAACGGTCGGGATAAATAAATGGGCGCTGGCACTGATGCCGCCGCCTAGGATGACTACTTCGGGCGTGAGAATATAGATGGCGCTCGTTAGACCCGCGCCTAGTGTGCGTCCATAAGCTTGCCAATGCGCGATCGCTTCTAGATTGCCGCCTTCTGCTAACTGAGCCATTGTTTCCGGCTCCATGCCAAAGCGCCGCCGAATTGCGCCGATAGAAGCGTATTGCTCTAATGAGCCGCGATTACCACTGTGGCAATTAGGCCCTTCTGGATTTAGCGTCACTAGGCCAAGCTCACCAGCCGCGCCATCATGACCCACAAATAGCTCACCGCCCAAAATAATAGAGCCGCCGCAACCCGTGCCCAACGTCAGCATAATGATATTTTCAAAGGATTTGCCCGCGCCCAGCCAAGCTTCTCCAACACCTGCACAGTTCGCATCATTCGCCACCACTACGGGTCGATTGACCTGAGGTTCTAGCCAATCAGCGACAGCCACATCTGTCCAACCCGGAAGATTGATGGCAATGCGGGCAATTCGGCCTGTAATATCCGCTGGCCCAGGCGTGCCAATGCCAATTGCCAAAGCTTGAGAATCGGGATCAAGTAGAGCAATGGCCCGGCTCAACACTGGCAAAACCGCCTCTGGATACTGAGGTTGCGGCGTAGGTACAGACATCGCGTGCAAACATTGGCCGCTGCGAGCAAAACGACCTAGCTTAATCGCCGTACCACCGAGATCAATCCCAATTACTTCTGCTACGGCCACTGTTTTATGATGGATTTATGACGGATTTATGACGGACACTATTTTGAGCTTTTTTTAGGTCTGCTGGTTACTTGAGCTGTCGTATCCGGAATTGACATATCTGGCACATCAGGGTCATCGCTATCAGACGCCTCATTTTCAGCGCTATAGTTTTCAGCGAATGGCTCTTTGCTCTGGATGCCCTCAGCTTGATCGAATTGATTGAACAGGTTGCTTTCTTCTTCAGATGTTTCAACTTCTTCAGATAATTCAGATGCATCACCCACATGATCAGTCGGATCAGTGCGATCAATATCTAGGGGTGAATGGACAAGCTCAGGCTCATTTCGACAGTTTTCTTCAAATTTGCGCAGGGCAGCTTCGGCTTCTTTGGCGTCTAAAGCAGATGCTTCCGCCGGAGAGGCTAGCTCGATTTGCTTAACCTCATCATCAGCATTGATGGGCTGGTCAGGGCCTCGGCCCAAGGGGCGAATTCGCCGAATGGGCAGGTTGGCAGTTAGCGCCGTTACCCGCTGATCGGTGGCTAGTGAAAACTCTAGCGAGTCAAAGTCAACTTCTACATAGCGAGAGACAACGGCAATAATCTCTTGACGCATCATTTCCAGCGTTTGAGGATCGAGCGCTAAACGGTCGTGGGCAAGCACAATCTGTAGCCGCCTTTTGACGTCATCGCGGCTGCGAGGATCTTCACTCGATCCGAAAAGCCGCTCAAGGAGGTCGCTGATAATAGGAATTGCCATAGGGTTAGTCACCGTGATGTCGCTATTTGAGAGCTGAGCCTAGGTTGTCCTTAGGTAGTTTGGCCGGTCTAGTTTTCCACAAGGTGAGACGATTACGCTCTAAACAGCCGCTTGAGTCGAGTAAAAAAGCTTTCTTTTTGAATGCTCAAGTCCATAAGCGGGACCTTTTCGCCTTGCAATCGCTGAGACACATTAATAAAGGCAGTGCCTGCTGGCGATAGGTGCTCATCTAGGACTAAAGGCTCTCCTTTATTGGTCGAGACGATTACCTGCTCATCATCTGGAATTACGCCCAGTAAAGGAATTGACAAAATGCCTTGGACGTCTTTGACTGACATCATTTGCTCTGCGGCGACCATCGCGGGCCTGAGCCGATTGATCACGAGCCGCACGGCTTTGATATCGTTGGCTTCCAATAGGCCAATGACTCTATCCGCATCTCGCACTGCTGAAATTTCGGGGGTAGTGACAATAATCGCTTCACGAGCGGCGGCAATCGAGTTGCGAAATCCCATTTCAATGCCAGCTGGACTATCAATCAAAATAAAGTTATATACCTTTGTTAAGGCTTTGATTAGCCGCTTCATTTGCTCGGGCTTAATGGCTTCTTTGGAGCGATTTTGAGCGGCGGGCAGCAGCGCTAGGTTGGGCTGCCTTTTGTCTTTAACGAGGGCTTGATCGAGGCGGCACTCGCCAGCTAAAACGTCTAGAGCGGTGTAAACGATGCGATTTTCAAGACCTAGCAACAGGTCTAAGTTACGCAGGCCAAAATCAGCATCGACGACGGCGACGCGCTGTCCGGCTTTGGCTAAGGCCATGCCTAAATTGGCAGTGCAGGTAGTTTTACCAACGCCTCCCTTGCCGGAGGTCATTACGATAATGCGGCTCATGTGGTTTCTGGGGTAGTCAAATCGGCTAGGGCAAAGTCGGTAGCGATCGCAATGCGAATACCGTCAGGGCCAATATAGGCTACCTCAGGCTGGTACTGCGCGGGGGGATCTTCTGGCGAACGGGCTACTTGATCGGCAATTCGCAGCTGAGTAGGCTGCATATGCAGCGCCATGATACGACATTGGGGGTTGCCTGCCGCGCCCGCATGGACGACGCCGCGCAACCGGCCCCAAATAAAAATATCGCCCTCAGCCACCACTGAGCTGCCTGGATTGACATCGCCTAGCACAATTACGGTGCCTCTGTGTCTGACTTCAACGCCTGATCGCAGCGTCGTTTGTAGATACAACGGCTCATCCATCGCTTGCCGAGAGGCTTCTTGGCCCTGGCCGAGATGGCCTAAGGTGGTTTGTTGCTCGACAGAGTATCCGGCGGTAGCGGCCGCCACTGCGCTCTGGCGGCGGCTGGTGTAGATCCGTTTCAAGGGCAGTTGAGCTTCGCTGAGCAGCGCGTCTATTTCTTGTACCTGCTGGCTATCTAGGAGGCGATCTCGTGCGATCAAATGAACAGGTGTATGCGGCTGAAGAAATCGCTCTCCACTGCTCAAACGCTGCTTTAGCTGTTGGCGCAGATCTACCCAGTGCACTGGATTACGGCTTTTTTCAGGTGCTGGTGGCAGCAGCAGCAGCAGCCGACCCCGCTCACTTTTGAATTGCACCTGTAAATTGGGATTGCTCTCTGGCTTTGTCTGAACAGCGTCTTCGGTGTCCTCCGAAGGATCGGGATCTATTTCTAGAATGAAGTTGTCAAAGTCAATCCCATTCGGCGGTTGACCATTTTGATTTGGTGGAGATGATAAGTCTGAAACCATTGGCTGTCACCCTCAAAATCGAATCAGCGTCGAATCAGCCTTGAACATAGAGGCAAGCAGAATCAAGCCGTGAGTCTTGGCCATCTTAGAACACTATTGCTCTATGGAAAATAGCGCGCGGTAAAATGTATTTGACTTATTGAGTTTTATTGATACGTAGTAGTCGTAATCTATACGGATATTGATCCGCGACTACCAATTCAGATCGATACAGATATTTATATCCAAAGAGGACAGGCTTGTTTATTTTGGAAAGCGTAGCCGCGTCGGCTCTCTGCATTAGCTGCCCAAAGCTGGCTTGCTGTATGATGGCGCGCAAATCTCTAAATCCCTAATCTAATTCTTAAGTTTACGTTTGCCTAATTTGATGAGGTGTTAATTAAATCATGGTCAATTGCAAAACGGTTTCAGCTATGACGATTGCAGCTCTGATGGCCGCTGCTCTGCCAGCTCAGTTGCGTAGTTTCCCCGCTGCCGCTAAGGCAGTTGACCTGGCGTTTTCTCCAGAATCTGTGGCAAAGTTCGCAGCGATCGCCCAAGCAGCACCTAGTTTTTCAGTTCCTGACTTGGTGCCTAGAGGCACAAAAATCCGAATCAGCAGCAGCTCTGACAACATGAACACCATCAGCGCCCTTCTGCAAAAAGGATTTGAAGGTACTTATGCTGGCAGCAGCGTAGATATCCAAGCCAAAAGCGTTGACGCTGCCCTTCAAGACGTCCTCAATGACAACGCTGATCTGGCTGCTATCAGCCGACCTCTAACTGATGCAGAAAAAGCCAAAGGACTAATCGCTGTGCCAGTGCGACGTGAAAAAATTGCGATTATAGTCAACCAAGCGAATCCTTTTTCCCAAAGTCTAACGGGCAGCCAATTTGCCCAAATTTTTCGAGGCGAAATTAAGGATTGGGCTGAAGTCGGTGGCGCTGCTGGGCCTATTCGGGTAATTGACAGAGCCGCAACCAGTGAAACCCGTCAATCGCTACAGCCTTATCCCGTCTTTAAAACAGCCCCCTTTCAAACCAGTGATAATGCTACTCAGCTACCGGAAGAGTCTACTGAAGCCTTAATGCAGGCTCTGGGCAAAGATGGTATTAGCTACGCCCTAGTCGGTGAGATTGAGGGTCAAAGCGAACTGAAAGCGATCGCGCTCCACCAAACGCTGCCGACAGACCCGCGCTATCCGTTTTCTCAGCCCTATTCATTTGTTTATGTAGGGGGCGCTTCACAAAGCGTTCAAGCATTTTTGGGCTACGCGACGGGCAACCCCGGACAAGCCGCCCTCAATGATGCCAACCTGACCGGGGATGGCGTGATTGCTGCCGCTGCGAACAGCACCGCCGGAACCGCTGGTAACGCAGCCAATCCAGAGGGTGCGACGGGTACCGCTACCGGCGCTGCCACTGTAGGAGCAGACACCGCTACCGGCAATCCGCCTGGTACGACGCCCGACGATGGTACAGGAAGCGTTACGGATGAGGCATCTGGAAATGCGTCTGAGGGAAACGTGCCCGGAGGCACGAGCGATACCGAGGCCAGCGGTGCGATAGATTCACTGACAGCCCAAGGCCGATGGTGGTGGCTGCTACTGCCGTTAGCCGGTCTGGGCCTATTGCTCTGGGCTGCGGGCAAGCGCAGCACCGAAGAAGAAACCGGCTACCTCGCGAATACAGACGGTGCCAGCCCGGCTGGTTTGGCAACTATGGGCAGTAATGAACCGGATGAAATTCATAGCAACCTCGATCATGGCGCTGAATATGACTCAGCCGATAGTGACGCAGCTAACAGCGATTTCATGACCAACTTGAGCGATACTCCATCCGCAGAATCTCTATCCACAGGTCTGCCTAACGTTCCTATTGATCCTATTGATCACGCGAGTCATATTGACGACGGCAGCGCAGCTGTTATTGGCGCTGCTGTGTCGACTAGCGCTGCTGTCGCCACCCCAGAACTATGGACACAGCCGACAGAGGTTGCTGATGAGGGTGTTCGCACCAGTATGCAGGCGGACGTCATTGGCATTCGCCCAAGCTTGGATAATCCAGATCAGCTTGATAATCTAGAGCAGTTCGACAATCGAGACAACGTTGACAACCTCGACCAAGTTGACGATCTAAATTTTACTCAAAGTGAAGCTCAGCCGGATATCCATAACATTCAGTCAAGTCTTTTAGAAAATGCAGGCAGCACGGGGGCAACGGCTGCAGCGACTACCGCCGCTCATGAGCCTGATAGCTGGCTAGAGCGGGCCAAGCGGCGGATCAATGAGGCGACCGAGCAAATCAAAGAAATTACGCCGGATATGACAACGGACGCCAAAACAGATACTACAGAAGATACTACTCGCGATTAGATTTTCTCAGCAGGGTTACAAGCCACCATCGAACCATTATGGCCTGGTCACTAGCCCACGCTAAACTCCATACTTTGCTCCGTCAGCGGGGCTTGCTGCCGCGAAATAGTCGGATACTGATAGCCGTTTCAGGCGGACAGGATTCGCTGTGTTTGGCCCGCCTGCTCATAGATATTCAGCCGCATTGGCAGTGGTCTTTGGCCATTGTTCATTGCGATCACCGCTGGCGAGAAGATTCTGCTGATAACGCCGCCTATGTTTTGCAACTGGGTAAAGCTTGGCAGGTCCCTGTACATTTAGCCGTCGCCAAGATCGCCCTGACCAATGAGGCATCTGCTAGACAATGGCGCTACGAAGCGCTTGCTACGGCTGCTAGAGAGCAGGGCTATTCCTATATAGTGACCGGGCATACAGCGAGCGATCGCGCCGAAACCGTTCTCTACAATCTGATTCGAGGAACTGGCCTCGACGGTATCGGCACGTTGCCATGGCAGCGATCGCTGGACAGCTCCGAACCGACTATCACTTTAGTGCGTCCCCTGCTAACATTTTTGCGCTCAGAAACCGAACAGGTTTGCCAGCAGCAAGCTATCCGAGTCTGGCAAGACAGCAGCAACCAAGATCTGCGCTTTCGTCGCAATCGCATCCGCCAAGAGCTATTGCCGTATCTCCGTGAGCACTTCAACCCCCAAGTAGAAAAGACGCTAGCCCAAACCGCCGAGATCACCGCTGCGGATACTGACTATTTAGAAGCGCAGGCTAGCGCTGTTTTCACGCAAATCGTGACTACCCACTCCCCCCATCACACCACCATGACCGGTAACGCAGCCTGGTCAATCGACCGATTAGCCCTTCAGGCTCAGCCTCTCGCTTTGCAGCGGCGAGTTGTCCGCCAGCTTCTGCAGCAGGCCATGCCCCAACCCCCCAGTTTCCAGCATATAGACAAGCTGATGGCAATGCTGAATGCCCCCCATGGGAGCTTCAGTGACCCCTTCCCGGGGGGATTGATAGCACAAGTGCGTAAGCCCAACGTCTGGTTAGGCTCAGGTCAAAAAATCTCATAAATCTCCTTGCAAAGTGCTTTATTACCAGATGAAAATGAGAACACTAAATGATTTTGCAAAATGTCTCAATCATTCAAAATCATTTAAAACCGCATCGGACACCTTCTCTGTATACCTAGCAGCGGATATGAGCGCATCGCGATGGCTGAGTGATTGCTCATAAAGACAACCGTCTAGCTTTACAAAAGTAATTGTTTCTGCTAATGTTTATTGCATGGTAATCACCATCTTTTTTGTGGCTGTTTACCTAGTACCTAGATAACTAAAAAGGATTCATAATGACTACTACACTACAGCAGCGCCAAAGCGCTTCGTTGTGGGAGCAGTTTTGTCAGTGGGTCACCAGCACCGAGAACCGCCTGTATGTGGGTTGGTTCGGGGTGTTGATGATTCCGACATTGCTAGCTGCTACTACCTGTTTCGTAATTGCCTTCATTGCCGCCCCCCCGGTTGACATTGACGGCATTCGTGAGCCGGTTGCGGGTTCATTGATGTACGGCAACAACATCATCTCTGGTGCAGTTGTGCCTTCCTCTAACGCAATTGGTCTCCACTTCTACCCGATTTGGGAAGCTGCCTCACTCGATGAGTGGCTTTACAA
>JBGTNW010000110.1:0-4840 GCA_041742865.1 Phormidesmis sp.
ACTGTTTGATCGAACACATAAGCGTTCGCGACTCCTTCGTACATGTGATTTTCCACGCAGCCGGTAGTCGCGTCGTAGGCAAATAAGTAATCCACCGTCGCTGACATCTCAAAAGCGCCCTTATAGCCGTGACGCATCACACCGGCAATCCATTTGGGATTGATTACTCGCGAACGATAGACGCGGGCAATTTCGGATTTGAGTGATCGCACCTGCGGCCTTTCAGGCACCGCATTATCACCAAAATAGGTTGCTGGCAGTTCTCCCCGGCGCGCTTTAACCGCCGCCGTTAGACCGCCTTGAAACTGATAGTAATCATCCGAATCGAGCAGATCATGCTCACGGTTGTCCTGATTTTGCAGCACAATTTGCATCTGTGATAGGCGCTGATCAAACGCTTCCGGAGCGCTGTGGCCATCGGCTGCACCGCTGCTAGAAGCCGTGTAGGCGTAGCTACTCCAATTGATGTACGCGCGGGCTAAATCAGCATCGCTTTGCCAGTTTTGGGCTTCGATTAAGCCCTGAAGTCCGGCCCCGTAAGCCCCTGGTTTGGAGCCAAAAATTCGGTATTGCGATCGCGCCAAACTCTGCTCACGCGCTAACCCTTGCTGTTGCCAGTAGGCAAAATCTTGTTGCACCTGCGCCGCCAAAGGATTTTGATCCGCCGGTTCAGCCAACGCTGATACCGCTTTTACCGCCTGATCAAATAGCGAAATTAGGTTTGGAAAAGCATCGCGAAAAAAGCCAGAAATCCGCAGCGTCACATCTACACGCGGCCGCCCTAACAGTGAAATGGGCAAGATCTCAAAATCGACCACTCGCCGACTCGGGCCATCCCACACCGGTCTTACGCCCAACAGCGCCAAGGCTTCGGCGATATCGTCACCACCCGTGCGCATGGCCGCTGTGCCCCACATCGAAAGGCCCAACGTACGCGGATATTCGCCATGGGCTTGAGTATAGTCTTCAATCAAAATTTCAGCCGCTTTGCGGCCCACATCCCAAGCACTTTCAGTTGGAATGGCGCGAATATCGACTGAATAAAAATTGCGCCCCGTCGGCAGCACTTCCGGACGGTTGCGCGTCGGCGCGCCAGCAGGCCCGCTCGGCACATAGCCGCCGTTGAGTCCGTGCAGTAAATTTTTAATTTCGTCGCTAGTTAGCCGCAGGTTGGGTAGCAGCGTTTGGCTAATCCAAGCCAGTACTTTTTGTAGCGCCGCAAATTCAGCTTTGTTCACTGAGTTGCTCAGTGCTGAGTCGATCCGGCTTTTTTCCGCGCATTCAGTCTCAACGCATTCAGTCTCAACGCATTTGGCCGCAAATTCTTCAATGCACTCAACCACATCACCCACCGTGCGGCACCCAGTTAGTTGAGGATGATTCCCTTGATATTGCTCACTCATATCGGCCGTCAGCGGATCCAGCTCTAAGTTCCACGCTTCGGCAATAGCTCGACTCAATCCCACATGTTCAGCATTGGGATGACGAGCGATCGCCACCACCAAATCTCTTAACTGTCTGCCTTCAGGGCACCGGCCATAAATATGGAGTCCATCTCGAATTTGCGCTTCTTTTAGCTCACAGAGATAGCCATCAATTTGGGGCAACCAAGTTTGTAAGTCTTTATTAGATGCACCAGATGCACCCAAGTTCAGATCCTGCTGAAGCTGAGTCGTTTTGAGTAAATCAGTGATCTTCTGGCCAATGATCGGCAGGCGAGTCGGGTCTAAATTTTGAGCTTCGTAGTATTCATCTACCAAGCTTTCCAATCGCTGTAGGGGGCCATAGAGTTCGGCGCGGGTCATCGGCGGGGTGAGATGATCGAGAATGACGGCCTGCGATCGCCTTTTTGCCTGCGCCCCCTCACCGGGATCATTCACAATAAAGGGATAAAAGTGAGGCATCGGACCAAATGCCGCCTCTGGATAGCAGTCCTCTGAGAGCGCAATGCCTTTTCCTGGCAGCCATTCCAGATTGCCATGTTTGCCCACATGCACAATGGCATCGGCCTCAAAATGGTGGCGCAGCCAGTGATAAAACCCTAAATAGCGGTGAGTCGGCTCTAGATCCGGGGCGTGATAGTTCAAGCTCGGATCGAGGTCATAGCCTCGGCTGGGCTGAATGCCGACAAAAATATTGCCAAATTGAATACCCGAAATCGGCAACGCTAGCTCATTAAGTGACTGATTTAAAGTAGGCATAAACTGCTGCCACTCATCTGCCGCTTGGCCCCATCGCTGGGTGACGCCTTGCTGCACAGCTGCAGGTAAAGTTTCAAAAAATAGCTGGTAGTCTTCAGCCCTCAAAGCCTGGTGAATAGATCTAAAGCCATAGCCCTCTGGATCGTTGGTGATGCCCTGAGCTAGCTGGGCCATCAAGGCATCGCCCGTTTCGGGCAAATCTCCCACGCCATAACCCGCCGTTTTGAGCGCCTGCAAAATTTCTAGGCAGCTAGCGGGGGTATCGAGCCCCACGCCATTGGCCATGCGCCCATCGCGATTGGGATAGTTGGCCAGCACTAGGGCAATTTTGCGCGCTTTGGCGGGCGTGCGACGCAAATGAATCCACTGGGCAGCTAAGTCGGCAACGAATTGAATGCGATCGCTCACCGGTTCATAAATCACCACATCAGTTTGTAAGTTTTTGCTGGGCGCTGTACTGGGTGCTGTACTGGCGACTGCCGCCTTCGTTTCAGCCGCCTTAAAAGACACTGCCCGCGTGATAATTCTGCCATCTACTTCAGGCAAGGCCACATTCATCGCAATATCTCTAGGTGTTAGCCCCTGCGGATGGGTTTGCCAAGATGACTTTGGACTGCCGCTGCAAATGACTTGCAGCACCGGCACATCTAAAGATTTCCACAGTTCAAAGTCAGCTTTAGGCTTATTTTCGGGGCTATCTTTGAAACTGCCTTTATGAGGGCTTGCCGCAAGATTATTTGACGTTAGCGTCGTCACTGAAAAGCTAGTGGTATTAACCAGTAGCTCAATCGATAATTCGCCATCCGGCTGGCAATATTGCCACAATTCACGCTGAATATCAGCTTCTTTTAAGGCCGAAACGTATATCGGCACAGGCACGAGATTGCGCTGATTTAAAGCGACTGCCAAGGCTTCAATGACTCGCGTATTAGCCGCTAAATAATGCGCTCTGTAGAAGAGAATGCCAACTTTTGATCCAGCCTTTAAAGGGCGACGAATGACACTTAAAATTGACTGGTTTTGCCGCTCATCAAGAGATTTTTCTTTATGTTTATTTTCGTTTTTACCTTTAGTTAAAGTGCTACTGAAAATGCCTTGATTGAACGCGTTAGGCAGCGCATCTTGAGCCAGGTTTTGAACCAGAGGCGTATAAATACCTATTCTTGAAATCGCCTCTGGAGCGGGCGGGTGATAGTGTGTGCTTAGGGCGCGATCGCTCGCATACAGCAAAGCGTGGCACAGATTAGTTACCCCGCCTTCGATAAAGTATTGCCAGAGCTGATTGACCACCGCCAAAGGCACTGTCGAGTGGCTCATCAGGTCTAGGTCAGGGCGCTCATCACCGGGTAAAACCACTAGCGCAGCTTGAGATTCAGCCACGGTTGCCTTCACCACCTCTAGCCCATAAGGCCAATAGGATCTGCCGCCTAGAATGCGCAAAATAATCAGTTGGGCATGGCTCAAAATATCGCTAGCATAGGTATCAATTGTTAGCTGCTGCTGAAGCTGAAGCAAATTAAGACAGCGCATATCGCTAAAACTTTCAGGGAGCTGTCTGAGCGCTTGAGCGATCGCTGAAATATCCGTATCAGCAGCGGTGAGTAAAACGATGGGAGCAGGCGTTTGCTCAATCAAAACCACGCCTTCGACTGTACTATCCCATCCACCGGGTGTAGCTGCTAAACGATGCATAAAGCTTTGAAATATAAAAGAACTATTGGGATAATTATAAATTTCGATAGACGAGGGCTACTATCGAAAAAGGAAACAGACCCGGAACGAAGAAAACCCAAAAACGAGTATTAATGCTGATCAAAAAGGTTCTCGATATCACATTGCCTCATCTTTTTTCTCCGCTGTCGGTTTTCTACAGTTTTCTAATGACTTGTTAAGTATTCATAAGAGCTAATCGGGGTTTTATTTCACTATTTTAAGAAGTCGCAAAGTTTATTAATCTAACAAACTGCATCGCGATCGCAAAACTGAATGGCCAAGATTAAATATTTAAGTGACTGCTTCAATAGGGCACTAAAAGTAGTCTCTAAATTTGATCAGGTATTTAATGCAGATATTGAGCTAAATAGCTTTCTAGTTTATGTCCTTAGTGGCTTTATCAGATTTATTTAAGAACTATATCTTTCTATTTTTATTTACAGTTTTTAAGCGCAGCTAGCTATTGACAGCTTGGCTCCACAACTTCGCTCTGACAGCGCTACCGATGTTTTTTGCCTAGCACGTTCAATCCCGTGTCGTAACCAAAGTAATGCAAACGTCTGAACACCTGATTGCCTATCAAACCTGTTCTCTTGAGACCTATCAACGTCTGAGAGAAACTTTGGTGCAGCAAAGGCATTTGTTCGAGTCCATAACTACGGATGAATATGGCGGTGAATACGGTGGTGAATATGGTGGATTAGAAACCGGCAGCTTTGTATTAATGCAGTCTGCTAGCTTGACCGTGCTGCTAACGGCAACGCCAGTAGCTGATTTGCCGCGCTCAGCGCTGATAGGCGACGCTGCCGCCAAAGTCGCCGAGTCGCCTATCAGCACCTATCGAGTGGGGCTAACGTTTGATGAGCGGGCGATCGCCGTCTTTACCCACCGCCTGCAAGTTCACACGACTACCCATACGCACCTGA
>JBGTNW010000111.1:0-7117 GCA_041742865.1 Phormidesmis sp.
TAATCTCTAAACCGAGGGTGGTTTCCACGGGGTATTTATTCCTCCAAACTGCCGAATTTAGGCGAACTTAGCTGAGCTTAGCCAACGCTAATAGCCGATGTTAAAAGTGTTAAAAGAGTCTTTAAATTCTCTACCAAGCCATCTTCGAGTTTATCAGAGATCTCACCCAAGCTATTTTAAAGCTGGCTGAGGAATTGTATGGCGTTTTACAGCGCCGGCGGCTGTTTGCCTTTAGCAATTTTGACGTATAGATCGTAGTCGATGGCGCGATCGCTCATCACTGTCGTTAAGCCGATGGCTCGAATGGCTGAAGTGGGTCCCTCCGGCGAGAGCTGAGGCAACGGGAAAACGCCACCTTGAAGGGCATTAATCTGAGCCAAATCGATATAAAAGTGTCCGTTGTTGGGGATTTTAACCTGTCCGGTGAGGGTTTCAAAGGGTCTAGATTGCACTAAAGAACGCTCGGGATTCGGCACAATTTTGTCAGCTGCGCCAGCTCCTACTGCAAAAAAAGTTACATTTCCCGGTAGCCAGCCGTGGCTAAACTCCAAGCCCTGAAAGGGTGAAAGCCATTGGGTGATGGAGCTGCCTTCTAGTTCACGAGTTTCGACCTGAAAGCGATAGCGGCTAGCCATTACACCATCTAGCTGCGCCCACACCGATTCCGCCGTTTTGCGGTCGTTGGTTTGCACCATAATCATTAGCGGCGCACTTTTAGGCACTGCATCTTCAACAGGCGAATTGCCGACAGACGGGGCTTCGGTCGCGGTGCTAGGAGCCTGATTCGGATTCCCGTTGGGCGCAGCCTCGGTTTTTGCTGGCGCTGTGGGCGGCAAAAGGCCCAGGGCAAATTCACCGCCAGCCCAGGGCATGATGTCTTCATCTAAATCTAAGCCTGTTTGCGTTAGCAGCCCTGCTTTAAGGTTTTGTGGGTTTGGGAAAAAAGGCGGTGAGCTGTTGCTGTCACTGAAGGCTTGCCAAAACTGCTGAAGGTTACTGCCTGACATCATCACCAGCGTGTCTGAAGGCAGGCGGCGCGGCATATCGCCAGCGCCATTGCTCAATTCGCCGTAAGCCAAGTCATTTTGCGGCAATAGCCAGCTTGTGCCCTGAAAGCGGACGCCTTCGGCCTCAATGAGGGTGTTGGCCACAATGCCTTGAGAGCCCTGCAGCGGCAAAAGGCTGCGGCTCTCTAAAGAACGTTGGGGGGAGCGCTGAGAGGAGCGCTGGGCTGGCGATGAGCTGAGATCGGCGGGTGCGGCTAAAACTTCATTAGCCGCAGGCAAATTTAAATAGAGCTGAGCAAAATTTTTACCGGGTGGCTGAGGCGCTTGTTCGCGAGTGGCAGCTTTGCGGTACCCGGCAATGTCTAGCAGCGATCGCCCGCCTTTTTGAGTATCAATTGCTTGGTTAATGCTTTCATCATTGGCGCTTAGCAATAGCCAGCTTGTGCCAATGACGGCTGTTTCAAAGGTTTCTTTTGACTGGGTTTCGATGGTTTGCACCGTCACGCCCTTATAGCTACGGCTGGCGTTGGGGACGCTAGTAGGCGATGACGAATTTTGCTCACGATCCGCTAGCAGGGCTTTAGCTCTGAGCGGATCGCTGATCGGAATGATCATTACCCAGTTTTCAGCCGCTGTGGCTAAGCCAGCGTTGGGGGCCGCTGGTTGCAGGCTATTGCCAGAAGATTGGGGGCCAGAAGATTGAGCGGGTTGAGCAGACAGCAGGGCGAAGGTGATGCGATCGCCAATCCAAGGCTTAATATCTTGCTTATAGCGATAGCCATTAGCCGTTAATAGCCGATCTTTCCACTGGCTCAAAACCGCATCAAACTGCGCTTGACTATCGTCGGTGCCAAACTGCCGCAGCTTTGTCCAGGCCAGCTCATCGGTAGTGAGAGTAAAGGTTGCTAGCGCTGTCTGGGGCACGAGCTGAGCGCCTGCTGGCGACAGACTTTGAGGCGCACGCTGAACAAAGTTTAAATAGGCTATGGCCCCGGCGCTGACCAAAAAAATTGCGCCTAACATCAAGGGCTTGGGGAGCTTTTGAGGTAATCGCATCGCAAATTTAGAGACCACAGCTTTCTTTCCTAACTTTTCTTGCCTAACGTTCTTTCCTAGCGCTTCCTAACCATTTGACGGCTACCGTACTGGCCTGTAATGGCCTGCACCGAACGTCAGCCGCATTGAACTGTATCAAAGAACTTGACAAAAGTGACCTGTAAAACAGCTAAGTGACTCAATATTAGTGACTAAATATTGCTGATGAATTTTTAAGAGCTGCTGTAACCTTGAGTTTTTTTGCTGCTAGCCCAGCGGTTTCAAACGAAAAGCTATGCTAGCGATGAGCTGATTTTTGAAGATCCATTAATTGGCTCGCATTTCAGGGAATTTTCTAGTCTGATTTCTCATCGCTGCTAGCTGCCACCGATACTCTATAGTTTATGGCCATCCAAACGGTTAAGCCCGATTCTGATGCTGTCAGCCCGTTGGCTGATTCTTTTAATAGCTCATCTAGTGACAGCTTCTCTGCGCTACCCGACCAGCGCACGCGACGGCAGCTGTGGATGGCCGCAATTAAGCCGCCGATGTACTGTGTGGCAGTCATGCCCATTGTGGTCGGTAGCGCGGTGGCCTATGCCCAAACCCATGCTTTTAATTTTGTGACCTTTGCGATTTTTAGCAGCTCGGCGGTTTTGCTACTGGTTTGGGAAAACCTCAGCAACGATGTTTTTGATGCGGCAACTGGAATTGATCGAAACAAGCATCATTCGGTCGTCAATCTTACTCAAAATCGCACGTTGATCTTTTGGCTAAGCAACGTCTGCTTATTATTAGGAATTACGGGGATTTTGGCGATCGCCCTCTACCAAAAAGATCCCACCGTCTTAAAAATGGTGCTGGCCTGCTGCGCGCTGGGCTATCTCTACCAAGGCCCACCGTTTCGACTAGGCTACCAAGGCTGGGGGGAAGGGCTCTGCTTTTTGAGCTTTGGCCCGCTGGCTGTAGGGGCCGCTTACTATTCACAGAGCCAAAGCTGGCCTGAGCACATTGGGCAAGGAGCTCTGTTATCAAGCGCGTTAATGATTGGCATCACCACGACGCTAGTGCTCTTTTGCTCACATTTTCATCAGGGAGAAGATGACCTAAAAGCCGGGAAAAAATCGCCGGTTGTGCGCCTCGGCACCTGGCGTAGCGCGCAGCTATTGCCCTGGGCCTGTAGCAGCATCCTGGTGATTTCTGGGCTGGCCATGCTGCAAGGCCAACTGCCCTGGAGCGCTCTATTACTCTGGGCTAGTGCACCGGCAGCGATTCAGCTATGCCGCCATGTGCTGAAATTTCACAATCAGCCTGAGCGCGTGAAAAATGCCAAATTTTTAGCGATTAATTTCCATTTTTGGAGCGGGCTGCTGCTGACTGTAAGCCTCCTGAGTGCGGGGATAAGTGCGGGCCTTGGGCTCAGTGCTGGGTAGCAGCATGAGCTACAAACAGTCGCTATTATTCGAGTTCCGCACTTACCGGCGGCCTTTTCGCCACACGCTGAACACGCGTCACGGCGCGTGGACTCACCGCGAAGGCATTATTTTAAAGGTGACCGATGACCAAGGGCGCGCGGGCTTTGGCGAAGTCGCGCCTTTGCCTTGGTTTGGCAGTGAAACCCAAGCGCAGGCACTGGCGTTTTGCACGCAGGTACCCCGGCGGCTGTCGCTGTGCAATGAGTTTGCAATTCTATCGACACTGCCTGCTTGTACCTTTGGGTTTGAGGTCGCGCTAGGCAATCTTGCCCGGGATATTCACTGCGCTGATCTCAAAACGGATCGCTGTAGCGCCTTACTGCCGACTGGGCAAGCGGCCCTGTCAGCTTGGTCAGGGCTGTGGGCAATCGGTCATCGCACCTTTAAGTGGAAAATTGGCGTAGCGCCGGTCGCGGTTGAACTCGCTTGGCTTTCTCAGCTCCTGGATCGACTGCCCTTGGGCGCTAAGCTGCGGCTCGATGCCAATGGTGGGCTCAATGAGCTAGCGGCGCACCGTTGGCTGGATCACTGCGATCGCCTCAGCCACCGCATTGAGTTTATCGAGCAACCCCTCCCGCCCGACTGCTTCAAAGCGCTGCTCAAGCTCTCGCACCGTTATAGCACCCCCATTGCACTCGATGAGTCAGTCACCACGCTCGATCAGCTCAAAGCCCATTATTTTCGAGGCTGGCGCGGCATCTATGTGATCAAAGCCGCGATCATGGGTTCGCCCAGTCGGCTCAAGCAATTTTGTCAAGATTATCCCATCGACATCGTGGTTTCATCCGTTTTTGAAACCGACATTGGCCGTCAGGCGCTAATCGATTTAACAGCAGAGCTACAGAGCCTGTTACCCAACGCACCGCGCCGCGTACTGGGCTTAGGCACGCAGCAATGGCTTCCCAACGACGGCCTCGATGATCCCGACTGGGAGGCCCTATGGCAGCGCCTGATCTAATTTGGCAAACCTTAAGCGCCCGATCTTGGCTGATTCACCCGCTTGATGACACTGACCAAAATACTGACGAGCTCAGCGCTAGCCAAGCCTGGGCCAATCAGGTGCGCGATCGCCAACACCACTTTCTTCCTACACCCATACCCCATACACCCCTTCTTCTCCTCTGCGACCCCCATCCGCCTTCCTTCCTTGCCACCTTTCTCGCCGCTCTCCTCTCTGGCTGGCATATCGCGATCGCCAATCCCTACTGGAGCGCTCTAGACTGGCGGGCGGCTGTTGAACGCCTTCATCCTGATAAAATTTGGGGCCGCCCTACTGATATTCCCATTCAAAAACCGTCACAGAAATTAAAGAACTCAAATCATTCAGCGCCTTCTATCTGGAAATCAGCCATTTCAGAACCAACCATCTGGATTCCGACCGGCGGCAGCGCTGGCGATATCAAATTTGCACGTCATTCGTGGTCTAGCCTGATGGCATCTGTCGAAGGCTTCTGTAGCTACTTTGCGCCCAATGGTGAACCGATTAATGTCTATTGCGTGCTGCCCTTGCACCACGTCAGCGGACTGATGCAAATTCTGCGAGCCTGGGTCAGCGGCGGACGGGTTGCCCTGAGCACGTTCAAGCAGCTAGAGCACCATCGGCCCTTGGTGATGAAGCCTCGTGACTGGTATATATCGCTGGTGCCAACGCAGTTAGAGCGGTTGATACAATCTGGCAAAAGCGATTGGTTACAGCAGTTTCAAGCCGTTTTGCTCGGGGGCGCACCGCCTTGGCCGACGCTACTGCATAGGGCCCAGTCTCTGCCGCTACGGCTGTCCTATGGCATGACAGAAACGGCCGCCATGGTCACCGTTTCAGAGGCCCAAATGGTTACCACTGAAATTTCTGGTGGCGTTGCTGATGGCATTCCTAGCAGCGGTCGAGCCTTGCCTCATGTCAAGCTGCAAATTAGGCAAGGTGAGCGCATTTGCCCGCCCAATGAAATCGGTCAAATTGCGATCGCTTCAGCCGCTGTCGCCCAAGGCTACGACGAGCTCACTTCTTTGAGCGCAGTCTCAACCTTCAATCTAGCGGCTAATCCTACTGAGAAATGCTTTTACACCGATGATTTAGGCTATCTCAGTGCCGATGGTCAGCTTCACATTACCGGTAGAGCCAGCGGCAAAATTATCAGCGGCGGCGAAAATATTTTTCCAGCAGAGGTCGAAGCGGCCCTACGGAGCACGGGTCAAGTACAGGATGTGTGTGTGCTGGGCTCTGCGCACGCTGTTTGGGGAGAGGTTGTTCTGGCCGCTTATGTTCCCGTTCATGCGCAGGTATCGCCAGAAAGCTTGCAGCAGGCCATAGCGCCCATTCTCAGCCGATACAAACAGCCAAAACAGTGGATCAGCTTAAGCCATTTACCGCGCAATGCCCAAGGCAAAATCAATCGGCCGCAGTTATTGAACCAAATCGCGCGAGCCAATGCCTTAGCTCAGGCGTGAGGGAACGGCGACGGGGCTGGTTTTTAGGGTCATTTTTACGATCATGCTCACGGTCGCTGTCATGCGCAGGGTCGTCAGCGGAAAGCGAACCAGTGGATATGCAGACATGGCGGGTTAGGGCGATCGCCAACGGCTTTGAGCGTTCACTTAAATCGAGCTGAGATCTGATCTCATAGTCAATCTCAAAACTATCGGGGCTGATCTGCCGAGGGGTGAGAGAAATCGCGATCGCCTCTCCGCAGACCAAAGGCCGATAAAAATTTGCCGACGTATGCACCACTGGCACCGCCTGATCGCCTGATCGCGAAAAATAACGCTGCAAGTCAACACCCATCTCAGCTAACGCCGCCTCATAAGCCTCGTGGCACAGCGTTAGCAAATTGGCAAAATAAACCACACCCGCCGCATCCGTTTCATGAAAGCGAATCACCCGCGAATAAACAAACGGCACTAGCTTGCATTCGGTTGAGCGGGTCGAAACGGCACACCGTTTTGACCCGGCAATACCGGCAAACTGACCGATGCGGGTGTCCTTGCAGGTGCAGCGCTATCCCGATTTAGGTTTAGTCTCAAATCAGACAGGTTAAAACTCGCAACACTCATCGGATCGTTGAGAGCTTGAACCAAATTGGCTAAAGATGCCTGTACCAACCCATCAGGATTGACGAAGATCCAGCCATTGGCAGTCGCTTGAAGCATTTCAAAATGGAGGTGCGGGCCAGTGGAATTGCCGGTGCTGCCCACTAAGCCAATTACGTCTCCGCGATTTACCCGCATTCCTGGCTCTACCAAAATTTCCGACAGGTGAGCGTAGCGGCTCTGTAGCTTAGGCGATTCCTTGTCGTGTTCGAGCGTAACCATCAAGCCATAGCCCCCTGCATAGTTAGCCGAAGCCACCACCCCCTCTTGCGCGGCGAGTACCGGTGTGCCTTGGGCTGCGCCAATATCTGTACCAGAGTGGAAGCGCTGATCACCTGAAATGGGATGGATGCGGAATCCAAACAAAGAGGTAATTGGCGACGGAATCGAGAGGGGGAAAATGAACCTTTGTGCAAGCTGAAGGTTGACAATTGGGCGCACTGAGCGATTGAGATAGTCGCGGCCCGCTGCGGTGGTTGCACCTGAAAAGCGAATGCCATTAGCGCTAAAGCTAAC
>JBGTNW010000112.1:0-22885 GCA_041742865.1 Phormidesmis sp.
CCTCAAGAAACCTTCCGAGATCCTGATAGCTTGAATCTGATTGATATCCCGGTAGACGAATCGATTCGGTCAGGATTGATTATCGGAACCGGCAATGCTAGCAGCGGTGAGGTGGGTTTTCAGACACTCAGAAGTGCGATCGCGCGCACCCTCGCAGGCGAATTTGATGGCATTGTCACCGCCCCGATTGCCAAATCGGCATGGCTTGCCGCTGGCCATGCCTACCCTGGGCAAACCGAACTACTAGCCGAAATGTCGAACACTGGGCGCTTTGGCATGTTGTTTGTGGCGAAATCCCCACATAGCGGCTGGACAATGCGAACGCTGCTAGCGACGACGCATATTCCGCTGAGTGCAGTACCTAAAGCGCTGACACCTGAGCTGATGACTTTAAAGCTAGAGCTGCTGATTGAGTGCTTGCAGCGCGACTTTGGCCTGCATCAGGCCAGGATTGCTATAGCTGGACTCAATCCGCACAGCGGCGAACAGGGTCAGCTAGGCCAAGAAGAGCAAGATTGGCTGATTCCTTGGATGAAAGTTCAGCAGCAGCGCTTTCCTAACATTCAGTTAGAAGGGCCGGTACCGCCAGATACGCTTTGGGTACAGCCAGGGCAAGCGTGGCATAGCGCAGAAAAACAACGCAATGCTCATGATGGCTATTTGGCGCTGTATCACGATCAG
The DNA here is from genome assembly GCA_041742865.1 of Phormidesmis sp. GTDB lineage: Bacteria > Cyanobacteriota > Cyanobacteriia > Phormidesmidales > Phormidesmidaceae > Phormidesmis. The sequence continues at coordinate 682 of JBGTNW010000112.1, forward strand.
GGACTCATTCCGACTAAGCTTTTGGCGTTTGATTTGGCGGTGAATACGACGATTGGATTGCCTTTTATCAGGACTTCGCCGGATCACGGGACGGCGTTTAATATTGCGGGGAAAGGGGTAGCGCGATCGCACAGTACAGAAGCCGCGCTCGATCTAGCGATTGAGCTGACGACTCAGCGCTTAGCGGTCAATGACACAGCAGACGGGCGATCAAACTCTCTAAAAGCCACTGTTTAGAACAGGGCTAATTGATCTGGCGGTTGGGCTAATGCCATCCAAGGCAGCGGCGGTACAGGAACTTGAGTAGATTCTAAGCAGGTTTGAAAATAGCGGGCTATGGCAGGCGACTCTACCTCCATTGGGCAGTGAATAAAAAAGTAAACCTGCTTACCCAAGCTCAGCCAATCATTTACCTGAGTCACCCATGCCCCTAAATAGTCGTGATTGCGCAGCAAACGCGGATGGCTAATGTAGCGCACAATCGCAAAATCAGCCGTCACGACCGGCTGCAAAGGCACCTTCGGCTTCCGGCGAGGAGAACGAAGTTGGGGGTGGTCAGCATCACCTTCGGCTTCCCACGCATAAATCGGCCTTGTATCTAGCAACACCCGGCCTACGCCCAGCTGAGTCAATAGCGCCGTTAGCTGCGCCGCAGGTTCAGCTTGAAACCAATCTAAATGGCGAACTTCTACTGAAATGGGCGCAATCTGACGAGGCCAAGCCGTAAGAAAATTTGTCAGGTCAACCATCGCCGCCGGACTGTAGCTAGGCGGCAGTTGCGCCATCACCGGGCCAAGCCGTGAGCCTAAGCCCTGCATCAGCTCTAAAAATGACAGCGCCGCTGGCAAATGAGCCATTAACGGCCCTGCGTGAGTGATGGTACGCGGTAGCTTAGGGCAAAAGCGAAAGTCATCGGGGGTTTGATCAGCCCATCGCTGCACCATCGCGGCGGCAGGCACGGAGTAAAACGTGGTATTGCCCTCGACCGTGAGCATCCGTTCGCCATACAGCCGCAAGAAATTCGTCGGCTGACTCTTTGGCGGATAAAAGCTGCCCACCCAATCTTTAAAGGCCCATACCGCACAGCCCATGCGAAAGCTCAGCATTTTAGTCCCTGGGTTTTATCGAATCTCTCTATAGTTATTTTGCAGGCTGTAGTCGGCTGTGGGTGATGGTGAGCTGACGGAGGCGATCGCTCACTTCATCGGTCAATAAATCCGACGTGTCATAGCGCCACCGCCAATTATTCGGAATCTTGCTGGGGTCATTCATCCGAGCCCTGCCATCGAGCCCCAATAGATCCTGCAAGGGCACAATCGCCAGATCGGCGACAGATTTCAGGGCGGTTTCGATCAGCACCCAGTTCACTTCTGTGACCTCATCCGGGCTGGCATAGCCCAGATATCGCGCAAAAAACTCCTTGTCCGCTGGGCGCAGCGTATTCCACCATCCAATCGCTGTGTCGTTGTCGTGAGTGCCGGAGTAGACGATGCAGTTATTGCCATAATTGTGGGGCAGGTGGGTATTGCTCGGATCGCCATCGAAGGCAAACGTGAGGATTTTCATGCCGGGAAAATCGAAGCGATCGCGCAGCGCCTCTACCTCCGGCGTAATAATCCCCAAGTCTTCCGCTAGTACCGGTAACGTCCCTAATTTTTGGCCCAACGTCTCAAAAAACGCCTCCCCCGGAGCCTTGACCCACTCTCCATTGATCGCCGTTTCCTCACTCGCAGGCACCTGCCAGTAGGCTTCAAAGCCTCGGAAATGATCGACTCTCACCCAGTCTACATACTGCAACGTGGCCTTAAAGCGTGACACCCACCAGTCAAAGCCAGACGCCTCACAAGCTGCCCAGTTATAAACGGGATTGCCCCAAAGCTGCCCCGTTTCACTGAAGTAATCCGGCGGCACCCCAGCGATATAGGCCGACTCCATCGTTTCAGGGTTGAGCTTAAAGAGCTGTGGATGCGCCCATACATCTGAGCTGTTATGGCATACATAAATAGAGACATCGCCGATGATTTGGATGTTTTTATCATTGGCGTAGCGGCGCAGTGCCATCCACTGCTCAAAAAACTTAAACTGCACAAACCGCTGAAAGGCAACTTCGTCCTTTAATTCCTCAGCTTTGGCCTGCACCGCGGCTGGCTCACGGCGCGAAATGCATTTTTCCCACTGGCTCCAGGGCTTGCCGCCGTTTTCTTCTAGCAGCGCCATAAACAGCACAAAATCTGCCAGCCACCAGCCTTGATCAGCAGAGAATTTGTCTAGTTCAGAATTTTGTTCCTGCTGACGAAACCGCTCAAACGCCTGCCGCAGCAAAGCCATTTTGTGAGGAATCACCTTGCTAAAGGACACTCGGCCTGCCGGGGCCTCAACCAAGGGTGAAACCCCCGCCTCTATCAGCAGCCCTTCTTCCACCAGCTTTTCTAAGCTCACCATCAGCGGATTGCCTGCAAAGGCGCTGAAATTCATGGTGTAGGGTGAGTGGTCATAGCCGGTAGGGCCTAGCGGCAAGATTTGCCACAGGGTTTGGCCACTGCGCACCATGAAGTCAATAAATTCGTAGGCTGAGCGGCCCAAATCACCGATGCCGTGGCGGCTAGGGAGGCTAGTGGGGTGGAGTAAAATACCGCTGGCGCGCTCAAATTTCATAGTTCAGCATTAGGTAGAGTCGAGTGTATTTTCTTATTAGGCGAAAGTAGCACGTTGGCGCAACTGTCCATAGGTAGGCTTTGAGCAAGCTTTAGGCTTTGTGTTTCTAAAAGGCTTGGCATTTCGACCGCTCGCCCTACTATGGTCAAAACATAGCCTTAAAGAATGGCCTGAAAAAATGCCCTTAAAAGTAGCTGCCCTTAAAAATTAGTCCTTTTGCAAGAAAGATGACAGTCAGATTTGCCATACTCTGGCAAGATTGCATGAGTCTTGACTTTTAACTTTGGAACTTTTTTATGGCTTTAGATAGCAATCCTCTTTGGTTCAAAAACGCCATCATCTATGAGGTGCCGGTACGTGCTTTTGCAGACAGCAACGGCGATGGCATTGGCGACTTTAAGGGATTGAGCGAAAAGCTAGATTATCTGCAAGAACTAGGTGTAACAGCGCTGTGGGTGCTGCCGTTTTTTCCGTCGCCGCTGCGGGACGACGGCTACGATATTTCGGACTATCTTTCAGTCAATCCGATTTATGGCACGCTGGATGACTTTAAGGAATTCTTAGCGGCGGCCCATCAGCGAGATATTCGCGTGATTATTGAGCTGATTGTGAACCACACGTCTGATCAGCATCCTTGGTTTAAACGAGCGCGGATGGCCCCGGCGGGTAGCTCAGAGCGCGATTTTTACGTGTGGAGCGACAGCCCGGATAAATACAAGGGCACTCGAATTATTTTCCAAGATTTTGAAACCTCAAACTGGACGTGGGATCCGATCGCGAAGGCTTATTACTGGCACCGATTTTACTCTCATCAGCCCGATCTTAACTACGACCATCCGGCGGTGCAGCAGGCAGTGCTAGAAGTTCTGGATTTTTGGCTGGAGATGGGCGTCGATGGGCTGCGGATGGATGCGGTACCTTACCTATATGAGCGGGAGGGCACCAATTGCGAAAATCTCACTGAGACTCATGACTTTTTGAAGAAAATGCGTCAATACGTGGATGATCGCCATGAAGGGCGAATGCTGCTAGCCGAGGCGAATCAGTGGCCCGAAGATGCGGCGGCCTACTATGGCGATGGCGATGAGTGCCATATGAACTTTCACTTTCCGCTGATGCCGCGTTTATTTATGTCGCTGCGGATGGAAGATAACTTTCCAATTATTGATATTTTGCAGCAGACACCAGAGATTCCTGAAAACTGTCAGTGGGGGCTGTTTTTGCGCAATCACGATGAGCTGACGCTGGAGATGGTCACCGATGAAGATCGCGATTATATGTACCGGGTGTATGCGCAAGATCCGGAGATGCGGATTAATTTGGGGATTCGGCGGCGGCTAGTACCGCTGTTGGAAAATGATCGTCGCCAAATTGAGCTGCTCAATGGCCTGTTGCTGTCGCTGCCGGGGACGCCGGTGCTGTATTACGGGGATGAAATTGGGATGGGCGATAATGTGTATTTGGGCGATCGCAATGGTGTGCGCACCCCTATGCAGTGGAGCCCTGATCGCAATGCTGGCTTTAGCCCTGCCAATCCGCATAAGCTGTACCTGCCGCTCATTGTTGATTCGGAGTATCACTACACGACCATCAACGTCGAAGCGCAGCGGGCCACGCCTAATTCACTGCTGAACTGGACAAGACGATTAATTGCTACCCGCAAGCGCTATCAGGCGTTTGGCTGGGGCGACTTTCACCTAAACCATGTAGACAACCGCAAAGTGCTGGCCTTTACACGCACTTATAAAGACAAAGAGAAGGGAATCGATGAAGAGATTTTGGTAGTGGCCAATCTCTCTCGCTTTGTGCAAAGTGTGCAGATAGATCTCTCTTTGTTTAGAGGGAGAATGCCCATGGAGATTTTTGGCCGCACTGACTTTCCACCGATTGGTGAAGAAGGCACCTATTTCTTGAGCTTAGGGCCCTATGCCTTTTATTGGTTTGCACTGAAGCCAAGCGCGGTAGCACCGGTACTGCCGTCAGAAATTCCAAATTTACAGTTAGAGCGCTGGGAGGCTATCTTTTCCACAGCGCAGCGAGGTTCTTTAGAAGATGTATTAGATGCGTATTTAGCACGCAGAAAGTGGCTGAGCATTCAGCCTGAAACGGTGCGATCTACGGCGCTGACGGAGTGTATGGCGATTCCTGATAGCGATACCTACATGCTGTGTTTGCGGGTAGAGTATAAGCAGGGCGATCCTAAGACTTACTTACTGTTTGTGAGCTATGCTTTTGGCGAGAGTGCGTTGCACTTATTGAATGAATCTTCGGCGGTAGTGCTAGCTCATCTGCAAATGCCGGGTGAGGAGCCAGAAGGCAAGGAAGGCAAAGAAGAGAAAATAGGAGTCCTGTATGATGCGATCGCTGATCCAGATTTTCTCAATACCCTACTTGAAACGACCCTCCATAGTGGCACTTACGAAGGCATTTCCGGAAAGCTGCTAGCGACTGCTCTCATCCATCCTGAAGCAGAACTGCCACGCCACTCGATGCCGTTGTTTGGAGAATATAATAACAACTCGGTAATCTATTCGGGCGATGAGCAGGGCGGTGGTTCCAATCTAATTCTCAAGCTCTTTCGCACCGTCGAATCGGGGATTAATCCAGATTTAGAGATTCGACAGTTTTTAGATAAGCATCAGCAGTTTACGCATTTTAATCCGATTGTGGGTCGCCTCGACTATCGTAAAGCCCGCAATGAATCAGCGACAATTGGTATTCTGCAAACCTACGTTCCTGAAGCCCAAAACACCTGGGACTACACACTCGACAGCATTCGCAGTTACTTTGATCAAGTCGTTGTTCAATCAGTTGAGATGACTGAAGAGCCACCCATTTTAAAATCTCTTTTAGAGCTGCAAGCAGATTTTGATCAAGACAGTGACGATAAGCGGCTTGCAGCCCATTTGATTGGTTCGTATCTGGTGAATATTCAGCTTTTAGGCCAAAGAACCGCTGAGTTTCATATCGCGCTAGCGGCTGATCCAACGGATCCAGATTTTGCGCCGGAGCCTTTTAGCAGTTTTTACCAGCGCTCTATTTATCAGCATAATCGCAACCTAGTAGGTCAAGTTTTCCGCTACATTCAAGCCGATTTAGAGAATTCATCCGGCTATTTGGATAAAACACTCTATCCGCTAGCACGCACCGTTTTCAGCTATCAAGATCTCTATCTAGAGCGGTTTCACCAAATTCTTGATGGCCCTATCAGCGCCCTGCGTACACGCTATCACGGCGACTATCATTTGGGCCAAGTCCTCTATACCGGGAAAGACTTCATTTTGATTGATTTTGAAGGTGAGACTAACCGAACGATGAGTGAACGGCGAATTAAGCGATCGCCCCTTCAAGATGTCGCCTATATGCTCCAGTCAATCCATTATGCAGCCGTCAATGGATTTAAGAACGAAGTTGAAAGTGGTCTAATTCGACCTGAGCAAACTGAGCGAGTGCAGCAATGGGCTGAGTTTTGGGAACAATGGGTCAGCGCAGCTTTTCTCTCTGCTTATCTCAAAACTGCCTACTCAGCCGATTTTTTACCCAAAACCCAGCACGAACTTCAAGTGCTGCTTAATAACTATCTGCTCTCTAAAGCCATTCACGATGTCGGCTACAAGCTCACGCATCACTCCTCAGAAATTGACGTGCCAATGCGTCGTCTGTTGCAGTTTGTCGATCATCCAATAGGATAGTTGCCAGCGTTCCCAGCTTTAGCCCCGTGATTTAGCCCAGCGATTCGGAATTTTGGTGAGCGCTATCAGCAAAGGGCTGAGCCGTTGTTTTCTCACTTGGCTCGGCCTCGCTGTGTTTTTCTTGATCGCTGAATCTCTCTTGGTCAAAGTGATAAACCGTGCGAATGGGGTAAGGAATATTGATATTCGCCTCATCGCAGGCTTGTTTGAGCGCTAGTATCATTTGCGTTTTAATGCGACGAACGCTTTTTTGCTCAGGGTGCGTCCAATAGCGCACGACTAGATCGATGGCGCTATCGCCAAAGCCGGTAATGTCAACTTCTACTGAAGGATTGGCATTAACCTCTGCAACTGACTTGGCTGCTGCGGTTAGCCTCTCGACAGCCATCGGCAGCGGTGTGTTGTAGTCTACACCAATAGCTAAATCTGTTCGGCGCTGAGGTTTTCCAGTCATTACCTGAATGGGGCTAGTAAAGATAATAGCGTTGGGCATCACAATCAGTTCACCTTGGTAAGTGCGAATTTGAGTAGAGCGCATCGCGATTTCTTCAACCGTTCCTTCAAAATCGGTGACGATGATTTGATCACCTATCGAGAAAGGTTCTTGCAATAGTAAAAGGATGCCTGCTAGAAAGTTTTTAAAGATATCTTGAAAGGCAAACCCGATGGCTACAGAGCCTAGCCCTAGCAGCGCAATGAGATCGCCAAGCCCCAGATCAGGAAAAGCCACGATACAGGCCAATAGAATGCCTACAACCCAAGTCGTGACGTAGCTTGTTTGAATTAACAAAGACTGTAAAGACAGACTCTTTAGGGTTTTGAGAGCAGCTTTGCGAATGCCTTTCCGTACAAGGGCTGCGGCTGTACGAGTGCAGAGTAAAATAATCAGCGCAAATAGCAGCCCTGGCAAAACAGTAACCCCTTGGCCCACTAGATCAACGAGTCGGGTTTGCACTTCTTGGATTAAAGCATTCATATTTATGACTGTGTTTATCTTCTATTTACCTTCTAAGTTTATGACTGCTGGCTGGATATCATTTTGAGAATTTTGGAAATTAGAATCATTGGCGTAACAGACAAAAAAATGCCATAACAGTACTGTTATGGCATTTTCCACGGTTATCGAGCAGTTAGGTAATAGGGCCTAATAGTTTTAGGTTAAATAGCCCTATCAGGGATCTCATTAGCGCCAAGTGCGCTCGCCATCCTCATTGACTCTAGCTTGACGAATAACATCGGAAATTTCTTCTGCATCCTTGACGTGGTGCAGCGCTTTTTTCTCTCCGTTTTCATCTTCTACCTTGAAATAAGTAGGCACCTCTATCGGATTGCCCAGAACGTCGTCATAGGCAACGGCCACTTTTTCTCCTTTCTCTTCAACCGAAGCGTCGGGCGGCGCCTCTTTGTCTCCGGGATTAATACTTTTCGTACCGAGTTCATTAAGTTCTCTTGGATCATCACTCATGATAGTTATGCTTCCTCCCATAGTTTGCGAATTTTACCAGGCATAAAATCTGAAATTTCGGCAATGCGCTCGGACGATAGTTCGTCTTTCGTAGCGCTGAAAACCGCTTGTACCACGGTGTTAGGGCCGGTTGTTTTAGGCAGACCACCTTCGTTTTTTACTCTAAACAGAAAAGTATCATCATCGAACTTGAGGGTAGGTCTAATCTTGCTGAGAAAATGCACAAGCGGATTAGTGTCCTTCCACAGATCGGCGATTTCTTCTTGGGCTGCTTTTTTGTCAGTATCAGTAGCTTCAGTATGTAGCTCGTTTGTGACACTCTGAGTGGCTGCGGATGTCATTAGATCTCGCATGGTACGAAACACGACTTCTGTAAAGTCACGAGCATCGTAAATGTTGTCGATGTTGCCTTTGAGCATGACTTTTTTAAGAAAGGTCATGTCTTTGGTCGCAACTTCTACATTCGGCCCCGTTTGCAGCTGCTCAGGTGGGCTTTCGCTCATCTGTTCAAGCAGCTCTCGACCACTACGGGTCAGTTCCACGGCCTGAAGCTCAACGGCTTCTGGCAAAGGGTTGGGCCCGACGTTGGCGTAAGCATCACCTTCAAATTCAGCGTTGATATAGCCTTTTTGGTTAAGATAGTCTAGGTGAGCAAGGATTTCAGAATGGTTGGTGTTGCGGCCCACAAAATCAGTTGCATTCAGGGTCAATGGTAGGGGCTGGTCAGCGGAGGGGCGACTAGCCATCTTCTTTAGCAAAATATAAGCAATATCTTCTTTTAATTTTATTGTCATAAAAGCACTCCGACAAGTCAGCGAGTATTATTTAATAACATAGATAGTACAAAAGAGTGCGTCTAGTCTTGCTCGACCGCTAGAGAGAAGTTAGCGAGCAATTATCATGACACCCCCTGCCTTTGGGTACAGATAAAAGGGGACTGTCAAGCTCACGCTTCCTGCCCGGTGGGAGCCCTCAGCGTCTACGGAGTAAGTAATCGATCTACTTACTCCGTAATGATATATATTTTTAATACAGCAAAACTATGCCTTTAGAGGGTGCTTTAAAAGGCGTAGTTTTGCCCAAAAAGTTAGTGTTGGTAAGTGAATATTAAAATTAATAGGTAGGTCGCTATGGAACTGTAAGCTGGTGGTCGTTTTGGTAAGACTTGCTTAACTTTTGCACCTTGTACTAGCTAACTAAATTCATTTTCATGCTTTTGAAAATTCGTTTACTTCGCTACTTAATAGGAGCCGACTTAATCGAGCTTGCAGCTTGCTGCTTGATAAGGAGCCTCTTCGAGGTTGGTCCGCTTTCTTGGTTGGCAGAAAAATCGCTGTCTCCCTATTAGCTGTAGGTTTGTTTTGGGTATGGTTTTAGAGCTGATCGCGCTTCAAAGCAAGCGGTCAAAAATTGTTGGAAGCTTTTTTAAAGAAAGCACTCAGTGTAAGCAATTTGATGCTGTCAAAGCGGTAATAGGTGAAGCTAATCGCAGCGATCGCCCTGAAAACAGTCCTCATGCTAACGGTGTAAATGAGGAGCGATCGCTCATAGAGCCCGAGCCAGCATTACAGTCAGAAGCAAAATCACAGCTAGCGCCTAAACCTTCACTGTTAGGCGCATGTCAGTACAGCATTTTGATCGTAGATGACGACGAAGACAATTTACTGTACGCTCACTATGCGGTAGAGCAATTGGGCTATCGGGTAGCGGTTGCTAGTTCTGGAAGGGGCGCGATCGCATCTGCTTTTTCCTTCTGCCCAGATATGATTTTGCTCGATATCATGTTGGACGATATCAGCGGCACTGATGTGCTAAGACAATTGCGGCAGCACAAGCAGTTCGAGGCTGTGCCCATAATTGCAGTGACGGCGCTAGCCCATGATCGAGATCGGGAACTCGCCATGGAAGCAGGCTTTGCTGATTATTTGGTCAAGCCATATATGCTAGATGCTTTAGAAGCAATGATCAAGCAACACTTGCCTAGCTAACTTTGATGAGATTTATTCATTACTCTAATTGATTAAGATCAAAGTGATTAAAAGTCACGATCATGTTGAGCTTTTCAGGTAAGGCTGGCTTTAAGAATGCAATCCGAGCCGTCGACAAACCAAATTTTCGCTCAATAGTTTGGTGAAGCTTATCTCTAATAATTTGGTTCATCGCATCGCACATTTTCTCGGCAAGCATAAAATTTCCTTGGGTTACCAAAAAGTGCTCTAGTGGCGATCGCGTTCCTTCCATACAAATAATCAGCTCTAAATTTTGCAAAAAAGTGCAAGCTACTTTTGAAAGCCGATGCCCAACACAATTAAAATAAAGCTGACTAATTTCGCTTTCTAAAGGAGCTTCAAAGCGCTTGAGGGTTCGAAGCTCAAGTTTTGTATTAACCATGTTTTTCTCAATCATGTCAGCAGATAGTTAAAACAGCAGATAGTTAAAACAGCAAAATCAGCACCTTCTGGACTTTGTGGGCATTGCAGATTTGGTATACTGAACGACGCTCAAATCGAAACTTTGAGTTCTTATCCAGAGCTGTAATCGCTCTGAATTAAGAACTTGGCTTAGGTGCCTTTTTAGTTCTTATTTTTCCTCTTCTTTTTTATGATTACCTTCTAGTTTCACCTTAGGAATGGCTTCAGGATTACGAACAGAGGGCGTATCTGAAAGAACTATAATCATGCCCGTTCTCCTAGTTTCTAAGGTAGCATCACTCAATAAATCCAACACATCTACCGCCAACACATCTTCCACCATTAACTTAATCTGTGGCTGTATCGCTTGATTAAGATCAGCGCGTATCTGTTCGGCGAGCTCTAGCTGTCCGTCTTCCGCCAAGAGTTTTTCTGGCTGAGTAACAGAATCTTCTAAAATTATTGCCAACTTCGAGTCAAATAGCTGGCAAGTAACCTTACTAGGCTGATGGCCTAAATGCACCTTATACAGTGCCTGCATTTTTTGAGAAATCTCTCTTTCAAGTTGCCCGACGGTTTGCTGCCCACTGTTTGCCATATATGTAAAATCCTTTGGAGATGATGGAACCTGCAATCAACTTGCAGGCTGGGGAGACACTCCGGCTCTCAGCTAGAGGCAATAGCGAGATCTACTTGCCTCTAGCCAAGCCCTACCGCCAAACAAAAAGGCTCAGTGAAAAGTGCTCGGCAAGAGATTTTCCAGTGAAACAGCTTGATTAGAGTAGAGAATGGGTGTGCGTATTACATTAGTCTTGCCGTTGGCAATCAGCAGTGCCGCAAAGGGTAGATCTCGGTGCATCGCTTCATCTACATAAAGGTACATACTCATACGATGGGCTCCTGGGATTGATCTGTAAAATTGATCCGTAAAATTGATCCGTAAGATTGGTTGACGAGATTGGCCCACACAATCTGAGCGATGAGCTAGGTGAATAGGCTAGTAGGGGCAAGCTTTTGAGGAGGCGTTAGGTTCGATTTGGGCGGGAGTACGTCGCTGGTATATAAAGTCTGGTCACTGATGAGATCTGCATCGCGCCCAGTGCCGCATGGTCTGGCCTTAGTGACCGGAAGCTGTGATAGATTTTGTTTATTAATTTCACTGCTGAATGAGGGAGAGGAGTTCATCGGTGGAAACTTTGCTGCTCATATCGGTGCCGGTAAGTAAGCTATCAGCCAGATCGCGTTTGATTTGGTGAAGGGCGACGATTTTGTCTTCAATGGTGCCTTTGGCAACGAGGCGGTAAATGGTGACAGGGCGCTGCTGGCCGATGCGATGGGCGCGATCGCTGGCCTGATCTTCTACAGCCGGGTTCCACCACGGATCCATATGGATCACATAGTCAGCGGCTGTTAGGTTCAGCCCCGTGCCACCTGCTTTAAGACTGATTAAAAAGACATCGCCCTCGCCGTTTTGAAAAGCATCCACGCCTTGCTTGCGTTTTTTGGCTGGGGTGCTGCCATCTAAATACTGATAGGAAATCTGTTGTTTTTCTAAATGATCTCGCAAAATTTGGAGATGATCTACAAATTGACTGAATACCAGCGCCTTGTGGCCGTTGTCTAACAGTTCGGCAACTAGCTCACTGAATTGTTCTAACTTTGTACTAGGAATCGCTAGTTCTGGCTTTACTAGCGACGGGTTGCAGCAGGCTCGCCGCAGCTTCATAATTTCGGCAAGCACCTGCAAATGCTTTTGGCCCGCTTGGGCGTCGCTGCTGGTAAGCTTTTCAATCGCTTCTCGCCGCAGCGCTTCATAAAAAGCCATTTCTTCAGTGCTCAGCTCTACTGGCAGCGTAATCTCGGTACGTGACGGCAATTCTTTTAGCACCTGATCTTTGGTGCGGCGTAGAATAAAGGGCTGAATCAGCCGCCGCAGCGCGTCGCTAGCAGCATCATTTTGATCGCGCTCTATCGGATTGGCAAAGCGCAGGTTGAAGCTTTCTAAAGAACCCAACAGGCCGGGATTGATAAAGCGAAACAGATTCCACAGCTCACCGAGGTGATTTTCGATTGGGGTGCCGGTCATGATGATTTTGAAGCTGGCCTGAAGCGCCATCACGGCCTGCGATCGCTTAGTTGCATGGTTTTTAATTGCCTGCGCTTCATCGAGCACAATGTTTTGCCAAGTGACATCAGCCAGCATGGCGGCGACATCTTCTTGCTGAATCAGGCCATAGCTAGAGACCAACAGATCTTTTGGCCCGAGATTATCGAGTAACGCTTGACGACTGGTGCGATCGCCTGCTCCAAAGTCTTTTACCTGCAAACTCGGCGCAAACCGCTCGGCCTCACTCGCCCAGTTCATACAGACCGAAGTAGGGGCCAGTACTAGCGTTGGGCCTTGATCGCAGCGGCTGAGAATTACCGCTAGCCCTTGCAGCGTCTTGCCAAGGCCCATATCATCGGCAAGGCAAGCGCCCACGCCCCAGTTGGCCAGTCTCGCCAGCCAAGTAAACCCGTCTTTTTGGTAGTCGCGAAGGCTGGCGTGCAGCGTCTCTGGCACCGCTGGCTCAATCTCGCAGGCCGATTTGATATGGGCAATGTGATCTTGCCATGCCTGATCGACTTTGAGCTGCTCGACATCACCGAGCATCCCATCTAGGGCCAAGGCCGCTAGCCCGTGAATGCGCAGCGCTTTGCCATGAGGTTGCGCTAGTCGCCCTAGCATCGCCAACCGCTGCCGAAATTCATCAGTCAAAGCCAAAAACTCACCATCGGCTAAGGGCACAAACTGCCCCGGCGTAGATTCTAGCAAGGCCATCAGCTGCCGCAGATCCATCACGCGATCTTCACTGATTTGGACTTGGCCACTAGCGGCAAACCAGTCTTGCTGACGGTGAATGTCAAATTTGAAGTCGTTAATGCCGATCTGACGAGAGACTTTAAATTTATCTCCTTCGGGCCATTCTAGTGTAATCGCTTCGCCGAGTGCCTGAAGCTGCAACAACAGGGTCAAGCAGTCTGAAGCCTCTTCAATTAGCCATTCTCTCGCGGTAGCGTTACCGTCATCTAACCCGTTATCTAAATAGTTATCCAATACCGGGCAGGCGCTGATCACAGCCAATGCTCGCTGCGTTTCTTCCGCTAAATCGCGCTTGGTTTGCAGCCGTTCGCCCGCAACCTCAGCAATCACGGTTTCGCCGCCTTCTCCCGGCGCATAGTATGAGCCGCCCGTCGGAAAAGGATGCGCTAACAGCGAGACTTTAAGCCCTTCGCCAGCAGGCAGCAAATGAACGTGTATTGTCGCATCCGCAGGCACTTCTTCGGCTTCGACACCGCCGCCAATGTCCGATTGCACCGTGACTAAGCTGGCCACAGAAGCGATCGCCTGCAATACTCTCTCTTCTGCTTGGGCAGGAACTTCTAATCGATTTTTAGGCCCCAATACTCCCGCAATTCGCTGATGTTCTGGTGTCACGGCAATTATCTTTAGCCGAGTGGGCGTTTCTGGAATAATCAGCAGCTCGTCTTTACCCACGGGTGGCACTAGCTCAATGCTCAACCGCTCACCTTCTAAGCGCTTTACAAACAGCTCTGGCGCTCCTTTGACGATATCTACGCGCACAGTAGGAGAGTCTTCAAGAAACACTAGCGGGTGCCCAACCAAGGCAAGCAGCGCTGCTTGAGAGAAGGTATAGACCGGCTTACTGGCTCTGCTGTAGTAATAGCTGCTGCTTTGTTCATAGGTGACATCGAGAAATTCGCAGATGCGCTGATCTTGTTCGGTGGCATAGTCCGGCAGATCTTCATACAGCCGCTTGAGGGCAATAGGTTTGCCTTTTGTCCAGCCGCCTTTGGCACCGATTTTTTGTTCTAGCGGGGTGAGTGACCAGCTATGGATAGATCTAAAGTGCAGCCGCCAGATCAGGCGAAAGGTTGAATATGATCGCTCGGTCAGATTGAGGGTAGATTCGTTTAGCTGGGTCAGGGCGTGGAGCGATCGCTCCCAAGGCGCTTTGTATTCAATTACTTCAATCAGCCGGCGGCTGTGAATTTGCGCTTGCAACGTCTCAACCATGTCTGCATAGATATGAGGAGATGCGAGATTAGAACGCTCTGGCTGATACATCATCATAAGCTCAGCGGTTTCTAATGCAATCCAGGTATAGCCCGCCTGGAGCGCGGTTTGGCAAAGCGTCGTCAGCGCTTTCGGCAGCCATTCAGCCAAGTTTTCAACCGAAAGCCAGTAAAGGCTGTAGATTTCAATTAGAGCAGGCAGGCCCACTGAGGTGAGCTTGTAGTGTTTTAATAGCTGCGTGTCGCTCAGGGCTTGGCTCAAGATTCCCTGTTGCAGATGCAACAGGCTCAGCAGCGGTGACATTGCGCCTTTAAGCCAGTGCTGAGGCTGCTTTTGCAAAAGCGAAATGTGCTTTTCTAACGCTTGATAAGCGCTAGGGCTATCGGTTTCTAACAGCGCAAAAAACAACAGAACCGTAGCAGGCAGCTCAAACCAAGCGGCTTGCGCCTCTGAGGTGCTATCAGCATCGCTGAGCCCTTGGCGGTAATGAGTCAAGGCGGCTGAAGTATCTCCTTTCAAAAAAGCGAGAGCGCCTAGCAATGCCTGCTGCTGAAAGACGTATTCACCTAAATCATCAGCCCCTTCAATCTTGGCTAACACCTCGCTAGCTGTTTCTACACGGCCTCTGAGCCAAAGCTGTTCCGCGTACAGCAAGCAGATTTCTGTGCTAACGGCTCGATTGTTGTAGATCTCTTCTAATAGTTCAAAGGCTTCAGTCGCAGGTACACACCGCGCTACTGAATCTTCTAAAATGGCGCTGATCCCCATTTCTAAAAAAGCGTCAGACAGGCTTTGCATCCACTCTGGATCAAATGGATTCGTCAGCATTTTACGCAGGACGCTGTAGAAATCAATCTCTGATCGCCAAGGCAGATGGCTAGTTTCTGTAAGGAGAGCGTTGATTTCAGGCGTATCTTCTCGGTAGATGGCGATTCGCAGCGATCGCATAAATTCACTCGGCGTGCGAAAAAGCCGCATAGTACCCGCATAGTGCGATCGCACCGGCACCCGCTGAGCGATCGCTTGCGCCATTTGCTCAAACGTGCCGCTAACCACAGCATCTCTTAGCACAATTTCCATCAGCTGCGGGTGGCAGCAAGGCCCCTGACCGCGCTGCTGAATCAGCATCTTATAACCAATTAGCTGAGTGACTTGATGGCTAAAAGGCTGTTTTTCGAGAAACCTTGCCGCTGCGCCATCTATCTTCGGCAGCATCGATTCAATCCAGCAAAGCCTTGCCAATTCACGATTGCTAGGCTCATACAGCAGGGCAAACACCTGCACAATCGACTTTTGGGGGCCATTGAGCTGATGGTATCTATCCCGCAAAGATTGCTGTTGATCGCGCGATGGGAGAGGCATTTTGCAAGCAGTAGCTTTTAGTAAAGGCTAAATAAGTAGGTAGGTCTTATTAGACTGATAATCAATCAAACTTATTTTCACTTAACCGTATCACTGACCTTACTGAGTGAGCCTGATTACCCCGTAATTTTCCCGCACTAGAGCTAATCCCAGTTTTCACGCCGCAAAAGCGGATTAATAAATTCATTCAGCCCTTCGCCAATCAGTGAGAGGCCAGTCACCATCAGCGTAATCGCTAACCCTGGAAACAGCGCCGTCCACCAAATACCGGTCGGCAATGCATCTAGCGCCTGACGCAGCGCATCGCCCCACTCCGGGGTAGCTTCCGGCAGGCCCAGCCCCAAAAAGCCCAAGCCGCCCAACACTAAAACCGCATCCGCAGCATTCAGCGTAAACAGCACCGGCACACTTTGCACCACATTCAAAAAGAGATAGCGAGAAAGCACTACCCAAGTCGAAGCGCCCATTGACTGCGCCGCTTCAATAAACAGCTCAGTCTTAACGCTCACCGTATGGTTGCGCACCACTCGGTAATACTGCGGCACATAGGCAATCGAAAGCGCCACCGCCGCGTTCACCACCCCGCGCCCGACCACAAACGCCAACGTCACCGAGAGCAAAAGCCCTGGCAGCGTATAGATAGTATCCATAAAAAACAGCAGCGCTCGGTCGATTTTGCCGCCGCGATAGCCGCTAAACATGCCCAACGGCACACCGATGAGCACACTCATTGCAGTAGCTAGCAGCACTACCTGCCAAGCCGCCCTAGCCCCAAACACCGTCCGTGAAAAAATGTCATAGCCCTGACGACTTGTGCCAAACCAATGGGCCATAGAGGGCGCGTCATGGATTGGATTTTCTAAGCCAGCGGTGGGATCTTGAATCCAGCCCCAGCTTTGCATGAGAGGCGCAAATAGAGCAGCTAGAGCAAATACCGAGGTGATGGCAATGCCAATGTACATCAGCGCTACCGAAATCGTCAGAGGCCGCGAACTGCCCCTCATGCCGCCTAAAAAGCTGCGCCGCGTGGTTGGAGCCATAGCTGCTACCGAATGTGTGCGAGTAAAGTAAGTGGTTTTTATTATTGCAAAGATTGGCTGATTCAAAAATGCAGCGGCGTCTCATCGCTGCACTCGATCAATGGGTTTCAATGGGTTTGTTTTTTTGGAAAGAATTTTAGGAAATTGCGTCGGGCGGCATTCAAGGGATTAGGCTAATTTGGCCATCTTTTCGTCTTCTTTAGCGCGAAAGCCGACCATCACAGCTTTGCCATCTTTTTCAAAGAGGGGGCGCTTGAGCAGCATAGCATCTTGCGCAAAAGCGTCTGTCCACTGCGCTTCTGTCCAGTCTTTTTTGGCTTCGCCGAGAGCCCTGTAGGAGCCCCCGGAGGTATTGCGCATGGGTTTAGAAGTCAGGGCTGTCACCCACGCTGAAATCATTGTTTTAGTCGGTGGATGCGTTTTAGTGTCAATAAATTCATAGGGAATGTCTTTTTCTTGAAGCCATGCTATTGCCTTTTTGCAGGTGCCACAGTTAGGGATGCCGTAAACTTTTAAACTCATGGATCAAGGGTGCTGATCAGCAAGAAAATACCTCATAAATTATGGCGCACCGTTGACTGCATCGGGCACGGCTTCAGTCGGAGCAGATTCGGGGGGTGCAACTTCTGTGACGGGCTGCAACATCGATGATGTCAGCATATTGACGATATACAGCAGCAGCGGTGCTTGGCCGAGCTGAACAATAGAGGCGTTGTCCAAAGCGTCACGGTAGGCTGAATTTTGGTTGATTTCGGCTTCCATGAAGCCTAAGCTTAATGCTTTGAGATAATTGTAGGCCAAGGGAATATCAGCATTAACGAGCTGATTCGACAGCGCTGGATCGGTGCCTTCAAAATCTATCGGATCGTAAATGTGAGAGCCGCCTTGAATGAGTGCGAGGTAATGGGTAGGGGGCGATTGACTAGGCGTTGCGGCCAGATCTCCGGGTATAGTCTCAGGTATAGTTTCAGGGGGCTGAGCGGCATCGCTTTCATTGAGCCAGAGGAAGGGCTGAATTTGCTCTAGCAAGGCCGGGGCAACGGGGTCGGCGGTGCCCGCAACAATCAAACTAGGAACCGCTAGCTGGGAGAAGCCGACAGGGCCAAACAAACTGCTGGTGACCGGGTTGAGAGCCATAACGGCTTGAATTCGAGGATCTTTGAGCGTTTCGCTAAACTGCTCAGGGGCAGCTAGAGCCGTGCATTGCAACAACATTGAAGCATTGGCAGCATTGAAGATAAAATCTTCGGAGGCGCAGTTGGCCTGGAGTGTATCAAAGTTGAGCTGAGCGCCGCCGAGCGCTAGCGCTGTGTAGCCGCCAAAGGAATGACCGATGATGCCAATCCGGTTCATGTCCAAACGGTTTGCAAAAGGGCCATTGGCAGCGCCTAAACGAGTGAGTTCATCCAATAGATAGGAAATATCACGAGGGCGATCGCTAAATTCAGTCGGCTTCGCAATTTCACGATCAAAGCCTCTAAGCAACGCTTCTAATTGACGGCGATCGCTCCCCGGATGATCTAGCGCCGCCACCGCAAATCCGTGACTGGCCAAATGCTCAGCAAGATAGATAAAGCCTTTGCGATCGCCCGCTAACCCATGAGAAATCACAACTAAAGGCGCATTACTAACTATTTCCGGCAGATAAAGATCGGTGGTGAGCGATCGCCCGCGCTGCAAATCTTCGATCATCAGCGTCTGCATCGTCACGGCATACGGCCCCGGTTCGATCAGAGCAGCGATGTCTTCATCCCTCAAAGTATTAGCAGGCGAGGCTTCAGACTGAGCGGCGATAGTGCTGATCGCTCTTTGCGTATCGCCAATCAGCTGCGTCAACCCTCCAAATGCCTGTAATCCGCGCTGAGCGTCAATGCGCACAGCGCGAGTCGGAAATTCTTCAATCAGGCCAATGACAGAAAGTCCTTCTGGCCGGGCGGCGGCTAACACGAGCGCACTGCGCAGCCCTTTTGCGCCGTCTAGTCGGCCTGCGGTTTGAACAATCGTACCGAGAGAGCGGAGAATATTTTCGCCAATAGAGGAGTACAAAAACTTAGAGATTTGCACGGGGCTCACATCCTGGCGGGCTTGGAGCGCTTGGCGAAACTGCGATCGCTGCTCACCGTTCAAAAATCTAAAGTAAAAAGCAAGTTCTGGGCTAATTTCACCGCGATCGCTGTAAGCCCGTAGCGCCTCTACCGTCACCGGCACCTCCAGAAAACCATAAGTCAACACGACCCGTTCAGCAGCAGCAGCGGGTTTAGCCGTGATTAAGGGCAGCGTGATTAGGGGCAGTGCCATTAAAGGGAGCAGGCAGATGCCGATCAATCCGTTTGCCGTTTGGGAAAGGCGGGAGGTAAGAGAGGACATAAAGGCAGGGCTCTTGAAGAACTAGACGAGAATATTCAGACTTGCAAAAGCGGGCCGTTTCTAGGTTAACGTTTGAGCTGTACCGGCAGGACTCCCTCGCGCAGTCCTTTCTGGTCATGAAGCCAAATGTTTTGAGCGAAGGTAAAGCGGCCAAATAGAGAAGCTAATGTTTTAAACCCTAAGTACGGCAATCCGGGTCGAGAAATAAATTCTACCTTCCGCCACTCTGCTAGCTGCATTTTCTGCACAGCTATTATCTCCGGCTGACGTTCAGCCTGAATCGCTTGCAGCACTTGAGCAGAGATCGGCCCATTCTCCAAGATGGAAAAATGATTGGCCACCACAATCGCATCGCGCAAGGCCATATTAATGCCCTGAGCGCGGTTGGGAGCCATCGGATGCGCCGCATCACCGATTAACAACAGCCCTGGAATGCTCCACTGTGAGCAACATCCCACCTGCACATCTAAATAAATTGGGCCTTCAAGCTCAGCTTTATGCTGACGAAAGTGAGCGGCTAGATTCGCTGGCAGCGCTTGAGCAAATACCTCTACCCAATCTCTCTCTTTCAGCTTAGCTAAGCCGCCCTGCGGCTGCGCACGCTTTTCAACAATCCAGCCGATTTGTAGCCGCCCATCCCAAGAAGGATAGAAAGCAAACTGATTATCTGGCTGAAGGCAGACAACAAAAGGGGTTTCTGGGGCCAATAAAGGAGCCAGTGAAGTCGGCGCAGGCAGCTTGAACCACAGAACATCGAACTGAGCAGGCGATGGCTGCATTGTGAGTCCTGCCAACTTTCGCAATCGAGAATAGCGACCGTCGCTCGCAATCACACAATCCGTAGCAAAATCTCTCCTTTCACCCTCACAAGCAGCCTGAACCCCGATCACACCTCCCGCGTCATTCCGCAATAATTCTGTTACTTGCCATCCCAGATAAAGCTCAAAGTTCGGTAGCTGTTGCGCTTTTTCGACAATAGCCTTTAGCAGCGCTCCTGGGTCAATAATTTGAGTCGCGACACCGGCATTCTCTGGCTCTATCACCCGCATCCGTCGCCGAGCGCCAACATAAAAGTCCCAAGACGTCAGTTGCCGAGCCGGAATCGCGTCAAACGTCTCTTTTAGCCCCATCTCATACAGCGCCGCTAGCCCTGCTGGCATCAGACCCTCACCGCGAAAAACCCGATCAAACGCAGTTTCTTTCTCAATCAGCGTCACTTTCATGCCCTGCTGAGCGAGCAGTAGAGCTGTTGCTGCCCCGGCTGGGCCTGCCCCGGAGATCGCCACGTGTTTCATCACACAATCCCCGTTAACCCAGATTATCTTTGTTAAAAGTGGACGCCAGCAGGCTAGCTACTAGCTCTGCGGTGATCTGTTGTACGCTGTCTAGCACGGCCAATGCACCCTCTCTTTTGAGCTGTTCGCTGTAGTCGGCTCGATAGGTAATAGGCTGCTGAGCATGGGGCGGTAAAATGCCGACAGCTAACCACGGCCGCTCAGGAAATTGGGCGTTAGCGTTAGCAATCGTTTTCATATCGGCGGCAGTGTCGCCTGCATAGATAACGGGTAGATGTTTAGCGTCTATATTTCGAGCTTCTACTTGTTGTACAGCCATCAGTAGCCCGGTTGGATTGGGCTTGCCGGGGGCATCTTCCATGGCGATCAAGATGGGGGATTGAAGCCCTAGGCGACGCTGGAGAACAAAGTTAGCCGATCCTTGAGTAGCGCCACTAAAAAAAGCGTAGGGAATGCCGGATTGAGCCAAAGAATCCAAGTAGGTTTTATCCATTAACAGCGGCTCATCAGCAATGTAGCCTGTCCATTGATCAGGATCTTCGGTGTCGGGGCCGCGATATTGTTTTTGAAAATAATCCACAATCTCTTCGTAGGGCGTGTCCGGCTGAGGCTGCTGCCGCCGCTCAAAATAGCGATGAATCATCGCTTCAGACGCTCTCCAATCGTTATTCCAAACGCCCTCACGCTTGAGCCTATCAATATCTTCGATGGTGGGCCGATAGCTGCCGTTTGTGTAGTGCTCTACGGTATCAGCGATCGCCCGCCGATAAGACCCGCCGACATCTCTAATCACGCCATCAATATCAAACACAGCGATGGCAAGGGGGGTCATGCTTCTTCCTTCCTCTAGAATAGCCTTCTGAGATATCTGAGCAATTATCAATTCAGCGGAGCAATATGGCTAAGCAAATGGCGGCTAAGCAGACGACGACTATTTGGGCACAAAGCCTGTTGGCTGTGTTGACTAGCTTACTATTTGCAGGCAGCTTTGTCGCAGGTAAGTACGCGCTGGGTGAAACGGGTAATGAAATAGGGCCATTGATGATTACGCTGCTGCGCTACCTAATTGCTAGTGCGTTTTTACAGATTTTGGTCTGGCAGCAGGGAGATATTGGGCGGCGGATTGGCGCAGCTTCTGGACGCGATCGCCTCTATTTTTTCCTGCTCGGCACTTTTGGGGTAGTCGGCTATCACGTCTTCTTCTTTCACAGCTTGCGCTACACAGCCGTCGCCAACTCGGCCATCATCAATGCGTTTAATCCGGTGGTGACTGGATTTTTGGCGGCTGTCGTTTTAAAAGAGAAACTGGCTGCACGTAATTATGTGGGTGGTGCGATCGCTATTCTCGGGGTACTCATCCTGCTCACAAGCGGCAATTTGATCGCCCTGTTTCAGCTTCAGCCCAATACCGGCGATCTGCTAATGCTATGCGCCGTTGTTTGCTGGGCCTGCTATTCCATCTTATTGCGTTACTTGGGCCAGCGCTACAGCGGCCTTGCTATGAGCTACTACGGAGCACTCTTTGGAGTCGCGCAGCTCTTGGTTTTAGTTGTGCCAACATTTATTAAAACAGGATTTCCAACCCTCTCATGGCCAGCTATTTTAGGCATCCTTTACATGGGTGTTGGCGCTTCTGGCATTGGCTATTTACTCTTCACGCTCAGTACACAGCGCATCGGCCCCGCAAAATCTACCAGCATTGTTTACAGCGGCGTGCCGGTATGGGTAGCGCTGCTAGCTTGGCTCTTTTTCACCGAGCCCGTCACCCCTTGGATGATTCTCAGCATGGGGCTGATTTTGCTGGGCCTACGGAGCGTTTTACATTTACAGCACCGCAAA
>JBGTNW010000113.1:0-19210 GCA_041742865.1 Phormidesmis sp.
AAGCCGCAGCAACCTAGCTCAAGAGTTAACCTCAAATCACTGGCTAGAAGCCCTTAAAAATATAGGATGCAACTGGTTACCCCGTCATACTCCAGCAGCATGGAATGACTACAGTGACGTTGATATTATCATTGCCATTAGAATTTTCAAACGCAGTCAATTCTTTAACAAGCCAGCTAGCAAACTCATCAACTGCTGGCATGCTGGTGTTCCCGCTATTCTGCCACCAGAATCAGCTTTTACAGCCTTGAGGAAGTCTCCTCTCGACTTCATTGAAATCTGCTCCCTCAAAGAGGCGATTACAGCTATTCAAGATCTTCAGAAAAGTCCTCAGAGATATCAAGCGATGGTTGATAATGGCTTGCATCGGGCACAAGAGTATACAGAGATAAAGATTCTGAGGAATTGGGTGCAGTTCATTGAGAAACAAGTGTATCCACAATACCAAGTTTTTCAGCGGCAATCTCCTTTCAGGAAAAGAATTGAGTATCTTGATCGACTAAAAAGACTAAAGCTAACCCGATTAGTCAGAAGATTTAGATAATCCCTATCAGTAGGTATGCCAAATTAAATGTAAGGCACTGATGCCATGTGGAAGAATGCAAGTATCTGCCCATGAGATGGCCCAAAGTGCCGATTATTTTGTTGATGTTTTGACTTTGTAGCTGCAAATGCATAAAAAAAGCCAGGATACTTTAGGTCTGAAAGGTTAACTCTAAGGGCTGAAAGCCTTGTATGAAAAAAGTTATGTCCATCCTTACCTAAATAGGACTGCCCATATTCTTAAGGTGGAATTCTTAGGATAGAAGGCTGCTCACTAACTAGCGAACAAGCGTCTAGAGAGCTTGGCTTGTCGCATTTGGGCAAGGTCTATAAGCGGTGTGCAAGACCACATTTCATCTAGTGATAAGGTCGCCGCACTTTGGCAAACGCTGGCCATATCAGGTGCGATCGCTCGTCTCACCTGCTGCGCCTGCAAATGCCCAATGGCCCCTAGCCGAATCGCTGCCCCTAGCACGCCGGTTACAAACCCATGCACAAAAGCCGCCAAGCTAGCCTGCTGATCGAGGCCAGCGACTTGGGCCACAACGGCAAAAATAACCGGATGTAGGCAATGGATCTCACCAGCCGCACTTTGTTCACTGAGCGCGGCCAACTGCGGATGCGGCCAAGTTTTAGCGGCGACCATTAGCAAAGCTCGGCCGCTCTGACGCTGGGTAATTCGGGTTTTCTCTATCGGCGTTTGCGCAAATAGCCGCGCGTCGATGTCTTGAATAGCCATGATGTTTTGGCTATCGTTCGGGCACCCGCTAGCGCGATAGGCATGGGCCAAAGCAACCATATCGGTACTCCCGACTTTTTGACACAGCAACAGTCGCACAAACGTTTCTATTTCTTCAGCCGTCGTAATCGCCTTAGACTGCACTAAGCTTTCTAATCCATGTGAAAGCGTGTAAGCACCCGATGGAAAAAACGAATCGGCCAACTGCATGAAAATAAGCTGCTGATCGAGTGTGTTTAAATTTGTATTCGAGCGGTTTGAGAAGTCGGCAGACATGGCATTACTCTAATGAGGCTTGTGATGATGGCTATGAGAGAGATTTAGCGAGGAATCTTGAGCAAGCTTTTGAGAAAAATCTAAGAATTTGTCAGCCGATCTTTCTTCAAAGCTAACCTGTAGACCCTTGAGTTGTAGCGTCTGCGCGATCGCACTTACCGTCTGTTCCATCACCGCTGCTTCAGCTGCTAGCTCCACATAAATCACCCCATTTTGCACCGTCATCGGCCAGTGATGATTCCCCAAAACATGGCCCAAATGCACTAGCGCGATCGCCTGATTACTCACGCCTTCTTCAAATCGCAGCGCCATTACCCGCTGCGATTGAATACTGACCACGACCCAATTGCCCAACGCAGTCATGAGCACATCGCCATCGCGCAACAGCCAATCGCGGCCTTTGACAATACCAATGAGCTGACCAGATGCCGTGTGAGTAAGAATACGACCTTTGAGGCGATCGCTCCGCTCAATCATAACTGCCCAACATCGTCCATCTTTTTGAGCCTGCGCCGCCTGCTCGGAAATTTCTGGCTGCTCATTTAAGTTGCCCATA
The DNA here is from genome assembly GCA_041742865.1 of Phormidesmis sp. GTDB lineage: Bacteria > Cyanobacteriota > Cyanobacteriia > Phormidesmidales > Phormidesmidaceae > Phormidesmis. The sequence goes on from JBGTNW010000113.1 coordinate 2,115, forward strand.
TAAGTGTCTGCGAGTTCGGCAGGCAGTGATTGTGAGTTGGCTTTTGCTGAAGATTGTATTAAAGACTGCACGGAAGGCGGCTTAACAGAATCTGTCATGATCATGACCTCACAAAGAATAAGGGAGTTTTGACTGACCTCTAAGCTGACGCACACAGTTTAGCGCCGCTTTAAAGCAAGCTTGCAATTCGCGAGTAGTCTCAGACATCGCTCGGATAAACAATCCGTTTTCTCCCGGCAAAACCGTGCTAGCTAGATCAACAGATTTGCCGTTGCTAGCGAATATATTTGGCAAATTATCTATCTCGGCGCTTAAGGTAGAAAGCGTTTGAGAAGTCGCGATCGCCTCCGGCAGTACCAAAATCAAAGTCCCCAATATGGGCTTACTGGCAAATAAATCGCTAGCGACAAACCGATTCTCTTTACCCATTAGCTTCATCATTTCCGCAAACCACACATGTCCAGTCGGCGATTTTATCCGCATTCGGCTCAGATATTGCCGAAACTGATAGACCTCACCTCGCGCTAGCCGACCGGGCAAAACAATCTCTCCCCAGCTCAGAGCCGCCGTTGGATGCAGGGTGACCTCCGTAGTTTGGATGAGCTCTGCATCGGTGAAGAGAATTAAAGGCTCAGGCAAAAATTCTAACGTGGCGTTTGATTCAACAGCTATCCTATAGTCAACCGTCGCTTGAGTCCCGCTTTGCGGCATAGAATGCACCTTCGTCGCCGACTGATCCGCTAAATAGAGCTGGCTATCAGGTTCTAGTTGCAAAGCAACGCGGATACTATCACCGGCTAATAATCCCGGTGAAGTATTCATTCGATATAAATAGGCTCTTTGAGAAGCAGTCGAGCCCGCTTCCTCTAACCTAAAAATCGGTGAAACGCTTAATGGGTAAGCCATATAGCGATGCTGAAAAACTGTTTTTTGGGCGCGATCGCATCCCATCTTCAAACCTAACTGAACCTGATTAGATTGTTCTATGATCGAGCTTTTTGCCTGTACCAATTTGTGAGTAACCGCATTAGATGACAACATGATTTATAGACGGGCTGCTGACGGTTAGCTACGTTGTTGTTTGAATGCTTTGGGTAAACAACAGCGTCGATTGAATAAAGTCCACCACCTCACTCAATCCTTGCGAAGTTTTACAGTTTGTATAGACTACCGGCTTACCCTGCCGGTACTTCTTAGATTCCAACCGCATCAAGTCCAAATCTGCCCCGACATAGGGAGCAAGATCTATCTTATTCACCACGGCCAAATCAGAGTGTACAAACCCCGGCCCATTTTTGCGGGGAATGTCATCCCCGGCTCCCACATCGATGACAAACAGATAAGCGTCTACTAGCTCATAGCTAAATGTAGAGGCCAAGTTATCACCCCCACTCTCAATCAAAATTAAATCTAGCCCCGGAAACTGCAATTCCAAATCCTGAATTGCGAGCTGATTCATCGTCGGATCTTCGCGAATGGCCGTATGCGGACAGCTCCCCGTCTCGACCCCGATCACTCGCTCGGGCGGCAAAAAGCCCTTGCGCTTAAGCCGATCCGCATCTTCTGTTGTCAGCAAATCATTAGTCACCACCGCCACCTCTAACCCTTGGGCGATTAGCAGGGGCACAATCCCTTCTATTAAGGCTGTTTTGCCGCTGCCTACCGGCCCGCCAATGCCCAATCTCGCAGCTGATGTTGCTGGCATATGTGTTTAGTCCTTGTCATCGCTTGTCATCGTTTCAGGTTCGCACCCTCGTATCGACCGTTAAAGCCATAAATTTCTTGACTACCGCCATAAGGCACTAGCTCAACTGCTTTTTCATCACCGGGCTCAAAGCGAACGGCGGTACCTGCGGTGATATTGAGCCGCATTTTGTGAGTGCGATCGCGGTCAAACTCTAGCCCTTCGTTGACCTCATAAAAATGAAAATGAGAGCCGACTTGGATCGGGCGATCGCCTACATTCCTCACCACCAAGCTAATCACCGCCCGCCCCGCATTCAGCTCAATTAGATCCGCACCACCTGGAATAATCTGCCCCGGCACCAGGGGCATGGGTGCAATCGGATTCTCCTTATACATCTTCACAACGCTCCTGCTTCTAAAATCTATTCAATGTTTATTTTAATGTTTAGTTAATCCATAATCGGGTTATGCACCGTCACCAGCTTAGTCCCATCCGGGAAAGTTGCCTCCACCTGCACCTCATGCACCATCTCAGGAATCCCTTCCATCACATCGTCACGCTTTAGCAAGGTGGTGCCCTCACTCATTAGCTCGCTCACCGTCTTACCATCGCGCGCCCCTTCCATAATGGCTGCTGAAATGTAAGCAACCGCCTCCGGATAATTGAGCTTAAGGCCCCTTGATTTTCTTCTTTCAGCCACGAGCGCCGCCGTAAAAATCAGCAGCTTGTCTTTTTCTTGAGGCGATAGCAACATACAGACTTCTCTTTAAATAATCTTTTTTGTACTCAGCTTTTGTGCTTTTGATTTTTACGTCTATTTCCCATCTTTTATTTTAAGAAATGCAAAGAAATCACGCGCTATATACTGCTCTGTAAAGCTTCATAGCCTTAGCCTCCCAGCCCCAGTAAAAAAGCCATAATTGTCGATAAGCTGCCAACTTGATAGCATTACTGACGAAACCATAAAAACGAACCATAAAAGCTCAAACTAGGCGCTCGAACTAGCTCAAATGACTAAAGACTTTATCAACTGAGAGCTTTACCCAAGTAAGAAGCTTACCACCAGGAGAATTAGACCATGCCTGAAACGACCGCTGATGTAATCTCAGATACCGTCAAAACGCCAAAACAGTCAAAGCAAAAAATCCCCCTGCAAAAGCTCTACGAAGACCTCGCCAATATCGGCGATATGACGATGATGGCAAGCGCACAGTGTCGGGAGCAGGCACAGCAGATACTAGCCAATCCCAAAATTAGCCTAAACTGGCGCGATGCCATAGCCGAACGCCTTCATGAGGCCAACCATACCCTCGCGATTAAAACTGTCACCGACGGCGACAGCTACTGAACGACTCTTTTGATAAATTTTCTATCAGCTAAATTTCTAATAGCCCCCGTTAGCCCATTCAATCCGCTAACGGGGGCTATTAGCACCGTATAGAATAGCAATAGGCTTACCAAACGAGGCTCTCTATGCAGTCACAGACTACGCAACCCCAGAGCACACAATCGCAAGTCATCAAGTGGACACTCGATGACTATCACCGCATGATCGAGGCCGGAATATTAGAGAATCGGTCTGTAGAACTACTTGCCGGAGAAATTTGCGCCGTGGCTCCAGAAGGAACGCCTCACACCTTTCGTAGCATCAGCCTCTTTAAAAGATTTACAAAAGCATTCGGTGAGCAAGCAGAAGTTCGAGATGCCCATCCTATTATTCTCTCTGATTCTGAGCCTGAACCTGATATTGCAGTCGTTAAAGGCACATTTGAAGACTACGAGCACTGTCAGCCTACCGCCGAAGATGTTTTACTCATCGTTGAGGTCGCTAGTTCTAGCCTGGATAAAGACATGAATCAAAAGCGCATCATTTACGCAGCATCAGGCATTCAAGATTACTGGATTTTAGATCTTAAAAATTCTCGGCTGCTTGTTTTCCGAGAGCCCCAAAATGACGACTATCAGCTCAAAACAGAGCTACAGCAAGGCACCATTTCCCCGCTAGCGTTTCCGGATGTGTCTTTTGCCGTCGCTCAGCTATTGCCTATGCCCAATAGCGCGTCTTCTTCGATTGTTTAGAGACATGACTTTGAGGTCTAAGGCTGATGCGGGCGGGCTGTATATCTGCACTAAAACTTTAGCCTAACGCGATGGTTGGCCACCGACTCCACGATGCCAATTGCAATGAAGTTCGTCAGCAAGGCCGAGCGGCCATAGCTCATCCACGGCAGCGGAATGCCGGTAATCGGGGCGAGGCCAATCGTCATACAGATATTGACAATCGCTTGAAACACAATCATGCTCAGCACACCGATGGCCAGCAGCGAACCAAAATTATCTTTGGCGCTTTGCGCAATCATCACTAGCCGCAGGCAAATCAGCCAAAAAGCCAGCACCAGCACCATCCCACCCATGAAGCCGAGCTCCTCGCCTACTGCCGAAAAAATAAAGTCTGTGTGCTGCTCAGGAATAAAGCTAAGCTGCGTTTGAGTCCCTTGGAAAAGTCCTCGGCCCCATAGCTCACCTGCGCCGATTGCAATCCGTGACTGGATGAGGTGATAGCCGCCGCCTAGCGGATCTCTATCTGGATCAAGAAACAAAATTAGACGATCTTTTTGGTACTCCTTGAGCAGACCCCACATCACGCCACCGAGTTTACCCGCGCCTAAGTTGACGATCATGGCCATAATACCGCTATAAATTGGCCACGAAGGGAACGAACGAAAGCCAATCACCCCCATCAGCACGACCCAGACAATCCACACCGGGATCGAAATCCCAAACAAAATTGCCGACACCAGCGGTGACATCATCAAAATTAGCCAGCCTGGGTGCGTGCCGCTCCAATAAAGCATCCCGATTGTAATTGCGCCAAAGACCAAAGAAGTACCCAAATCAGGCTGCAAAAAGACTAATGCCCAAGGTACCGCCACAATTGCCACAGCTTTGATCATGCCAAATAGCGTCGGGGCATCGCGATCTTTTAGGGTTGCGGCTAGGGTGATGATTGCGCCGATTTTGGCAAATTCTGACGGCTGGACGTGAAAACCCAAAATGTTAATCCAGCGCTGTGCCCCTAAGCCCTCGGTACCAATGGCTATCACCGCAATTAATGAGGCAATGGTCGCAGCGTAAATAATCCACCGCCATTGCAGCAAGGTTTCGTAGCGACTGCGGGCAATCCACAGCGCTAAGGCCACACCAATTGCACCTATCACAAGGTGGTTAACAGCAAAGCCAGTTTCTTGGGTGTATTTTTGTGTGCTGCTAATGAGAATACTGGCGAAAATGGTGACGCCAATGGGCAGCAAAAACAGCAGCCAGTCTACGCCCTGCCACCCTTGCATGAGTCGTTTCCAGTTTCTGCCGACGAGCGAATGCGCTGAATAAGAAGTCATATCACACCCAGGAATCTATGAGACCGAATAGCCAGCCTTAAGTTAGCGCAGCGACCGAAATTTTGGCTGCTACTTTTTTGGCAATGTCCATCAGCGCGATCGCGGCGGCTGATTCAGGTGCAGATAGCACGATGGGCAGGCCGCGATCGCCCCCCGCTCTCACTGGCATCTCCAACGGCACCTTCCCCAAAAAGCTCACGCCTAATTCAGCCGCCGCTTGCTCTCCACCATCTGAGCCAAAAATAGCGTATTGCTTATCCGGCATATCCGGCGGAATAAAGTAGCTCATATTCTCCACTAAGCCCAAAATTGGCACATTGAGCTGCTCAAACATCTTCAGACCGCGCCGCGCATCGGCAAGGGCTACTGTTTGCGGGGTGGTCACAATAATCGCCCCGGCCATCGGCACGGCCTGAGCCAAAGTCAGCTGGGCGTCACCTGTCCCTGGCGGCATATCCACCACCAAATAATCCAAATCGCCCCACTGTACTTGGTACAAAAACTGACGAATCACCCCGTTTAGCATGGGCCCGCGCCATACGACCGGCTGATCTTTCTCAATCAAAAAGCCCATAGACACCATTTTGACGCCGTGGTTAAAAGCTGGTTCCAATACCTGTGTGCCGTTATCGTCGCGCACCGTGACACCCGCTTCGCTTAGCCCCATCATCAGAGGGGCATTTGGGCCATAGATATCGGCATCAATTAGGCCCACGGCTGCGCCTGTTTTCGCTAAAGCTACGGCGATATTAACGGCTACGGTGCTTTTGCCCACACCGCCTTTGCCGCTAGTGACCGCTAGAATATTTTTCACGCCGTCAATGCCCGTGCGATCTGGCAAGGCTTTTTGCTGGGGGGTTTCAGCGGTGACGTCAATATTGACCGACGACACTCCAGGCAGGGTGCGCACGGCCTTTTCACAGTCTTCTACAATAAATTCACGCAGGGGGCAAGCGGGCGTCGTGAGCACCAGCGTAAAGCTCACGGCACCGCCTTCGATCTCGACATTGCGAATCATGTTCAGCGTTACTAGGCTCTTTTGTAGCTCTGGATCTTGCACCGGTTTGAGCACAGCAAGAACGGATTCGGCATCGAGCGTTTTAATCATGTTGTAGGGTGCTGGAAGGCGTTTATTAATATAAGGTACTGTTGTTTAGTATCTCAAAAAATATCTGTTTTAGAAGTTAGGTTTTGCAGCCGCCTCGACGAATCGTGAGGTCGCAGCGCTGCTTCTTCAGCCGCTTGCACAAGCGCGACGGCGACTCTGGTGGCTTGGGGCTTCATCATTGGCCAAGCCAGGGGAGAGAGCCAGCCGCTCAGGGTCATCGAATAGAGAACGCAGGTGCCGCATAGGGTGGAGACAATTCGATAGGTGACTCGCTCCTGTAATCCGGGCAGGGGAAACAGCCGAATACTGAGCAGTTCACCCGGCAGCACGCGCTCTACAAAAATTTGGGTCGATAGCGGCAGATAGCGGCTACAGGCCCGGTAAATTAATCCCGGTTTAGCCCGTTGACCTCGGGGGGCATTGGTGGAGGTAATGAGCGGATGCCACGAAGCCAGATCAGCCAGATCGGTTAGCAGCTGCCATAGGGTTTCAGCAGGGGCGCTGCTAGCGGCCCAGTAGCTGCTTTCGTGGGCGATCGCATCATCCCAAATCCCTTGTGATCGCAGGTTGAGATAATTGAAATTGGCCTCAATCGGCGCGGGCTCTAGGTCAGCTTGAGCCGCTGAGGGCAGTCTCACTAAAGTCTTACGGTTTGGCCGGCGGCCAAAGCGTCTGAGCCAGCGGAAGAAACCTGTTCGGGTTTGCCGAAGCCACGTCATCATAAAACGGTCGCGATCGCATTAAAGTTTAGTCTAGGCGATCACTCCGAAAATTCGCGTAGAGAAGTGGCCAGAAATTTATCACAGATTGTCAAGCTCTGTCTCAAAAAGGCAATCGAGGCTTCCAAATCATGTTTGACTAAATAGAGACAGGGTTTTGAGGGCTACTAAAGCGCCATACGATTTAAGCTTGCCGCCCAGTTCATGCCCAGTTCATGCCCAGTTCATTAGCTTCAGACACTTCTTAACCTGCTATGACGCTTTCTCCTGTAAAGGCACCTCGCTCCGAAAGATCAGCGGAGATCTCCGAAAAAGTCTTAAAAGAGACCCCTGCACTCAATCTGCCGCCCGAAGACTCCCGCGCCCAAGTCAGCGCCGCTCTGAAAGGCTTACAAGATCGAATTTGTACAAAGTTAGAAGCCCTAGATGGCAAAGCCAAATTCGCTGAAGATGCTTGGCAGCGCCCAGAAGGCGGCGGCGGCCGCTCGCGAGTGATGAAAGCGGGCAATGTTTTTGAGCAAGGCGGTGTGGGCTTTTCAGAAGTCTGGGGCGATAAACTGCCGCCCTCTATTCTCAGCAGTCGGCCGGAGACCGAGGGGCATCAGTTTTATGCCACCGGCACCTCAATGGTGCTGCATCCTCGCAACCCTTACGTGCCCACAGTGCATCTCAACTATCGCTACTTTGAAGCGGGTCCTGTCTGGTGGTTTGGGGGCGGCATCGATCTGACGCCCTACTATACAACCGAAGCTGATGTGATTCACTTTCACAAGACGCTAAAGCAGACGTGCGATCGCCATAATCCCCAGTATTACCCCAACTTTAAGCGTTGGTGCGACGAATACTTCTACCTCAAGCACCGGGACGAACCGAGAGGCGTGGGCGGCATCTTTTTTGACTACCAAAACGGACAGCGCGGCGAACTCTATCGCGGCCACGACCAAGACGGCCCCGCCGCTTTGTACAGCCAACAAGCAGGCAGCGCTCCCAAGCGCTCTTGGCAAGAAATCTTTGACTTTGCTATCGACTGCGGCGACACTTTCTTGCCCGCCTATGTTCCCATTGTTAAAAAACGCGCCAATACCGAATATGGCGATAGAGAACGGGACTTTCAGCTCTATCGCCGAGGCCGCTATGTCGAATTCAACCTCGTCTTTGATCGGGGCACTCTGTTTGGCCTGCAAACCAATGGCCGCACCGAATCTATTTTGATGTCGATGCCGCCCGCCGTTCGCTGGGAATACAACTATCACCCCGAACCGGGCACCCCCGAAGCCCAGCTATACGATGTTTTCCTCCAGCCCAAAGACTGGGCCGAAATGTCAGCTTAAGCCGAAATCGCTCAGGCTCAAACGCCGGTTATCCATATATCGTTCATCCCTTCTTTTCGCTGGGCACTCTATTGGTCACATGCGCTTGCAAGCGACATTTCGACCTTACTAAACCGAGTGGCAAAACGATATGGAGCAGCGAAATTTCACCACCCCTCAGGGCGATCAGGTCTTGGTCTTAGCCCCTACCGGGCGATTAGATATCACCACAGCTTGGCAATTTCGCCTGAAGCTACAGGAGACAATTTCTACCGAAAATCCTTACGTTCTGATTAACCTTAGCGAAGTTAATTTTATTGACAGTTCAGGGCTGACCTCTTTGGTTGCCGGGATGCGCGATGCGGATAGAATCGACGGCAGCTTTCGGATTTGCAATGTGCACCCCGAAGCTAAGCTTGTTTTTGAAGTAACGATGATGGATTCGGTATTTGAAATTTTTGAAACTGAAGAAGAAGCCCTAGCAACGCCGATTAGAGCAGCCGTTGCCTAGTCGTCAGCTCAAAATCAAATCCCAAAATCAAATTCAGATTCAGATCGAAAAATTTGCCTGCTTCACCATGTTAAACGGCCCCATCAGTGCCCCCCATAGACCCCGGCCAGTGTCGGGGTCTATTCCTTTGTCATAGACTTTCAGCTCAATGCGATCGCCCGCCTGCGGCCCAATTTCAAAGCCTAAATACACATATCGCCGCTGATTGTCATACTCAAACGAGCAGTATTGACCATCTTTCAAAGCCGATTGAAATTGATAGCTATCGGGCGATCGCCCTGGCTGATAGAGAATCTTTGCGCCGCTGTTGGGTAAGCTAACCAACCCTTTCGCAGACAGGCTATTCAAAAGCGCTGGGCGCATACCAGCCCCCTGAAACTGAAGCGGGTTTGCTAGCCCAAAATACTGACCACGCAGTTGATTTTCCGGGCTCGAATCCGACTGGCTCGAATCCGACTGGCTTGAAGCTGACGTAATCTGTAAGATCCGCTGCCGATAAGGAGGGGTACCTGCAGCGACACTAGCCTGCTCCAAAAAGAAAGTGTAGGTTTCGCCATTACAAAGGCTAGGCACCGGTCTTTGCCACAGCCGCAAATGCACATACCAAGCAGGCTCAGCAGCAGCCTGCTCCCGGTTTTCAAATTCGCCTGATAGATAAGTAGCGAGTGCAGTGAGCGGTGTTGTAATCATCTTCAAGGGGTGATAGAAAGGAACTAGAGAGACTCAGAAAGCTATCAGGAAATAGGCAGAAAATGGGAATATAGATCAGCAGCGTTTGGTCAATTAGATCACAAACTGCTTGGCAAAGGGACGGAGAAGCGTAACAATTAAATTGACAAAGCGTATATAAAAAGAGCCTTAACTTGTGAGCAACGTCCGCACGGTTTCAGATACAAAGCGAGCCTTCTATGGTACGCACACTCGCCCCATAAATGCTATCTATCGCCGTGTGGTCGAAGAGCTGATGGTGGAAACCCATCTGCTGCTAGTGAATGTAGACTTTGCCTATGATTCCATTTACGCATTAGGCGTTGTCAGCGTGTATGACCGCTTCATGATGGGCTATCAGCCTGATGCCGACAAAGAGTCTATCTACTCAGCGATTATTCAGGCGGTAGGAGCCGATCCGAGCCAGTACCGTCGCGATGCCGAAGAGGTGCTAGCAGCTGCTAAAAGCGTGCCTTCGGTAGAAGCCTTCAAGGATTTGCTAACAGCAGCTAAAGACAATGGCGATGGCGATGCCCTTAAAGGTAATCTACACCGGGTCATCAGCAATCCCAAGTTTAAGTACAGCCGCCTTTTTACCACGGGCCTCTATAACGTTATCGACGCGATTGATAGCGATGTTTTGCAGGATAAGGAAAAGCGTGAGGCTTTGCTGAAAGAAGTTTCAGAAATTTTGGGCTTTAACAGTGAACTGCTGCTAAAAGATGTGGATCTGTATCGCGGCAACTTGGAGAAAATGGCTCAGGCTCAAGAAGTCATGAAAGATATGGTTGAGGCTGAAAAGAAAAAGAAGGCCAAACGCGAACAGGAAAAGCTCGATAAGGCCAGCCCTAAAAGCGCTGAACCGACTGAACCGACTGAACCGACTGAACCGACTGAACCAATTGATCCAACTGAATCATCTGAATCAGCAGCTGAATAGATCTAACTTATCAGCCATCACGCTCTAAATTTAGGTATGACCTGATTCGTTGCTTAAATTTTAGGGCGTGACTTTGGGTTTACGAAAGCCGCTGCTACGCAAAATGCGCTTTTGCCGCTGCCGCGCAAATGCCTGCAAATCTACGTTGCGATCTGTTTCATCGACAATTTCACCCGTGAGTACTTCGAGCGTATCTTCGAGCGTGACGACCCCAGAGACGCCGCCGTATTCATCGACGACGACCATGAGGTGTTCTCGCAACGACTGAAAGGTTTTGATCAAGCTATCGGTGCGTTCGATATCCGGCACATAGTGCACTTGCCGCATCAGGCTTTTAATTTTGGCATCGCCTTTACCCTGCACTAGAGCTGTGAGCAATTCAGCTTTGAGCGCTACGCCAATGACATGATCGAGGTCATCTTCAATCACTAGAATTCGGGTGTGCTGAGATTTGATGATTTCATCTTGAATGTCTTGCAAAATTGCTTCCCCTGAAATGTAGGTGATGGCGACTCTAGGCGTCATGATATCGGCTGACTTAAGATCATTGAGGCGAAATACGCGGTCGATCATTTCGACTTCATCGTCTTCTATGAGCCCTTCTTGGTAGCCCAAAATGGTCAGCAGCTTAATCTCAGCTTCGTCGGTAATGGGGCGTTTGCTGCCTTTGGTTAAAGGGGCTGTGATGTGCTCTAGCAGCCAGATTATGGGTGTGAATACCAGCGTGATAGCCCGCACGGGAATGGCGACAGCTAGGGCAATGCCTTCGGCGTAACGTTCGCCTAACGTTTTCGGTAAGATTTCGCCGAAGATGATGATCAAAAAAGTGAGCGTGACTGAAAAAATTGCGAAGCCAGCGTTGCCAAATAGCGACACGGCAAGGCGACCGACTAGAATGCTGCCGACAATATTGAAGACGTTGTTAAGAATAACAATGGTGGCGACCGGGCGGCTGACGTGCTGACGGATGGTGAGGAGGGCAATCGCCGCTGGGCTGGACCTAGACTCGCCTTGAGCAAGTTGCTTGGCCCGCAGTAGCGGAATTGAGAGCAGCGCTGTTTCTGCACCGGAGCAAAGAGCTGAACCGACAATGACAATGAGCACAGCGATCGCGAGGTTAATCATTTTGGATGGGCGCTATCGATATAGAAAATTAGGGTAAAAAATAAATAAAGAATAAAACGGAGGCGTAAAAAAGCTGCCTATGGGCATCGCTACGATTGGCTATAGTTTATGATGCTTGCTAAATCGTAATCGCTTTATTGATAGGTTTGCAGTTTATAGGTTTGCAGTCGCTTTCTCATGATTAACCTCGATAGCCAGCAATTTTCGGACGGCAATTCTTCTAATGACGCCAATAAGCGTAATCCGGCGGCTGGCAATTCGACTGTGAATAGTCCGGCAAGCAGTCCGACAAGCAGCGATATGGCCAATGGTTTGGCCAAACCATTGGCCAGTCAAAGTACCGATGCAGATAGCGATGATCTCATTTTAGAGGTTCGTGACCTAACGGTTGAGTTTGCGACAGAAGACGCTGATGTAGTGGCGGTAGACGAGATCTCTTTTACGTTACGACGGGGCCAGACGCTGGGCATTGTGGGCGAGTCAGGATCAGGCAAATCGGTGACTTCTCTGGCGGTGATGGGGCTAGTGCCTCATCCACCAGGAAAGGTGACGAGTGGGCAGATTTTGTTTACCTCGCATCAAACCAGTGAGATGAGGCCCACTGATTCCAGATCTATTGATTTAAGACAGATACCACTGCATCAGCTCCGGCACTATCGCGGTAGCCAACTAGCAATGATTTTTCAAGAGCCGATGAGTTCGCTCAATCCGGTGTATACCTGCGGGTTTCAACTGGTGGAGGCGATTTGTCAGCATCAGAAGATATCTAAACAGGCGGCGCGTGAGCGGGCGATCGCTCAGCTGAAAGAGGTCAAGCTATTAGCGCCTGATTCGGTGATGTATGAGCAGATTGCGAGTGAGCTAAATACTGATAATGCAACCGCGATCAATCGAGAGATCAAACGGCAGCAGCGGGCCATGCTAGATCGCTATCCGCATCAGCTTTCGGGCGGCCAAATCCAGCGCATGATGATCGCGATGGCGCTGTCGTCTAATCCCTCGCTGCTGATTGCTGATGAGCCGACAACGGCGCTAGATGTGACGGTGCAGGCGACGATTTTGAATCTGCTGCGCGAGCTACGCGATCGCCGGGGCATGTCAATGATTTTCATTACGCATGACTTGGGCATCATCGCTGAAATTGCCGATCATGTCGCGGTGATGTATCGCGGCAAAATTGTCGAAACGGGGCCTGTACTCGACATTTTTGATCGACCTCAGCATCCTTACACGCGGGGATTACTCGCCTGTCGGCCACAGCCTAATCGGCGACTTAGACAGCTTTCTACCGTTTCTGACTACATGGAAGAAAGGGCCAATGACGCTGGGGAAAGGGTGATATTGGCTAAGCCACAGCGCGATTATGGCGCGGGTTTGCCGCCCGTGCTAGAGGTGAGCCCCAGAGAAATGCAAATTCGGCTAGAGGCGCTAGAAGATCAAGGGCCGCTGCTGACCGTCGAGAACTTGAAGGTGGGTTACCCGGTGCAGGGCGTATTTGGCGGGGTAGAGCGCTATGTCATGGCGGTGAATGATGTGTCTTTTCAGGTGTATAAGGGGGAGACGTTTGGGCTAGTGGGTGAGTCGGGCTGCGGCAAAACGACGTTGGGCCGAGCTTTATTGCAGCTGGTGAAGCCTCGCAGCGGACGAGTTTGGTTTGAAGGACGAGATCTGACCCGGTTGAGCAAATCCCAAATGCGTCAGCGTCGCCGCGAGATGCAGATTATTTTTCAAGATCCGTATAGCTCGCTGAATCCTCGTATGAGTATTGGGGCGGCGATCGCTGAACCGCTGAAAATTCACGGGGTGATCAAAGGCCAGCGCAATCTCAAGGCGCGCATTCAGTATTTACTCGAACGGGTTGGGCTCGATCCGGCTGCTGTCAATCGGTTCCCGCATGAGTTTTCAGGCGGGCAACGGCAGCGGGTGTGCATTGCGCGATCGCTGGCCCTAAATCCTAAGTTTATTATTTGTGATGAGTCGGTGTCGGCCTTGGATGTGTCGGTGCAGGCTCAGGTGCTGAACTTGCTGAAAGAACTACAGGCGGAATTTAAGCTGACCTATATTTTCATTTCGCATGATTTGGGCGTGGTGAAGTTTATGAGCGATCGCATCATGGTGATGAATGCAGGTCGCATCGAAGAAATGGGGCCTGCCGAAGACATTTACCGCCGTCCGCGCAAAGCCTATACTCAACAGCTCATTGCCGCGATTCCTGAAGGCACCCTTGAGCGCATTCAAAGCCTACAACAAGGGCGAGCAATGGCCAGAACCAGCTAGAGCGAACCAGAGACGATACCAAATCTGATAGTTAATGGGTTTTATGGCATCGGCTCAACCGTAGCCATCACCTCACCGGTCTGAGTGGTGTCATATCCACCCAATGCTTGCAATTGCGACAGCACTTGTCGATGTCCCAATGTGCCGAGTAATTGCTGTACCGGGTTGGACTCTAAATAGGGTTTGAGGATGACCAGATCGTAGCGAGAACGATGCAGGGGAATAAATTCCAAGCCAAAGGCGATCGCCACTGAGGCGGTACTGACGCCTGCGGCGGCTTTGCCTGTGATGACGGCTTGAGCAACTTCTAGATGTCCATACACAATTTGTTCAAACCCTTTTACAGCGTGAACATCAATTTCCGCTTGCTGGAGCGATCGCTCTAGCACTTGGCGGCTACCGGCCCCCTTTTCCCGATTCACAATCGTCACCTCAGCCCGGGTCAAATCTGTTACTGTTTTGAGATTTAATGGATTTCCTGGCTGAACTAACAGCCCTTCCTCCCAAATCCCCAGATTAATTAAAACGGCTGGAGTCTTTTTTAAGGCAGCTTGCACAAAGGCAACATTGTGATCTTGGCTCAGCGGATCGTATAAGTGCATTCCCGCTAGATGCACTTCCCCCCGACACAGCCGATGAAGGGCATCCATACTGTTGTCAAACGTCCACTGCACTCGCAGTTTGGGGTGCCAGCGTTCTGCGGCCTGCGCCCACAGGGAAAGGGCCGGCGTGCAGCCTGCGATTGCAACGGTGTGATGGAGTTTCTCCAAATTTTCCAGTAGTTTAACGCGCAGGGTAGGCGAGTTTGCTTCATAGATGCCTTTGCCATCGGCCGGAATCATTTCCAGCCGAAAAGCTCGCTGACCGACCAATGGCTGCGCGATCCAGCGATCACCCACTCGCGCCAAACTGACGCTGAGCGATTCGCTGGCGGGTGTATTTTGAATTGCAATTGCCTCAATTTCACCCCTGTCTTGTTCGAGCCAAAACAAATCTTCGACCTGACAGCCCAGCGCTTTTGCTAGCCGGAGCGCTACCGTGGTTGATGGGGCATATTGCCCCGATTCCACTCCGCCGATGGTCTGCCGAGACACGCCTGCAAGCGCCGCTAATGCCTGTTGGCTCATGCCGAGCCGCAGCCGAGTTTGCTTCAAGTTATTGCATAGATCATTGTCTTGCTTCATCTGGGTGATGCCTGAGTTTTTCTAAACCGCAACCACTGGGAAATCCCAATCAAAATGGGTAGCTCAATCAAAGGGCCGATCACCAGGGTGAGTGTAATTAAGGGACGATCCGGAAAGGCCGATGCTGCAATCGCCAGCGAAAGGGGAGAGTTTCGCGCCAGGGTTGTGTAAAGTAAGCAAACCCCGGCGGCATAAGGCAACCGTAAATATTGTCCTAGTTTTTGAGCCACTATGAAATTAATCAAAAAGAACAGCAGGACTGGTGGCAGTAGCTGTAACAATAACCCAGGACGTTGCCCCAAAGCTTGGCTTTCGGCGGTAAAAACTGCCGCGATCGCAACATTGAGACAACCCACTTGTAAAGCTGTGATTTTGGGAGATTGTTGACGGAGCCAAGTTTCTCCCCCCTGCTGGTTTGCCCATGCGCGAGACCCAAAGGCTAACAGTAAAGGCAGCATTAATACCCACAGGACACTGCTCATCATCGCCTGCGGATGGAGTTCTACTAACGTGCCCGCAAACAGCAGCAGGTATAGTGGCAACAGCACGATTTGCAAAATAAGGTTGAAGGGCAAGAGCGATGTTGCCAAAGCCACATCTCCTCCTGAGACACTGGTAAATACCAGATACCAGTCTGTACAGGGCGTGACCATCAGCATGATTAATCCCACCCACAGATCGGGGCTATCTCGCAAAAACGCAAATCCTAACCCCCAAGCCAACACAGGTGTCCAAAGAAAATTCATGCTCAGGCTGGCAGCGGTGACTTTGAGGTTGCGAACCGCTCGTCTAACTTGCCGTAACGGCATCGGCAGAAAAGTCGCATAGAGCATGACTGCTAGCAGTGGCACAATCAATAGATGGGCAATTTCTGGTAGCTTTGGTACTTGGGCGAGCGTTAGCCCTACCAGCACTGACACCAAAACTAAAAAAGGCTGGAGCTTGTCGAACAGGGTCATGATCGCCGCATAGGGTTTCGTTTTTGCAATGAGTTCAGGGTGTCAGGGGGGCCGGTCAGTTAGCGCGATCGCCCAATGATCAATGCTCATTTCACTGGATTGAGGGGGTGTCTCTGCGCCGAATAGCCGAATGCTGGAGTAAGAGCAGCCGTGATGGTTCTAGATGGGTAAACCAGGGCATCAGACGATTTTTTAACCCGTCCCACTTTTCCTTAAACACTTCTGCTTGAAAATGATAATCGTCAGGGTCAGTGGGTGACTCACCTAACTTTAAATACAATGTCATGCGGTGGGGGGTTTCACTCGTTGAAGCTAACCAGGTTGGAAAGGTGTTCGGGTGGGTGGGGGTTTCTAGAAACGTGATCTGATGGGCACGCATCCCCACATGCGTATGCTGGGCCGAAACTGGCTCCACGGTTTGCAGGGTACAGTTCCAATCGAGAGCATGAATTGTCTGCTCAGCTATCGGTTGGATGCGAGAGTAATTTTTACACCCCGTCAGTTGAGCGACGGTGAGGGTACCAGGATGATCAAAGATGGTTTGTTTTTGCCCTGCTGCGGCGACCTGCCCCGATGAGAGTACCAGCAAGTTTTGACAGACGCGGTAGGCTTCTTCGAGGTTATGGCTGACGAAGAGGGTCAGACCGCTGTAAGGGAGGAGTGTCTTAATCAGCTGCTGTTCGAGTTCACTGCGTAAATGGGTGTCGAGAGCGGAAAAAGGTTCATCCAGCAGCAGTACATCTGGTTCGGGGGCCAAGGCTCTGGCCAGCGCCACGCGCTGTTGTTGTCCACCGGATAGCTGATGGGGATAGCGAGAACCCATCTCTACTAGCCTTACTCGCTCTAGCTGTTCTAAAACTTGTCGCTTTGCCGCATTTTTTGATTGCCCTTTTAAGCCATAGGCAATATTTTGAGCCACTGTCAGATGGGGAAAGAGGGCATAGTTTTGAAACAAGAAGCCTACTTTGCGATCGCGACTGGGCAGATTGATCCCCTTGCGAGCATCATACAAAATCCGATTATTCAACCCGATGGTGCCGCTAGTAGGGGTTTCAATACCCGCAATACAGCGCAGCGTCATGCTCTTGCCAGACCCCGAGCTGCCCAAAATCCCCAAGGCTTCTCCTTCAAGGTCAAAGGCAACGTTTAAATCGTAGCTAGGGAGTCGCT
>JBGTNW010000114.1:0-23234 GCA_041742865.1 Phormidesmis sp.
TTCGTGAAGTGCGCCCCGATCAGTGCACGTTAGTTCCAGACGATCCGATTCAAAATACGTCTGATCATGGCTGGGATGTGGTGCAATCTGCCCAAACGCTCAAGCCGATTATTGCTGAATTGAACGAGTTGGGCTGTCGGGTGAGCTTGTTTATGGACCCGGATGTAGAACAGATTGAGCGAGTGCGTGAGTTGGGGTGCGATCGCATTGAGCTATACACCGAGCCTTACGCGAGTGCCTACCGGATGGGCAAAGGCAAAGAGAGTTTTACCCTCTATCAGCAAGCCGCTAAATGCGCTCAAGCCTGCGGACTTGGCGTCAACGGCGGCCATGACTTGAATTTAGAAAACCTCCCTCTCTTTAAAGAAATTCCCAATTTACTCGAAGTCTCCATCGGTCATGCCCTTGTGGCCGATGCCTTAGAAATGGGATTTGCAAATGCCGTAAAAGCGTACTTGAAAGCGCTAGCGTAAGCAATCTGTCACAGCACAGATTGCTTTTAAACAGATGGCCTTTACCGGGGCAAAGCCGCTTGGCGATCGCGAATTTCCAAAAACACCAGCAGCGCATTCACATCCGCTGGATTTACACCGCCAATTCTCGTGGCTTGCCCCACCGTCAGCGGCTTTACCTTGTTCAGCTTTTCTCGCGACTCCATCGATAATGTTTCCACACTCATATAGTCCAGATCTTGAGGCAGCGCGCGATGGGTTTGACGTGCGACCAAATCGATTTGCTTTTGCTGCCGCTGTAGGTAGCCTGAGTATTTAATATCAATTTCAGCGCCTTCTTTTTCTGCTAGCGTCAGATCGCGGTTGCCTAGCCCGTAGCGCTCCAAGTGCTCGTAGTGAAACTTAGGGCGGCGAATGAGATCTGCTAGCGTTACCGAGCCTTTGATACGCTGCTGAGTATCGGCATAAATCGCTTGACCAATATCTTCTTGTTCCTTGACCCGTGAACTGTGCAAGCGCTCTTTTTCAGCCACAATATTGGCCTGCTTCTCACGGTATAGTCGCCAGCGGCGATCATCAATGAGACCGATTTCGCGGCCCAAAGGCGTTAGCCGTTGATCGGCATTATCAGAGCGCAGAATCAGACGATATTCTGAGCGCGAGGTCAGGACTCGATAGGGTTCGCGCAGATCTTTTGTACATAGATCATCAATCAGCGTGCCGATGTAGCTGCCCTCACGCGAGAAAACAATCGGCGATTGACCTTGGCACAGCCGCGCGGCATTGATGCCAGCAACTAGCCCCTGGGCGGCGGCCTCTTCGTAGCCAGTGGTGCCGTTGATTTGGCCTGCGCAAAATAACCCCTCTACCAGTTTGGTCATCAGAGTTGGAAAGCATTGTGTGGCGGGCAAGTAGTCATAATCGACCGCGTAGGCAGGGCGCAGCATGGCGCAGTTTTCTAGGCCCGGCAGGGTTTGGAGCATAGCCACTTGCAGCGTTTCTGGCAGACCGGTTGAAAAGCCCTGAATGTATAGCTCGGGGTAGTCGCGGCCTTCGGGCTCAATGAAGATTTGGTGGCTTTCTTTGTCAGCAAAACGGACAATTTTGTCTTCGATGCAGGGGCAGTAGCGCGGCCCTTTGGCTTCTACCCAGCCGCCGTACACAGGCGAGAGGTGTAGATTATCGCGCACCAGCTGGTGGGTGGCGGCGGTGGTTCGAGTCATGTAGCAAGGAATTTGTTCGCGCGGCTGCCACACCTGTGGGTCAAAGCTAAACCAGCGCACGTCCAAATCACCTGCTTGCTCTTCCAACTTACTATAGTCAACTGAGCGCTTATCAACTCTAGCGGGCGTGCCGGTTTTTAGCCGACCGGTTTCAAAGCCCAGCCGATTGAGTGTTTCACTCATGCCGATCGCGGCAGGTTCACCAGCTCGGCCTGCTGAAAGAGATTTTTTGCCGACCCAGATGGTGCCATTGAGGAAAGTGCCTGTGGTGAGAATCACGGCCTTGCAGCCAAATGTCATCCCAAAATGGGTCTCAAGGCCAATGATTTCACCATGCTTACCCAAGACCAAATCCGTTGCCATGCCCTCGCGTAGCACAAGATTTGGCTGATTTTCGACGACTGATTTCATCACCGCAGCGTATTCACGCTTGTCGGTTTGGGCGCGCAAGGCCCACACAGCAGGGCCACGGGAGCTGTTGAGGATACGCTTTTGTAAATAGGTGCGATCAGCAATTTTGCCAATTTCGCCGCCAAGGGCATCAACTTCATGGGCGAGCTGAGACTTGGCAGGGCCACCGACTGCCGGGTTGCAGGGCTGCCAAGCGATCCGATCTAAATTCATCGTCAGCAGGAGGGTACGGCACCCTAAGCGGGCGGCGGCTAGGGCCGACTCACAGCCTGCATGGCCCGCGCCTACTACAATTACATCGAATTCATCTGCAAAAGAAACGCTCATGCTTGTTTTAGCTGTTTTGAAGTTAGGCGATTTAGAGTTAGGCGATTTGACGTTAGTTAGCCGGTTTTGAATAAATTACTAGACTGTTTTTTATTTTAGCGACTTGTGGTGATAGGGCGCTTGTCAGCGGAGAGAAAGCCCGTGCAGAGAAAGGCAGCGATCGCAGCGTTTTTTACGGCGATTAGGTAGGGTAAAGTCAATGGATACTTTTTATCAGGAATGATGAGTCAAAAAACGGATCTTCATAAGGTCTACAAAACATGAGCTTTAGCCAAACTGTTTTGGATAGAGAAGATAATATTATTGATAATTGGGTGGCACAGGTGCGCTCTGACAGGGCAGTTGAGGGCATTCAGCAGCTCACGTATGAGGCTGTATTGGAGAGTTTACCAAAGTTGATAGCAGCGATTGCTTATCTTCTCCAGCTATCTGAATTTAACAAGCAACCCTCCGCTGATATTGTCCACTCGTCAATGCGCAGTTTGCAGCCGGAAACGAGCCAAGCGGCGCAGGGTTATGACGCTGAAGAAATTGTGCGCCAATACGCGATTTTTCGCGATGTTATATTCGATGTGCTCGAGCCTGAATTGCTAAGTAGTGAGCCGTTTTTATTGCTCACAACGACGCGGCTAATCGCTGGTGCGATCGATCAAGTGATTGCGTTTAGCTTGAAGCGCTTTGCCGAAGATCGGCTGCGCGATGTGAATTTGTTCTATGACGAAATGGTGGTGAGTAACCAAGAACTAGATCGGCTGTTGCGCAATGAGCAAAAGAATTTGACCCACCTGGTTCATGAGTTGAAAAGTCCGCTGAGCTGCATTATTGGTTATTCTGATCTGTTTTTGCGCCAGCAGCACATCACTGGCCAGGTCAATTTAGATTTTATTGAGCGGGTGCTCTCTAGTGGGCGCAAGCTGCTAGAGATGATCAATGATTCGCTGGAGGTATCTTGTTATCAATCGGGAAAAGTGACGATTTCGCCAGAGCCCGTGCAGGTGTGTGAAATTGTGGAAGAGGTGGTGGCGGTGCTCGATATGCTGGCTCGGCAGAAGGGGCTAGCGGTGATCATGAGCTGCGATCGCACTCATCCCCCCATCGTCACCGACAAAAACCGCCTGCGCCAAGTTGTCACGAATATCATTAGCAATGCCATCCGCTACACCGAGACTGGCAGCATTCGGATGCAGGTACGCACTGTGGGTGAATCAATCGAAATCGAGGTGGCCGATACTGGCGTCGGGATTGAAGCGGCTGAGCAAACTCGCATTTTTGAGCCTTATTATCAGGGCAGGGCAGGACAGGATTTACCAAGCAGTACGGGGTTGGGTCTGGCGATCGCGCAGCAAATGGTGATCTTGCTTCAGGGCAGTATTCGCCTTACCTCTGAACTAGGGATAGGCTCTACGTTTACAATTGTTCTGCCATTGCAATGGCAGCCTGAACCCGCTTAACTCTCGCTGATTGTCTTAATACTGATCGTCTAAGGGTTGATTATCCCAATTTAACGATTGTCCAAATTATCCAAAACTATCTAAGATGGAGCGCCGATGACTTCCCCGGAGCTAATTGTGTTTGATTTTGATGGGGTGATCTGTGATGGTCTGATTGAATACTTTCAGACGGCTTGGCGGGCCTATTGCCAGATTTTCAGAAAAAATGAGCCCACAGACGAAAAAGCGCAGCCGCCTGCTGGCCTAGCGGAGCAGTTTTATCCTTTGCGGCCTGTGATTGAAACCGGTTGGGAAATGCCGGTGCTGATTCAGGCGTTGATGCAGGGGGCTAGCTCGGCGCAAATTACTGAGCAGTGGCCGCAAATGGCGCTGCCTTACCTCGCACAAGCGGGCCTGAGCAAAGCGCAATCTGTGCAGGCGCTAGACGGTGTACGAGATGGTTGGATTCAGCAGGATCTGCCTAGCTGGCTGGGGCTGCATCGCTTTTATCCCGGCATAATCAAGCGACTAGAAGAACTGATGTCGGATGATTTGCCGGTTTATATTGCCAGTACAAAAGAGGGCCGATTTATTCAGGCTTTGCTGGCTCAAAGCGGTTTAGATTTTCCGGCAGAGAGAATTTTGGGCAAAGAGGTCAAGCGGCCCAAGTACGAGACATTGCGGCAGCTCAAAGCCATCCATGCGCTCACGCATATCTGGTTTATAGAAGATCGCTTACCGGCGCTAACTAGCGTAGCGGCCCAAGATGACTTAGACGATGTGCAGCTTTTTTTGGCAGATTGGGGCTACAACCTAGCGGGCGATCGCGCGACCGCCGCTCAAGACCCCCGAATTCATCTATTATCATTGGAGCAAATAGTACAACCGTTCGATCAGTGGCTTTAACTTGGCGCTGACTCGGTGCTGACTCGGCACAGGAGCTGATTTTCGATGCTCGATTTGACCAAACTAGCTCGCCAAATGCAGGGTATTAGCGATCACCTCACGCAGGAAGCCGATGCGGCTAAGCGGCGCATCGCGATTGCGCAACAGTTGATGAGCCGAGCGACGAATCGGCAGGCTGTGATCGTGGATCAGCTAGAGCAGTATCGCGATCGCCTGATCTTTGCCGCCGCCGAACCCCTCGAACCACTGAATACGCGCATAGCTATCCAAACTGCGCCCGCCGCGCATACGGTACTATCTGCCGATGGCTCTCAAATTTCACCGAGTCACCACGAAATTGCCTACTGCTATTTGCTCAACATCAGCCGGGTGATTATTCACTATGGCCAAAGCCGCTACCCGCTGCTCGACAGCCTGCCTGAAGTGATCTATCGCCCCGAAGATCTCTACGCTTCGCGTCAATGGGGCATCAGCACCGAAGAATGGATGGGCTATAAGCGCACCGCCGCCGAAGCTGTAATGCTCGGTGAGTTGGGCCAAGACGTATCGGCCCATCAAGATGCCGATGTCCCGGCCCTGGCGATGACCGATGGCTCTTTGATCTACTGGTTTTTAGAGCAAATTCCGGCGAAAGCCCGCGACCAGATTTTGCTACCGGTTTTAGCGTCCTGGCAGCAGTTGCGCCGAGCAAAAGTGCCGGTCATGGGCTACATCAGTGCCTCGCGCAGCGGCGAAGCGCTCAATTTTTTGCGCCTTCAAGCTTGCCCGTACGAGGATCCTGATTGCCTTCAGCACTGCGAAGCTGACCGGAACCAAACGCCTTGCAATACCTTTTCACCGCTGCGCGATGTCACTTTGTGGGCCACCGCGCTATCGCCCGGTGAGCGCGGGCCCTTATGGAAAAGTTCAGCCGATATTTTGAGCTGCTATGGCGATCATGCGGTGTACTTTTGCTATGTGCATGTGGGCGCAGAAGTAGCGCGGGTGGAGTTTCCGCAGTGGGTTGCTGAAGATAACGATTTGCTCGATACGGCTTTAAGCCTGATGCTGGCACAGGTGCAAAAAGGATTTGGCTATCCGGTAGCCCTCGCTGAAGCGCACAATCAGGCGGTGGTCAGAGGAGGCGATCGCACCCGTTTTTTCATGCTGCTAGAACAACAAATGATCCGCGCGGGCCTCAAAAATGTCGGTACTTCATTTAAAGAAGCCCGCAAACGCGGCAGCATTGCCTAGCCTTGATAACGATTTTCTGTTTTCAGCTTGTTCTCAGCTACGTTCTTTGGGTTACATCTTCCCAACTATAGCTTGGGCCACTCAGCTTAATATCTAAGCGATTTCTAAAACCGTTATATGCTGCGGGCTTCGCTAAACGACTTAGCTAAGAATGTCAGCAGCGCATTCCAAGATTGAATATCAGCCTGGGCATCGTAACGAGAGCTTTCTCCACTGGCTGTCCATACGGTAAAGGCATGACGAGCGCCGCCGTAGATGCTCATGTCATAATCTACGCCTGCTGCATTGAACTGATCGGCAAGGGCCGCGACTTGCGTCATCGGCGCAACCGGATCGTCACCGCCGTGCAAAATCAACAGTGGCCCTGCAACTGCACTGTAGTCTTGGCCTTCAGGCGTTTCGAGGCCCCCGTGAAAGCTCACAAATCCGTTCAGCCCAACGCCTGCGCGGGCAAACTCTAGCACCGAAGCGCCACCGAAGCAGTAGCCAATGGCAACGACCTGGTTAGGATTAACGCCTGCCATGCGTTGAGCTTGCGCTAAGCCTGCATAGAGCCGCTGACGCATGGCGGCGCGATCACTATATAGCTTTCCACTCTCCGCTTGGGACTCTTCCGTTGTGGTTGGGCGCACGCCTTGCCCATACAAATCCACCGCAAAAGCAGCGTATCCGCTTTCGGCTAACATCTGGACTCGGCGCTGCTCATACTCATCAACGCCATCCCAATCGTGCACCAGCAAAACAATCGGCTGCTGAGCGCCAAACCCTTCGTTGATCGCAAAGTAACCTTCGTAGGGCTGCCCTTCAATTTCATAAACAACTGATTCGGCGATGATATCAGCTTTAGCAACGGCGGCTGTTAGCCCAACCACACTAGCGATTGTCATGCAAATCAATAAGCCCAGAAAAAACAATCTTTTCAGCACAAAAACTCCTCATCAAAGGTAAAATTGTTGCGCTTTTGTTGAATAGAAAACCTCTGCCTTTAGATAGAGTCCTTTAATCCTTTGGATAGAGTCAGGGCTAGGGGTCATGGGGCTGTTTTGTCAGTTTTAGAAGATTCTGAGGCAGTTAAGCACTTTCTTGAGTAGAGAGATCAGCTGTCTTAACAGAGAGAGTTTGGGTGCGATCGCCTCTTCTCAACGTCACCGACAAAAACTCTCCGACTTTTACTTCATCGACCCGGCTCTGGAGCTGATCGGCCCTTTTCACCGGCAATCCAGCGACTTTGGTGATCACGTCACCTCGGCGCAGTCCGGCCTCAGCCGCAGGCGTATTGGGCAATACCCGCACCACCAGCACACCGTTGATTGTGGGTAGCTCAATCGCACTGTTGGGATCTTCATTGTTCATCTTGGCCATATCGGGCGTTAGCGTAGCAATTTGTACGCCCAGGTAAGGATGAGCAATGCGCTCCCCTTTCGCCAAGCTAGCCTGGATGGCTTTGGCCTTATTGATTGGAATAGCAAACCCAATGCCCATGGCATCGGCTCGAATAGCCGTATTTATGCCAATCACCTCGCCTTGAGCATTTAGCAGGGGGCCACCGGAGTTACCGGGGTTAATAGCGGCATCTGTTTGAATAAAATCGATCCGCTTGTCAGGAATGCCTACTGCCGCACTAGAGCGCTTGAGGGTGCTGACAATGCCTAATGTAACGGTATTATCTAGGCCCAGTGGATTGCCGACGGCGATCGCCCAATCACCAACCTCTACATCATCCGAATTGCCCAGCCGCGACACGGGCAGATCTTCACCAGCGGGATCTATCCGGACTACCGCCAAATCCGTCACCTCATCAACACCTTCGACAAATCCTTCAAAGGCGCGCCCATCTTTGAGCGTCACCGTCACCAAATCTGCCCCATCCACAACGTGGGCATTGGTGAGAATGTCACCGCTGCTGTTAATAATAAATCCTGAGCCTTGGCCTCTGAGCCGCTCTTCTTGCGGAATACTCTGAAAGCCGCCGCCTCTACCGCCAAACGAGCCGCGAAAAAAGGGATCATCGTAAAACATATCTGGAACGTTACGAGTGATCGTGCGCTCAGTATCGATGCGCACCACAGCGCTGCCGACGCTGCGCACTGCTGTGGCCACAAAACTTTCAGCCGACAGCACGCTAGCAACGGGAGAGGGCCGAGACTGAACGGCTGGATCAACCGCCTGAATATTAGCTTGTGTCCTAGCCTGCGTATTGGCCTGTGTATTGGCCTGCGCACTGACGGGTAGCATCCAAAGGCTGTTAGTCAAAAGTAGGGCCATAGCCACCGCAACAATGTGTCTGAAAACTAGACCAACTGATGGCAAGCTTGTTGGAAAAATCATCGGATTCCTCGCTGATAAATAGCTGGTGATGGGTGGCGTTGACTTGCCTTGACTGGCGTTGACTCGATCGCTAACAATTGTCATGGCCCGGAGCAAGACGGTAGAGTCTTTCGTTATATTCTGCCAGTTCTCTCAAAAGTGTGAGGTGTGGATTGCGCCCTTCGAGGTACGGATTACGCCTATGGGCAGCTTAGGGTTAATTAACTGTAGAACTGAATCTCGTGAGAACCTTGATAGAGCTTCGGGTAATTGGTGAGGCTTGATGAAGTGATTTGGGGGCTCTTATCGTTTTTATTAAAGTTTTTATTAAATAAGGAGTCGGGAATTTGGTAAGTAGCGCATTGGGGGGCCAAAGAAAGGGTAACGGGCGGGTGCGATCGCTCATTTTCTATGGCCAACTGGCCCTATTGACCCTGATTTCTAGCTGTAGTAGTTTTCCCAATTCTTACGAGGCCCGCTTAGCCGATCACCTCAGCGCCAGTGGTGCCAAAATGTATGGCGCATACTGGTGTCCGCATTGCGCAGTACAAAAGGAATATTTTGGCGCTGCCACAGGGCGAGTGCCCTATGTAGAATGCGATCCTGACGGCTTTAATGCCCAGCTAGATCTGTGCCAAGCGGAAGCTATAGATGCCTATCCGACTTGGATTATTGAAGGGCAGCGCTACCTCGGCACCCAAACGTTAGGCAAGCTAGCTCGGCTCTCCGGCTTGGAGGGTGAACCCATACCGGGCGATCGCTATCCCATCAATCACAATCCTGATAACGATATCCCGCCAGACAACTACAGCCCAGCTCAGTAAAAAAAACAGTAAATCTAGACCAGAGCCGCCCTTTAACGCCGTTTTGGCAGCAGTAACCGTAAGATAGGTGCCCCCCCTGGGCATTGCGCTTTTCGGAAAGCTCGGGGATAAGTAAAAAGGTTAGGTTTTGTCGGGCTAATGCCCAAAATCGTTCGACAGTCTGACGTAACCCTTGTTCCCTGGCACTAAGCCATCTATTTTCTCAGGTACTATGCAACGCAATTCACTGAAAGCTCTCGCGGCGGGCTGCCTAGCCCTAGGGGTGCTGGCGGGCTGCGGGAGCGAAAGCCCCACTGCCACTGCCCCCAGCCCTGAAGCAGAACCCACCGAAACCGCCAGCGCTGACGGTGGGAGCGGCACTCTAGTGATTCGCGCCAACGGCGAAGACTTTGTGCGCGAAGGGTTTACCACTAAAGACGGGTGGGAGGTTGAGTTTGACAATGTTTATGTGTCTCTAGCCGACATTACTGCTGCCCAGAGTGACCCTCCTTTTGACCCTGAAGCGGGCGGCACCCTAGAGGCCCAGGTCGAGGTCAAGGTCGAAGGTGCCCAGGTGGTTGATCTGGCCGAGGGCGATGAGAGCGCTGACCCGGTGCTGGTGAGCGAGGTTGAGGCTCCGGCGGGGCGCTTTAATGCCCTAGCTTGGCGTATGGTGCCTGCTGCCAGCGGCCCGTCTGAAGGTTATACCGTTTGGATGCAGGGCACAGCCAGCAAAGACGGCGAAACCATTCCCTTTGCCATCAAAGTAGATGAGGAGCTGGCCTTTACCTGCGGCGATTTTGTGGGCGACGAACGCAAGGGCATTCTGGCTGCTGGAGGAGAGGCTGACCTAGAGGCTACCTTCCACTTTGACCACCTGTTTGGCGACGGCGATGCCCCTGCTGACGACGGCATCAACACTGGAGCTTTAGGCTTCGAGCCGCTGGCGGCTCTGGCGACCAACGGCGTGGTGGATGTCGATAGCGCTGCGCTTCGATCTGGGCTATCGGAGGCCGACTATACGACGTTTTTAGGCATACTGCCGAGCCTGGGCCACGTCGGTGAGGGCCACTGTAAAGAAGTGAAGTTGACCGCCCTATGAGATTAAACCTTGTATTGGCACTGACTCTAGGCGCGGTAGGTTGGGCATTACCAGGGCTGGGCCACGGCGTTAAAATGGAACATCGCCGGGTTAGCAGCGTTGAGGTGCAGGCCCGGTTTGAAACGGGTGAGCCGATGGCCCAGGCCCAAGCGCTGGTTTACGCGCCTGATAACCCGGCTGAGGTTTGGCAAAAGGGGACTACCGACGACCAGGGGCGGTTTAGCTTTGTGCCTGATGAGACAGTGCTAGGAACCTGGGAGGTGGTGGTACGTCAGGCGGGTCATGGGGCGATCGCCACCATTCCCGTTACCGCCGCGACCGAAACTGCTCCCGCCGCCAGCGCTGAGGGTGCTTCTAATCCTGACTCTTCCACAGAGGAAGTGGTCGAACCCCCGGCCAATTCTTTAATCTCTCCGAACACTAACCTGTCGCCGGTGCAGCAGGGCGTTACCATTGGCTCTGTAATCTGGGGCTTTATTGGCACCACTCTATTTTTCGCCCGAGGCAAGCGCTAGTGCATATTCCCGACGGAATTTTACCGGCTCAGGTCTGTGCAGCGGGATACGCTGTCACGGGTCTGGTGACCTGGTACTCCCTGCGGCAGATCAACCGCCAGCTCGACCCGGCGGCAGCGGTGCCTAAGGCGTCGCTGCTGACGGCGGCGTTTTTTGTGGCGTCTTCTATCTATATTCCGGTGCCGCCTGCCAGCGTGCATTTAATTTTAAACGGGCTGCTGGGGGTGGTGCTGGGCTATTTTGCTTTTCCGGCAATTTTGATTGGCCTGTGTTTTCAGGCGCTGGTGATTGGCCATGGCGGCATCACTACCCTAGGGGTAAATGCGGCGATGATGGGCATTCCGGCGCTGCTGGCTTATCATATTTTTCAGCTGCGCAACTCGCTGGGCAAGGTGCTCAACGAGCCGACTCGCACGGGGGTGTTTGCCTTTTTGGGCGGGGCCTTGGGGCTGGGGGGCGCGGCACTGATCTTTCTGGCGCTGATTATTCTCAATATTCCGGCTGATCTAGACGCGGGGGCTGAGCAGACGGCTGTGCTGGCACTGTCGATCGGGCACATTCCTCTGGCGATTATTGAGGGTGTTTTTACTGCCATGCTGGTGCTGTTTTTGCGCCGGGTAAAGCCCGAGCTGCTGGAGGGTTAGACACGATGGGAAGCGCGAGTTTCGATACCTATGTCCATCGCGAGTCGGTTATTCACCGCTGGTCACCCCGGCTCAAGCTGGTCAGCCTGGGGGTGCTAATGTTTGCCTTTGCCACGGTGCGGCAGCTTGCTCTAGTCCCTTGGATGCTGGGGCTGGCAGCGGCGCTTTACCTGCTCTCGGGACTGCCTTTGGCGTTTTTGCGTCAGCGGCTGAGCTATCCGGGGCTGTTTATTTTGGCGCTGGTGGTGGTGCTGCCTCTGACCGTGGGCGATACGGTGCTGGGACAGTGGGGCTGGTTGACCTTGCGCCAGGAGGGACTAATGGCAACGCTGCTAATCGTGGGGCGGTTTTTGTCGATTTTGACCTTAGGGTTTATATTGCTGGGCACGACGCCATTTTTGACTTTGCTGCACGCCATGCGATCGCTCGGCCTGCCCACCCTCTTGGCCGATATGACCCTGCTGTCGTACCGCTACCTGTTTGAGATCGCCGCTATGCTGGCCACTATGCAGCAAGCCATGCGGTTACGAGGCTTTGGTCAAAAGCGCCAGCGCTGGCTGCGAATTAATCGTCAGACCATGGAGCAGCTGGCGATGCTGGCAGGCAACTTGCTGATTCGCAGCTACGAGCAGTCGGATCGGGTGTATAAAGCCATGCGACTACGAGGCTATGGCTATGGCACGAAGTCAGTCATGGGGCAGAGTGCGGCGGCCCAGCCCTGCGCCCTAAGCTGGGGATTGTCAGGGGTAGTGCTAGCTGCTGCGATCATATTAGTCATAACTGAAGGAATCTTGCGCCAGTGATAGAGACGACGATGATAGATGGGCCAACGATGGATGTGTCAATGGATTTAGTCTCGACTGAGTTTGACCCCCTGGCTATGGCCACAGAGCCTCGGCCAACAGCGATCGCCGCCCAGAGGCTTTCCTTTGGCTACCCCGATCAGCCGGACGTACTGTGCCAGATCTCGCTGACGATTCAAGCGGGCGATCGCGTCGGCATTATCGGCCACAATGGCTGTGGCAAAACCACGCTGTTCATGCTGCTGTGCGGCGTGCTCGTTCCTGCCGCCGGAGATATTTACCTCTTTGACGCCCCCCTGAAGCCGGGCCAGTTTCGCCCTGAAGTCGGCCTGCTGTTCCAGGATCCCGATGACCAGCTGTTCTCGGCCTCCGTGCGCGATGACCTTGCCTTTGGCCCTCAAAACATGGGTTTTGAGTCCACTGAAGTCGCTGCCCGTGTGGCTCAGGCCGCCGATATGGCGGGCATCACCCACCTGCTGGATCGCCTGCCCCACCACCTTTCTGGCGGCGAAAAGCAGATGGTGGCGATCGCGGGCCTCCTTGCCATGACCCCCCAGATCATTCTCTACGACGAACCCACTGCCAGCCTTGATCTGCGCACCCGCCGTCGCCTCATCCGCTTTCTGCGAAGCTCCACCGAAACCGTGCTGATCTCCTCCCATGATCTGGAGTTTGTGCTGGAGGTGTGCGATCGCGTCATCTTAATCGACGAAGGCCGCATCATTGCCGACGGCGATCCCCACCAGATTATGGGCGACCGAGTGCTGATGGAGAAGCATGGCTTGGAGAAACCTCATTCGCTGATTCCGCATGGGGAGCGGCATCATGGGTAGGGAGTGGGGAGTAAGGGAGTGGGGGGGTTAGGAACCGTGAGGGTTGAATGTTGCTTATTGGCTCATTTGCAAAGCAAGGGGTCTAAACTGACTTTTTGGGTCAGCTAGCGACTGCATAGTCTACGAGCTGAAGGATTTTTTGTCTGAGGGTATCTAGGCCCAAGCGATGGGTGATGGAGATAAAGACGGCCTGCGGATATTCGTCTTTGGCGAGTTCGAGCGCGTCGGTATCGGTGCTGTCTAGCTTATTAAACACCAGCAAAATTGGCCCAGGGGCAATCGGCATTTGACCCAGTAGGCCCATGACTGAATGGATGTGGTCCTGCCAAGCGGGATGGCTGGCATCCACCACATGAATCAGCGCGTCGGCTTCGGTGACTTCTTCTAGGGTGGCGCGAAAGGCGTCCATCAAAGCGGGTGGCAAATCCTGGATAAAGCCTACGGTGTCGGTGAGTACCAGCGATTTGGGTTCGTGGGTGTCGTCGGCGTGAATGGTGATGCGGCGCGTGGTCGGATCAAGGGTGGCAAAGAGCTGGTCGGCGGCGTAGACTTCGGCGTCGGTAAGGTAATTGAGCAGGGTGGATTTACCGGCGTTGGTGTAGCCGATGATCGCAATCGAGGGGACGGACTGCTGCTGGCGGCGCTGGCGGAGCCTCGTGCGATGCTCTTGAAGCTGATCGACTTCTTTTTGCAGGCGGCTGATGCGTTTTTGAATGGTGCGACGCTCGGTTTCAAGCTTTGTTTCACCGGGGCCTCGGGTGCCTATCCCGCCGCCGAGCCGAGACATGCCCTGGCCTCTGCCGGTGAGGCGAGGCAGCTGATACTCTAGTTGGGCTAGCTCGACTTGCAGCTTACCTGCGCCTGATTGGGCTCTTTGGGCGAAAATATCAAGAATTAGCTCCGTGCGATCTACTACGCGAACACCCACTTGGGCCTCTAGGTTGCGAATTTGGGCGGGGGATAGATCGCGATCGCACACAATCAAATTTGCTCCGACTGTCTGCACTAGCAGCGCAATCTCATCGACTTTACCCGCGCCAATCACCGTTCTAGGGTGGGGGTGCGATCGCTTTTGTCTCACTGTATGCAGCACATCTCCGCCCGCTGTTTCTACCAGCCGAGCCACCTCTTCGAGCCCATTATTAAAGCTCGTTTCATCCATTTTCTCGGTCATCAGCCCGATAATCAGCACCCGATCATGGTCAGCATCCACCTGCTGCGCCACAAAGGCTCGCCGAAACTCTTCCTCTAAACCCTCAGCTAACGCTAAAAAGTTTTGTTCATCCAGCTCATCCAGCGTCAGCGGCTCCGAGATAGACCACTGCACCTCCGGGTGTGGCACCAAGTGCGCCAAGTAGCCTTCGCGAATGTAGCCTGATGCGCCCCCGCCTTTGCGCTGAAAGCCGCCGCCCGTGAGCGTGAGCAATGCCATGGCATCGAGGCGTTGAATGGCCATCGCCGTCAATACGCTGTGACTAGGGGGCTCTACCTTGAGCTGAGTGGCAATGCAGCGAATGCCGCACAGTCGTTCTGCACCGTAGCGCGGCAGCTCTAGCACCGGAATTTGCGTTTTATGCGGGCTCCCAACCCCAACTCGGATCACATGGCCACGTCTGTCTACATAGGCGCACACCGCTTGGTTGATATCGGTGCTGATCGCCGCTAAGCGCTGCGCAAAGTCGGGTGTTGTAATGCGATCAACGGGTATGCGCTGATGGTAAATTTTCTTGAGCGTCTTGATTTGGCTTGTTTTCAAGCCTTTTAGCTCACCGTACAGTTTTTCTATGGGCTCACTCCTGAAGATACTTGAATTCACCCGTGCACATAGTACAATTGATAGTACAACGACAAAGGATATCTACTTATACTAGAAGACTCCAAATTAGATTCTCCTAACCTTAGTTTTCTAATATTCGGTTTCCTAGTATTTTAGGCTAATCATCAACAGTAGATAGCCTTGAGGCTGCTTCGCAAAACTTAAATTGACATTTGTCAATGATTCTACTTATCGACTCTAGTCACTCGGGTGTGAAGGCGCTATTATGATGCCTTAATTTATACTTTGCCTTTGGCTTTAGCTGAGGTTCGCGATTATTTCCGAATGGTGAACCTCAGCTAGTAATTGCTCGAACGCAGGTTGAACTGATGCTCAATCGGTTTCATGCTTAAAGCAAACTTGGCTTAAAGCAGACTTGCAGTTCAATGTTGTTAACCCCAATAACCTAATTAATTGCTATGGACACAGAACTGAGAACGGATGAGAGCGTCTTTGCTGACAGCAGCGAGACCAATGGCACGACTGATATCCCTGGTGCAGACACCTCAACGACAGAAACCGTTGAGCAAGTTAAGCGAGTAACGGCTCAACTGGTCGATAAGCTCGGTGATTTGGATAAGTACCTAGGCGAATTTGTTCGGGAGTACAAGCGTCCTTTGATTGCGCTTGGCTTATTTTTTGGCCTGTTTTTGTCGATTAAGCTGACTTTGGCGATCTTATCGGCTATTAATGATGTGCCGGTGCTCGCACCGACGTTTGAGCTCATTGGCTTGCTTTATAGCGGCTGGTTTGTTTATCGCTATTTGCTTAAAGCCTCTAATCGCAGTGAGCTAGCTAGTGAAATGGAAGCGCTCAAAGACCAGATTTTGGGGCGAGCTTCTCAGCTGTAGATCGTAGATCAATGGGTAGATCAATTATTTTGTGAGTTCTGCCTTGTGAAGCGCCTATGACTTGACTTAAAGCCATAGGCGTTTTTTATATGTATTTTTGGTTGCTGCGGGCTTGCTAGCAGAAACCCGAACCTTTACCCTGCCTGTCGTCTTGAGGGGAGGGCTCTTATACTAAAGAAAAATAATCTAGCGGTGTGACGGTCAAATTAATGCGGCTGAACAACCGATGAGGTAAGAGTTTGTGGAACTGAACAACGATGTGATGACGGCAGTGGAATCTCTAGACTATCGGGTGACGGTAGGAGATGTTGCGGCGCGATCAGGGCTAAATGTGGAAGTGGCACAGCAGGGATTATTGGCGCTTGCCGCTGAAACGCAAGGCCATATGCAGGTGTCAGGATCGGGAGAAATTGCTTACGAATTTTCGCGCAATTTCCGGGGCGTGCTGCGCAATAAGTATTGGCAGCTGCGATTGCAGGAATTTGCGGCGAAGGTTTGGCGAGTAGCGTTTTACCTCATTCGCGTTTCTTTTGGGGTAGTGTTGATGCTGTCGATTGCGATTATTGCGATCGCCATTTTCGCTTTGATGATCGCGGCAAGTTCACAGGGGGGCTCACAGGGCAATCGCAATGATCGTCGCGGTGGCTTTGGCGGTGGCTTTGGCATTTCGCCCTTCAATTTTTTCTATCTATTTAATTTCAACTACGGGCGAGGCCGCCGTCGCTATCCAAATTCCTATGCTGGCGGCAGGAAAGTCTCTGCACCTGCTGGCGAAAAGCTGCCGTTCTTGGAAGCCATTTTTTCTTTCCTATTTGGCGATCCTGACCCGAACGCCGATCTCGATGAGCGACGCTGGCGCACGATTGGGTCTGTGATTAGCAATAGTGGTGGGGCGATCGCTGCCGAGCAAGTGATCCCGTATTTGGATGATTTAGGTGCAGGCGCTGACAAAGAATACGAAGACTACATGCTGCCTGTGCTGACCCGCTTTAATGGTCAACCGGAAGTCAGTCCGAAGGGCGAGATGGTGTACTACTTTCCCGAACTTCAGGTGTCGGCCATGCAGCGAAGCACTGCCGCTGTCGGCGCGTATCTCAAAGAAGCTAAGCGCAAGTTTACCCAGGCATCTTCCGATCAGGTGATGATTGCGATTGGTCTCGGCTCAGCCAACATCATTGGAGCGCTCGTGCTGTCAAATATGCTCGCCAACGTTGCGCCGGGAGTAGCGTTGCCTGCGGTTGTGATGTTTGCTCAGTCTATTTTGGGTCTGCTGCTGGTGTATGGGGTGGCATTTTTAACGGTGCCGCTAGTTCGCTATTACTGGCTACAAAGACAAAATGCCAAGATTGAGCAGCGAAATCAGGAGCGACAAGTGCGGGCGGAAGCCGTTAATCAATTAGGTGCTAGCTTCCAAGAAAAGCTCGCTTTTGCCCGTCAGTTTGCGGCTCAAAAGGTTCTGAAATCAGAAGATGTAGTGTACGACACCGAGAGCGATCTGGCCGAGCAGGAACGCGATCGCGACGCACAGCTAGAAGCAGACTTTCGTCGTCGGCTCAACGAAACTTAATGAAACTTCAGTCTTTTTAGAAGGTATCGATTACAACAATTCTGGCCCGTTAGGCCAAGCTATGCTCAGCCTTGTAGCTTGGCCTAATCAATTACTTGGGTAGTTCATGGGCATAGGCGAACCGGTAATGGTTGTAGAGATCTTCTAGAGGCTGTTTTTATGACTGTTCAGATGCAAAAGCGCGATCGCTCAAGTCAGTCCATCTTCATTTCGGTTGTCTTAAGCGCAGCCTCTCCGTTTTTGATCTCTTTGCCTGCCGCTGCGGCTGAATTCGCCTTTGGCAGCAAGGCCGTTGAGACGATTAATTACCTCTCTAGCAATTTAAAGGGGCGCAGCGTTGGCACTGCAAAAGAGGCCGAGACCGTTGATTACTTGGTTAGCCAGCTCAAAGGACTTGACTATCAGCCCATTTTGCAGCCCTTCGACTACAGCTTTCGCGGCAATGCGCTCACTTCTTACAATATTGTCGGTGAGCGCATCGGCACCTCCGGCAAGCAAATTTTATTGGGCGCTCACTATGACAATGCCCCTAGCAGCGACACGTTAGATAGGACAAATCTCGAAGGCACCAACGACAATGCCTCCGGGGTCGGCGTTCTGTTAGAGCTAGCGCAGCGACTGAGCGCAGTCACAACGCACACGGTCAAGTTTATTTTCTTTGGGGCTGAAGAAATTGGCTTGGTGGGCTCTAGCTACTATGCCAACAGTTTGAGCCAGCAAGATATCAGCAATACGCTGGTCATGGTCAATCTCGATAGCTTGATTTTCGGCGACAAAATGTACTTCAATGCAGGCCGAGGCGCTACTGACAATCCGGATTGGTTTAAGTACCGCGATCTCGCGCTTAAAATTGCTGCTGAAAATGGCATTGCCGCTGAGACTAATCCGGGCTTAAACGCCGAATATCCCAAAGGCACGGGCTGCTGTAGCGATCTAGAATCATTTGACTTTTTGATGCCAGTCGTCGCCGCAGAAGCAACCAACTGGGAGATTGGTGACTTAGATGGCTACACTCAAACGGCTGATCCAAGAGTGCCCGGTGGTGCGACTTGGCACGATCCGGCGACAGATAATCGCAAGTTCATTAACGAGATTTTTCCAGGTTTGATTGAAGAGCGATCGCGCAACTACACCCTTGTCTTTGACCAGTTCATTACCCGAGTCAACCATGAATCTGTGCCTGAGCCGATGAGCCTACTAGGGTTTTCTGCTGCCCTAGGCGCAGCAGGCTGGCTCCTCAAGCGTCAGCCGCCACAAGAGAAACAGAAGATTTTTTCTATGCGCAGATAGTGAAGCAACTCAAAGGGGCTTTGTTGCATGAATATCGTCAAACGCCTACCCCGTGGCAATTCTCATTAAATTCAGTTATTGATAATTCTTTGATTTACAAGGCTTCCGGAATACTTGTGCAACACAGCCACTTTGAAGTATTTTGCAAACTGCTCTAGCTCGTTTCGACAAACCAGCTAACACCCGGCTGAAGCAGCCGGATAGCGTTGATCGGTGCTGCATCAAAGGTTATCGGCAGCCTCTTAATCAGAATGTTAGAACCACCTTGTTTCCTGAAATATCGACTTTAGAATGGGCAGAATGGCACTGCTAGGAGATATCTGAGGTGACTATCGATCAAGCCGAACTCGCGCGACTACTGAATACCACTATTGAGAAACAGGCTTTTTCAGGAGTCATCTCTATTCGCCAAAAGGATCATGTGCTCTATTCGAGAGCGGCGGGCCATGCAGATCGGAGCAATAAGATCAAGAATTCGCTAGAGACGCGCTTCAGGAACTAAATTCTTCACCGCCTTAGCCATTGGTAAACTCATTGAGACTCAGAAACTCTCGTTTTCCACTCGTTTGAAGGACTGTATTGCTCTCGATTTTCCGCGCTATTCACAGGAGATCACTATACAGCACTTGCTCACCCATACATCTGGTATTCCTGACTACTATGATGAAGATAAAATAGAGGACTTTGACAACTTTACCCTCAGCATCCCCTGGTATGCTTTTAGAGGATCAAGAGACTATTTGGCCGCATTTCCAGATGAAGCGATGAAATTTTCACCTGGAGAACGCTTTTCCTATTCAAATGGCGGCTATATTCTTCTAGGCGTGGTGATTGAAGAACTGACTGGCATGAAGTATCAAGATTTTGTTGAACAGTCAAGATTCAATGCGATCGGCATGAACCACTCAGGGTATTTCGCGCTAAACAAACTCCCTGAAAAGACAGCGATGGGCTACGTAGAAGAAGAGGAAGGCTGGCGAACGAATATCTACAATCTTCCCATTGTCGGCGCTTCTGACGGAGGTGCATTTACCACGGTACAGGATATCACGACTCTGTGGAAGGCATTCTGGGGTTACCAGATCTTACCGAAAGAACTGGTCGAGATCTATGCTCAGCCTTACATGAAAGCGGAGACAGAAGGTGAGCAGACGTATTATGGTCACGGACTCTGGATCTCTGAGGAAGAGGGTCATACCCGTGAGGAATACATTGCCGGTTGCGACGCAGGGGTTTCGTTCATGTCAAGTGTAAGTCGCGTCAACGAAATGCAGGTTACGGTGATCTCTAATACCACCAGTGGGGCATGGTCAATGGTGAAAGACATTGATACCGCCTTGAAAGGAGAGAGCGTACGGTGACGAAAGGTTTCTTAAGGGAGTCACACACATGGGAGGTGGCAGACTTTCGATGCGGGTTAAAGACATTAGGGGCGATCGCTATACATGAACATCCACAGTTGGGTAATTCCGCTTGTCAATCCTATGGAGACAGAGTTATGATTTAGTTCCAAACTAATAGCTTTGATGGAGCACTTTTCTGGATTCAGCTGTGCAGGGCTTTGTTACAACCATTCTTACATTTCTTACGATTGAGTTGTTCGCTGCGATCTCCAAAACCATTGGCAGCATAAGTTTGGCAAGGTATGGAAACTAACCAAAGTCCAAATTAACGGATTGGCTGGTGGTGAGTTACTTCTACTGAATAGGGCGGTATAGCCGTCATCGAGATACCGCCACTCGTAAGAAAGCCTTATAAGTCGTTCTTAGTCATGGCATAATTTGCAGCTTATCCCACTTTTTGCTGACGCACAATTAAATATCTGCTCTATAATGCAGCACTATAGAGCAGATTATTCAGACCTAATTCTGTCCTATGGGGTGCGTAAGAGATCAGCCTAATCACTTTCACATAGATGCCCGCCGACCTAGGCTTTCAGCCATCAATGTCTGAAATTTAATTTGGCATACCTAATTTAGGTAGAATCTCCTCCACTAATGACATTGGATCTGTTGCGTAACAAAAGGTTAAAAACGCCATAAACTATACATGAAAAATAGCTGAAATGGACTTTTGCAAGGATTTGGTGAATGTTTTCTATACCAATAGTTTCAGCCATTATTTTCTTGCGTCGCAACACCTCTAAACAAATAGCTATTCAATAGCTATGCATAAAACGACATAGTAGAAATGAATGAAAATTAAATTTTATGGTTTGTTGCATTTATCTGAAGACGATTCTTCTCCTACTAACGTTTCCGTAAAGGACTTTCGAGATAAGATTGCAGTTTATGTGAATTGCGCAATTAATCTATCTAATTCGTTGCAGCTCAGAAATGTTGAATTTACTTTGCTCACAAACAAAAAAGACGTTGTAGAAGAGATTGTTCAATCCAATTGCCAGACCTTGAAAGTAAAAGAGATTCCATTTAGAACTAAAGTTCCCCATGGAATAAAATTCTATTCAGCGCACTTTAAACTAGACGCGTTTCGGTATTTATCTTCCCTTAATGATGACTATGTCGGTCTGTGTGACTTGGATATGGTCTGTATTAACAACTTTCCCCATTGTTTCTCTAATAATGTCAAACAAAAGATTCCAATGTTTTATGATATATCTGATCAAGTTATTCCAGCTTATGGACATGAGGCTATCATTCGAGACTTGGAGTCGATTCATTGTCTTGAGAGTGAGGGGAGATGGTCAGGTGGAGAGTTCATTTCGGGATCTCCAGAGTTTTTCCTAACACTTACTAAAGAGGTAGATAGCATTTATAACAACTACATAAGCAACCTTGATAATCTGCATCATGTGGGTGATGAACCTGCAACATCAGCAGCCTTAGAAATAATAAGAAAAAAGGGGACATACATTGCTGATGCAGGAACATTGGGAATTGTGGGTAGGTTTTGGAGTGCCAAGATCTTGCATCCTCAGAAGCCATTTGATTACTTTAAACAATGTTTTCTTCTACACCTGCCATCTGATAAGAGATTTCTTGCTGATATGGCAAGAGGTAAAACAATGGAGCTATCAGAATTTACAAAAGCGTACTGTAACTATAGAAAATCATCAAATTCAACAATAATAAAATTCAAAAAAGTAACTCGGCAGATTGTGAAAATGTTTATGCCTAATCATCTCTCCTCATCGAGAGGACTTTGAAAACTTACCCTCAGCATCCCATGATATGCCCTGAGAGGATCTAGAGGCTACTTGGCTGCACTTTTAAATGAAGCGATGTCTATTCATGAAATTCTGGCTAAACATCAGCGACTTTAGCCAACCCAGCCTCATAATTTAGGGCGCGGTTCGTGGAAGGTAGGCGGTGAACGTTGTGCCTGCTGCTGTCGAGGCGACGTCTACCGTGTCCCCGTGGGCGACGACGATCTCGCGGACGATGTGTAACCCTAGCCCAACGCTGCCCTGTACCCGCTGCGCTGCCGATTCTGGCAGGGTGTTGCGCGTAAGCGGATCATAAAAATCGTTGCCAGCATCTCTGGCGGGCGGCATCGTGCTGCCTAACCCCCGTTGAGGCGAAGTCGATTAGGTCGCGGATCAACCGCGTGATCGCTGCCATGTTTGTCTCAATTATCGACAGCGCACTGGCAGATACCGAGTCTTTGGCGACGGTACGCGAGATCAGCTGGACGACCATGCTGATGCAGTGCAGCGGGTTGCGTAGGTCGTGGCCAAGGATTGCCAGAAACATCCGGCGCGACTGATCGACACGACTGGTGTAACTGCCAACGGCCTCGGCGAGCGATTGATCGAGCGATTCGTTGAAGCGGGTGATGTCGTCGATGTCATTGATGTCGATCTGCGGGCAGCTCGCGCGCCACAGGCGGAGCACGCTGGCGCGCAGGGCGCGGTATTCGGAGACGACCTCCACAATGTCAAAGCCCGAGTCCACGCGGGCCGCGCCGTGCAGTACCGAGGCTTGGTCGAGTTGATCGCTTTCCTCGCCACCAGCGCCGCCTTGGCCTTTAGACTTGCTCTCACGTTGCGCAGGGTTCTGGCCGACTTGCATATCCTGCGCGGCTGCCAGTAGTATTGCCTTAGCATCGTCACGCAGGGCAAGCTTGGTCATCGTCACCCCCGGTGCAAGGCTGCGGGCAAAACGTTTCCCATTCTACGAGGATGGGTTCTACGTTTCCGAGAATGAAGTCTGCTAGTCGCATCTATTTCTCAGTTGGGAACGTCTTATTTTGACGATAGATTTAGACTCCTAGGTGGGGCAGGTAGATAGGCTTGCTTAAAGCCCACAATCCGGGTGCGTTCCTAAGAATTTATCGGCAGCCTCCCTAAGGAGTGACATGGGAAACGAACCCTACAAGATCGATGATCGAACCCAAGGGAGATCGTCGGCTCTCCAGAGATAAGAGAGCCGACGATTGGTTTCCGCAGGTTGGCCTATGAAGCTATAGGTAGGTCAACAAATATCTAGCGATTGATGGGGTAGATTTGATCAGCCACTAGAACTGACGCTTCGTTGTAGTCATCCCTTAGAGACTGCTGGGCGTTCGCATCTAGAGTCAAATTGTACTCTTGCTCCATCTGAGCCAAGTTGAAGGGTCTTAAGGTGCCTAGGACAACAACATCATCAACATTCTCAAAGTTGGCAAAGCCCTCAGCTTCGTTGATGACAAGAATGTTAGATCCGCCGAGGAACCCAGATCCCCCAATGGTGAAGATATTGGCCCCATACTCTTCATCAACT
>JBGTNW010000115.1:0-24965 GCA_041742865.1 Phormidesmis sp.
TCTACTTTTTTCTTGACGAATGTCACCGACATTGCTCTAATTTGACTACTTGTGCCGCGAACCTAATCGATTCACCCCTCCTATGAAGTCTTCACACCCTGCTGAGTCCTCGGCCTCTAACCACTACGCGCCCTCTGTACCGATGACCGTGTATCGAGAGCTAGCGGCTGAGCTCAAGGCCAATAAAGCTGTGATCGATTCGCTGAATAGCCGCAATCAACAGCTCTTACAGCAAAACCAATTTCTCAAGCAAGAAATTCACAATGTGGTGCAAGCGACCCTGAGTCTTGGCCAAGTTGCAGGCGTCGCCAGACAAGCTTCTAAAAATAGTTTTCCGAGTGCGATCGCCCCCGATACCCTAGCAAAGCTCGTGCGCGGTGAAACCTCAGCCGCCCTTTCAGAAAATGCGGCCCAGTATGATGCCCAGAACGCGGCCCAGTATGGTGCCCGAAATAGCGCTCAAAACAAACCTCAAACCGATCTTCAGCAGCTCCAGAGCATTTCCGAAGCCCTACCTCAAATCAAGGCTCAGGCCCGCGCGGCTCAGCTTCAATCTACCGAGGCCCAATCTACTCAGGCTATGCCATCAGCCCGAGTGCCTAAGCCGATCACGCCCAAGTCCCCGCATCCCAGATCAGAATCACAAAGACCTCGGGCAATAGCGCATCCTTCGCTTTCGGCCAACGCGCCCAGCGCGCAGCGTCAATCTCCGCAGAACCACGCAAACCTTCGCGCCCAGCCTAATAGTAAGCAGGCCAAAGCCAGCAACCAGGCCGCTTTTAGGCGTACTGAATCCATTCCTAGCAAAGGCGCAGCAATACCCGCATCTCTGCCGAAGCTATTTACTGAAACGTCGGGTGAATATCGTAGCTCTGCCCTAGATTCAGCCGAAAACAAAGAAATCGGCGGCATTTGGCTAGTACTCTCGATTGTGCTAATTATTGTCACCGCCTTTGGAGCCGGTTTTTTGATCATGAAGCCCTTGCTCAATGATCGCTAAAATCTCCTATGGTATTAAGGCGTATATGTAGTGGCTGATACAGAGCTAGGGGGGCAAACTCCTGGTAGATCTGATACCGGCTACAATGCTGCCGTCTGTTTGCCAGGGTAAGTACCTGATATTACCTAACGGAAAAGAGCGCAGTAGATACTGGGACAACTATTGGGAGAGTGAACTGAAGCCATGAAAAGAGTTGAAGCGATTATCCGTCCCTTTAAACTGGATGAGGTCAAAATTGCCTTAGTCAATGCGGGCATTGTCGGGATGACTGTTTCTGAAGTGCGCGGGTTTGGCCGTCAAAAGGGACAGACCGAACGCTATCGGGGATCTGAATACACCGTCGAATTTTTGCAAAAGCTAAAGCTAGAGATTGTGGTTGAAGATACCCAAGTCGATATGGTCGTTGATAAGATCGTCAGCGCGGCCCGCACCGGCGAAATTGGAGATGGCAAAATATTTATCAGCAATGTCGATGAAATCGTCCGCATCCGAACTGGGGAGAAAAATCTAGAAGCCGTTTAGTTTGCGCTCAACGGCCCCGTAGCACAGTAGGATAGCGTCATTAAAATAGCGTAATAGGGAGAGCAGCTTTTGGTTGCCCTCCCTATTGTTTGTTAGGGCCACTTTTGCCTTTTTATGAATACAGCATGAATACAGCGATTCCTTCCTTCGGCAATTCTGAGGCGAACATAGCGCTTCTCGCTTCATGCGTCGAGGCTCGGCTAGAAGCCTATGCTCGTTTTGGCGTTGATCTGGGTTTAGAACGCATCGAGAAGCTGCTGGCAGCAATGGGCAATCCACATCACCAAGTGCCGATTATTCATGTCGCGGGTACCAATGGCAAGGGATCGGTCTGTGCATATTTAGCGGCGGTGCTCTCTGCCGCTGGTTACCGCACAGGGCGCTATACCTCGCCTCATTTGATCCATTGGACAGAGCGCATTTGTATAGATGGTAAGCCGATTAGCTGGGCAAATTTACAGGCGAGTTTGGATCGAGTGGAAAGCGTCATTCAGTCGCAGGATTTGCCTGACGGCACGATCCCAACCCAGTTTGAGGTGTTTACTGCTGCTGCTTGGCAGTATTTTGCCGATCAGCAGGTCGATATCGCCATTGTCGAAGTGGGTTTGGGTGGCAGGCTAGATGCCACGAATGTATTTGCGGCCCCGCTGGTGACGGTAATTGTGTCCATTAGCCGCGACCATTGGCAGCGCTTGGGTGATACCTTAGCAGCCATTGCAGGTGAAAAAGCAGGCATTTTGAAGCCGGGAGTCGTGGCCATCTCTGGCCCTTTGCCCCCCGAAGCTGAAAGCGTCGTTACGGCGCGTGCCCAAGCGCTCAATGCGCCCTTGATTTGGGTAGCACCCGCAAAACTAACTGCCTCAGGCGATCTCATCTACGAAGGTCTCGAGTATCCACAAGCGCTGCTCGGGGAGCATCAGCGAGTCAATTCGGCTTGTGCTGTGGCCGCTCTTAAATCCCTCCGCGCTCAGGGCTGGCAGATTTCAGATGAAGCGATTATCAGCGGCATGGCACAGGCAACATGGCCGGGACGGCTGCAAAAAGTTCAGGTGAAAGGCCAACCGCTGCTGATTGATGGGGCGCATAATGCCGATGCCGCGCGATCGCTCCGCACCTATCTCGATCAAGCCTTTCCCCATCAACCCATTATTTGGCTGATGGGAATGCTCGACACGAAAGATCATCAAGGCGTATTCACGGCTTTGCTGAGGGCGGGCGATCTCCTTCACCTTGTGCCCGTTCCTGGTCACCTTAGCGCCGAGCCCAGCGATCTCGCCAATTTGGCCTTGCAGATTTGTCCCCATCTGACAGCGTTAAAAACTTATCCTGACTTAAAAGCCGGACTTAGCGCGGCGTTGATAGCCGAAAATCCGTCAGCAGATCCCTTCAAACCCCCTCCGGTTCTGTGCGGTTCACTGTATCTCATTGGCCACTTCTACGAGCAATTTGGTTCAGAGATCGCCAGCCCAGCTATCTAAAGTCTTGTCTCATTCGTCTATCGGCGTCAAATAGCAGCCCGCAATCTTCCAGCGACCATAGGGCTGCGATTGCATCATGTAGGTCGCTCGAATCAACTCGCCATCGCGATCCATAAGCATGACCTGCTGAGCTGGAAACCCGTCTACCTGCATCATTCCTTCAAAAATCACCGAACGCGGGCGATACACAGGTGGATAGGCCGCTTCAACCATCCGTACAAAATTTTCAGCCGTGCCAAACTGCATTTGAATTCCTGGCGCTGCCTGTGCAAAGGCTGCGATCGCATCGCCTTGTAAAAAAGCCTGAATCTGCTGCTCAATCACCGTACGAATTGCGCCCAAATCAGTTGTCGATATCTCCATTGCGTCGGATATTCCTTGTGTTGAATGCGCTCTGCCGCCGCTAACTAAGCATTTGGCCATTATCCAAAAGTTCAATGCGCTCAGCAGTACTCTTTAGACGGAAAAATCTAAAAATAGAGCCCCAAAAACTCATCTGCAGAAATAGCCTTACTACCATACTGCTTGAGTATGGTAGTAAGGCCGTCTGCATTTCTGATGAGTA
Organism: Phormidesmis sp.; assembly: GCA_041742865.1. GTDB lineage: Bacteria > Cyanobacteriota > Cyanobacteriia > Phormidesmidales > Phormidesmidaceae > Phormidesmis. The sequence continues at coordinate 3,566 of JBGTNW010000115.1, forward strand.
CTGCTTCAGCCAACCCCCCGTGCCCATGCCGCTAAAAACACCGACTCACATGCCCATTATCGATGTTCACCAGCTCACCAAGTCCTACCCAGTCGCAATCAAAGAACCTGGCCTAAAAGCCACGCTTCGCCACTTCTTTCGCCGCACCTATCACCAGATAGAAGCCGTTAAACACGTCTCTTTTAGCATTGCACCCGGTGAAGTCGTCGGCTTTTTAGGCCCCAATGGCGCAGGGAAAACCACCACCCTCAAAATGCTGACCGGTCTTATCCATCCTTCCTCTGGCCAGATCAGTGTCGCCGGGCATCGGCCTTTTGCGCGATCGCCCCAGTTTCTCAACCAAATTACCCTAGTCATGGGCCAAAAGCAGCAGCTCATTTGGGACTTACCTGCCCTCGACTCGCTGCGCATCAACGCCGCCATCTACAACCTCAGCGACGCCGAATTTCGTCAGCGCGTCGGCGAACTCGCCGAAATGCTCTCCCTGCAAAATCAGCTCAACCAGCCCGTACGCAAACTTTCTTTAGGCGAACGCATGAAAGCCGAAATGCTCGCTGCTCTTCTGCACCGCCCCCAAATTCTCTTTTTAGACGAACCCACCCTCGGCCTCGACATCAACGCTCAAGTCGCCGTTCGCAGCTTTCTGCAAGACTACAACCAGCGCTACGGTGCCACCATCTTACTCACTAGTCACTACATGGCCGATATTACGGCTTTGTGCGATCGCGTCCTTGTCATCCATCAAGGCAACCTAATTTACGATGGCCTGCTCGAAAGTCTTTTAGACCGCTTCGCCCCCTACCGCGAGGTCAGTATCGAACTTTCCCGCAGTCAAGGCCAACCTATCAACGCAGAAACCCTTCAGCCATTTGGCGATCTGCAATCTCTAGAAGGCTGCAAAGCCACCTTTCTCGTTCGCACTGAAGCCCTCACCCACACAGTTTCTAAGCTCCTCAACCACTTCACCATTCAAGATCTCACTATCACCGAACCCCCCATCGAAGACATCATCGGCAAAGTCTTCCAAACTGGCCAACTTAGCTAATCTCTCCGCTGAGCCAGTTTCTCCACTGAGCCAGTTTCTCACTCTTGCTTCTGCTCTCCCCTGCTCTGCTGATCCCGTTTCCCCATGCTTCACTTCATCAAAATCGCCCGCACTCTGCTCTCTGTCTACTACGCTTACATGCTCGAATACCGCGCCGAACTGATCTTTTGGGTACTCTCCGGCAGCTTCCCTTTGATCTTCCTCGGCCTCTGGAGCGAAGCCGCCCAATCCAGCGATCTCGGTTTCACCGCTATCGAATTTGCTCGCTACTTTCTAGCCGTTTTCTTAGCCCGTCAGTTTTCAGTGGTTTGGGTCATCTGGGATTTTGAAAAAGAAGTTGTGCAAGGCAAACTCTCACCTTTGCTATTGCAGCCTATCGATCCCGTTTGGCGTCATTTCTTTGGTCACCTGGCTGAGCGTTTTACTCGCCTACCCTTTATCGTCCTGTTAATTGGCCTATTTTGCCTGCTCTACCCTGAAGCCATCTGGATTCCTACACCTTACGCTTGCTTTTGGGGCAGCGTTACGCTGCTATTAGCGTTTTGCCTACGGTTTTTAATTCAGTACACGTTTGCCATGCTGGCTTTTTGGGTTGAGCGGGCAAGCGCTATTCAGCAATTTTGGTTTTTGTTCTATACCTTTCTCTCGGGGATGGTTGCACCCCTAGAGCTTTTCCCCGAGCCCGTCCGTGAATTTGCGCTATGGACGCCATTTCCTTACTTAGTCTATTTCCCCGCAAGCTTGTTAGTGGGACTGCCCGTAGACTTACTTAGAGGGCTTTTAACCATAGCTGGGTGGGGTGCTGTTGCTTTTATTCTCAATCGTAGACTCTGGCGTGCTGGTCTCAAACACTACTCTGGCATGGGTGCATAGCTCTAGTATGCATAAGTCTAGACATACTATATTTTGTGAAAGCATCAGCACTTTACTTGAATGAGCCCGCTTAGCCGTCAACTTAATTCTGTGCCGTTTTAGCTTCAATTTCATCGATTTAAGTCAATACAAGAATCATTGATTTCTAACACAATCGTGTTCGGACGAAGAAGATTAGGCTATTTAGCTGATGTACGCCCTCAGTAATGTTTACTATGTTGACTGAAACTAAGAAACACGTAGTGACGAATACTTACTTACGTATCTGTACTTACGTATCCGCTAAATGCAATGCCAATTTTCGGTAGCATTTGTCACATGCGATTCCTTGCGACTTCACATTTTTGCAACCCTTTCCCGGTCTCTTTCAACACCCCCCTTCCACACACCCTTCTACACAGAGTGCAGCCCAATTTTAGGATGGAGATTCTAAACCCAATGAGTAGTTTGATCCCATTAAAACAGCCCGTTCCTTTTGGTAAGGCACCTTTGCAGGTTCTACCACCTTCTACCAAGACGGCTTCTCACAGCAGACGCTCTGTAAATAGACACTCTGCTGATAAAACATCGGTTGCCAACCAACTTCCTGTAAATTCGACTATAAATTCAAATATTGGTTCACTTGCTGAGGTCAGTGACCTGTTCACAGCCAGCAAGACAGCCAGCAAGACAGCCAGTAAAGCACCTGAAGCTAATGGCCTTTCATTAGCCGTGCTGTCGACAAATGGCGTAGCGAGCCAGTCTGCGGCCATTAACCCACTGGTCAAGTTGCCGCTGAGCAAGCTATCAAACCACGATCTAATCTGTCGCTGCCAAGTGACTTCCGGCCCCAAAGATCGGGCAGCCTTTGCAGAGCTTGTGACTCGCTACCAGCGCTATGTAGATAAGCTGCTGTATCACCTCGCTTCCGACTGGCCTGATCGCGCAGATCTGGCCCAAGAAGTTTGGATTCGCGTCTACCGCAGCGTCCATCGCCTCAAAGAACCTGTCAAATTTAAAGGCTGGCTAGGCAGAATTACCACTAATCTCTTTTACGATGAGCTGCGCAAACGCAAGCGTTTCAAAGGTGCTGTTTCATTGGACGCGCCGCGCTACTCCAGCGATGGTCAGTACGATTGGGAATTGCCTTCTATCGAGCCGACCCCTGCCGACACTATGATGACTCAAGAGTTTCAGGATCATCTCAAGCAAGCGATGGCAGAACTGCCCGAGGTTTTTCAAAAAACCATTGCCATGCGTGAGCTACAGGGGCTTTCTTACGAAGAAATTGCTACCACTACCGGCGTATCGTTAGGAACGGTAAAGTCTCGAATTGCCCGAGCTAGACAGCGCCTACAAGAAAAGCTTGAAATTTATCTCAATGCAGGATGAGCTTCAATTCTTTTTTAAAAAAACGAGCTGATTTAGAATATTTTGATTCAAATATTCAGCTTTCTTTACGTTGACACGCTTGCCTTCTGTGTGCGTTAGCGTACATTAGCTATCTCTAGCGCTAGACATCTGTCGGACATCTATCAAATATCTGTCGGAAACATTTGTCAGACAGATGTCAAACGTCTGTACTATCCTAGGGAAAGCCAGCTGCCTCAGCAAGTCGGCAAAATCTTACCGGAGAATTGAAAGCGGTGATCAAGCGGTACTTGCGCGTGCTGCGGTTGCTTTGGCTAGTATCGTTTGCTGCCGAATTAGAATACCGCGTTAACTTTGTTGTGGCGGTCATTACCAGTCTAGGCGGGCTCTTGGGTAGCCTGTTTGGGCTGTTTTTGTTTTACCGTAACGACTACAGCTTTCAAGGCTGGTCTTGGGAAGAAGCCTTAGTGGTGCTAGGTATCTTCACGGTCTTACAGGGCATTTCGGCCACCTTTTTAGTCCCAAACCTGAACAAAATTGTGAGTTATGTTCAAGTAGGAACATTAGATTTTGTGTTACTTAAGCCGATTAGCTCACAGTTTTGGCTTTCGACTCACACGATTTCACCTTGGGGACTGCCTGATGTGCTCTTTGGGATAATCATGATTGGGTATGCAGGTAATCAACTTGGGCTTTCGCTTTGGGCTTATTTAGCGATGTTGCCCTTGTTGGCGCTAGGGATCGTTAGCCTTTATAGCCTATGGTTTATTCTGGGTGCGACTAGCATTTGGTTTGTCAAAATTTATAACGTGACGGAGGTGTTGCGATCGCTCCTCGAAGCCGGTCGTTTTCCTATTGAAGGTTACCCTGCGGCTTACCGAGTCTTTTTCACCTTTATTGTTCCAGTGGCCTTTCTGACTACCGTCCCAGCTCAAGCCATGCTGAATCGCAGCAATCCGCTATGGCTGTTGGGCGCTGCGATTTTGGCCGCAGCGCTGTTTCAAGCATCTCGATGGTTTTGGCAATTTGCCCTACGGTTTTACACCAGTGCTTCGAGCTGACGAGCTATGAAGCTGTCAGACCTGAAATGCCCTAGCGCCTGAACTTTAGCTACTGAACTTTAGCTACTGAGCTTTAGCTATTGAGCTTTGCGATGAGACACATCAATTACAGTATGTACATTGCCTCTAGGCAAAAAGTCACCTTTTACAGTTACCGATAGCGGATCGCAGGCTGCGACAAAATCATCCATAATCAGATTGATAGATTCTTCGTGGGAGATGTTGCGATCGCGATAGCTATTGATATAGAGCTTAATGGCCTTGAGCTCTACCACCCGCTGATCGGGTACGTAGTCAATGTAAATCGTAGCAAAGTCCGGGTAGCCAGAAAAAGGGCACTTACAGGTGAATTCGGGCAGGGTGATGCTGATGTTGTATGCCCGCCCTGGGCGAGGATTTGGAAAGGTGATCAGTTTGCCCTCTGCGATCGCTCTTTCTCCATACAACGTAGGCTGAGCAGTTGCCGTTAAAGCCGTGTCCAAAGCAGCCACATCTTGAATACTCATATCGCTAAAACAATCCTAAAAAGCGCAAAGCTTTAGCCTAGCGATAAAGCGATCAAGTGTGAAGGCAAATCGCGCCTATTATCAGGTGCTCATGCTTTCTCTAATCTCATTGGCTTGGGGGCGCTCAGCTTCAAGATCGATTCTAATAATCTAGGCGAGAGGCGATCGCACCAAACCGCCACATGAGACTGCCACCCCACTAACACCTCTGGCGCATCTCGGCTCAGCCCTTTCAAACAGGCATGAGCCACTTCTTGCGCGCTCATCGGAATCACGCCGCGAAACTTCTGCAAGTCTTTAGCCATATCGGTATCGGTGAGCGTCGGCAATAGGGTCATCACCTTGACATTATGAGGCGCTAGCTCCATCCGCAAAGCGCGGGTGAATCCGACAATCGCAAACTTCGTAGCACAGTAAGTCGCCATCGTTGGCGCGGCTACTTTGCCCATCAGGCTAGAAACATTCACAATCGTGCCGCTGCGCTTGGCCGCCATCCGCCTTGCGATCAAACTGGTGACGGTATACATGCCCATCAGATTCGTAGACAGCTCTTGCTGCACATTAAAAGCGCGCGATTTTAAAAAAGTCGCTTGATGGGCAATGCCCGCGCAGTTGATCAGCAGGTCAATATCGCCATAGTCACGCCAAGCTTGGGCAATCGTGGCGCTAATGTGCGATCGCATCGTCAGATCCATTGCCAAGGGAATCGCTTCTACGCCCATTCGCCGAATATCAGCCGCTACCTGCTCTAGCAGAGGCAAATTGCGGGCCACTAAAATCAGTCGAGCAATGCCGTGACGAGCGAGTTCGTAAGCGATCGCCCGCCCAATTCCTCGGGATGCGCCGGTTATCAGCGCAACCTTTCCTTGAATATTCATATGTCAAAAGCCTCTGAAGGGACTAAACTGCCCTGCGGCAGCCCGGGTAAACGCACTAAAAAAATAAGCGCGTCAAAATGTTTTTTAGCTAGCGTAAATTTTGCAAGCTCAACGCTGGGCATAGCGGAGCTTTGAGCTTGGATGAAAGAGATTGGATGAAAGAGATTGGATGAAAGAAATCAGCTAAAACTGATTTGCGTGCTTGCCAGAATCGCTCGACGTGTTGAGCAAAACCCGAGCTGTAAACAGGCAAAGCTTTAACGAAATCGCCACAGCAACCCTCATGAGCAGGTGCTGTAAATAAGCCAAGCCACTAACCAATTTCATCTGAAAAAGACTGTGAAGGGGGCGGAGTGATCGAGCAATAGGGAAGAAATTCATCGTGAGTAGACCTCCTGAATGTCGATAAAATGCCACCTAGTGACAAACAACGAACAGCTGAAGTTAGTCTTCCAAAGCAATTTGTGGATTGAAAGCTAGCTCCAAAAAACTGAACAAGCACACCCTAACAGCGGGATCAATAACATGCAACATTTTTTTATAAAGAGTCTTTTCTGTTACATTCTGCAATAGTTTATTTAATTTCTTAATTATTTCTGTTAGCAGAGGTCAAGGCTTCCGCAATAGATAGCACAAGGACTTTCTTCAACTTATGCTCAATCGGCTTTATGAGAGTATCCGTAATTCCCTCATGTGGCCCTTGCCGTGTAGTCAAAGCGAACCCAACCCAGTAAACTTCGGGAATAAATCTGTATTATTTATACCGTCCTTGACCCTTTCTTTGCTGCTAGAGAACCCCTCATTAACAGACCTGTGCCGGCACAGTATGATATTTTTCATCATTACCGTAGTGGGCTATGCCACCGCTGCGAGTAGCCTTTATTGGCTGATCTACCTGCGATCCGGTGCACGATTCGCCTTTAATTTTCCGGCTGGCTCGACATCGCTCACTCAAATCTGGCTGGCAATTCGCAGTGATGTCATCTTATCGGTGGTGTCATCGGGCATTTTCGCCTTTTGTGCAGCGCTGATGATGATGGCTTATGACCTGGGCTATACCCGCATTTATCAGCAGCCCGATCAATACGGGCTCTGGTACCTCGGCGTTAGCCTAGTGCTAGTGATTGTTCTGCAAGATACCTATTTCTATTTCACCCATCGCCTTTCTCATCATCCTCGCTGCTATAAATGGCTGCATCAAGGCCATCACCACTCCAAAAATCCGACGCCTTGGACTGCTTTTGCCTTTGATCCGGGTGAAGCAATGGTGCAAGCTATTTATTTAATGGGTGCGGTACTGCTGATTCCAATGCATGTTTCAGTGCTGGTGGCGGTGGTGATAATCATGACCCTGGGCGCACTGATTCATCACGTCGGTGTCAGACTTTTTGAAGAGTCAGCAGTGGGAGTCTGGTTAGGTAGTTGGCTGATTGGCAGTACGCATCATTGGCTGCATCACCGCAAGTACACGGTGCACTACAGTCTGTACTTCACGTTTTGGGACCGGGTGATGGGTACGCAGTACGATGGCTATGAAACTGTGCTGAGTCCGGCTGTAAAGGCAGTATCTGTGGGAGCGATCGCGCCTGAAGCGGTTGTGATCGCGGGCCTAGAAAACCAAGGCGCTACGTGCCCCAAAAGATAAAAAAGAGCGCGAGTCAAAACACTCGAAAACTCATAAAGGGGCTACCGATACCCCCACGGCAACTACAACCCGGCTATATACCATAGAGCCAATACAATGGAGCCAATACAATAGAGCCAACGAGGGAGCCGCAAAATAGTGTACTGGCTTGCTCTCTCTCAATCCGGTACATTATTTTGTGTGCGGCTCTCTTATATATATTTCTGTAACAGCAAGGCCAGCTTCTGCTTAGTGGCAGCGGGAACTTTATCTGGCGGCGTGATAATGGCGTACTTCAGCGCCGAATGTGCTGCCGATTCAGGCGGATTTTCGTTGAGTTCGCGAACGACGGCTTGAATTACCTTTTGGGCGTTGACGGCGTTCTTTTGGAGGTTGCCAATCACCATTTCTACCGTCACACTGTCGTGCTCAGGGTGCCAGCAGTCGTAGTCAGTTACCATAGCGAGAGTAGCGTAGGCCATTTCGGCTTCTCTGGCCAGCTTGGCTTCCGGCAAGTTTGTCATACCAATCACACTCGCACCCCAGCTGCGGTACAGATTTGATTCGGCCTTGGTCGAAAAAGCGGGGCCTTCCATGCATACATACGTGCCGCCGCGATGCAAAGTCACGCCCTCGAACTGCTGGCTTTCAACGGCATCAGCGAGCAGGGTAGCCAGGAGATCGCACACCGGATTACCAAACGAAATATGGCCAACAATCCCTTCTCCAAAAAAGGTTGAAACTCTACTCTTGGTGCGATCAATAAACTGATCAGGCACCACCATATCCACCGGTTTGGCCTCGGCTTTGAGTGAACCTACCGCAGACGCTGAAATCAAATACTCCACACCCAGCGCCTTCATCGCGTAGATATTAGCTCGAAAAGGGATCTCCGACGGGGTGAGCGTATGGCCGCGACCGTGGCGTGCCAGAAAAGCCACCGCTACGCCATCGAGCTTACCGGTAATCAACGCATCTGATGGATCGCCAAAAGGCGTTTCCACTTTAATTTCTTTGACATCGCTAAGCGCCTCCATTTGATAGAGGCCGCTGCCGCCAATAATGCCGATTCTTATGGGATGACCTGCCAGATACTCCATCAATTTTTCCTATTGGGCTGTCAAGAGGAATTTTACCGTTCACATCTGCGCTTAAAACAAATCGGCGAAAAATGTTTTTTGGTTTAATCGCTTTGCGTTACCGAACCCATCTAAACGCCACAAATGTCATAACCAAGCTATCAGCACACAGCACAGATCAGTTTGTTTGCGCACTGCTAGATTCCCTGATTTTTTTCATCATCCACACATCATCACCGCCTTATTACGTCTTATGAATGCACTCACACGCGGGTCGTCTCGATTTCAATCTGTCGTTAGCGGATATATGTTGGCTATGACGCTGGGTATAGCCGCTGGTGGGGTGAGTGCTTTTCCGGTCCAAGCGCTGATCCAGACGCCGACTCAGGCACCGACTCAGGCACCGACAGGCAACATCTCAGCGCTTACGCAGCTAGCGCTCGTACAAGCACCGGGTGGAGCCACGCCTGAAAGCAGCCGCGATGCTCAGCAGGCGGGTGAATTTGCGAACGAGGGCGTGCGGGCCTTTAGCAATGGCAATACCGAACGGGCCTTTGCTCAGTGGCAGCAGGCATTAGCGCTGTACGAACGGGTAGGCGATCGCGCCGCTGTTGGCAGAATGCTCGAAAATCTCAGCGTCATTCACCGCTTAGCGGATCGCCCTGTAGAAGCACTGGCCCTGAGTCAGCAGGCATTGGCGCTGTACGAATCAATGGGTGTGCTCAGCGCTCAGCCTAGCTTGTATCTCAACTTGGGCAGTGCTTACCGCCTAGCCGCCCAGATGCCGGAAGCAATAGCGGCCTACGAACAAGGCTTAGCCATCTACCAGCGCGATCAAGACGAAACTGGTGAGCGGATTATGCTCTCTTTACTTGCGCAAACCTACAAAGACCTGAGCGATTATCCGCAAACCATTCGCTATCAGGAGCAGGTGTTAGCCATTGCCCAGCGCCGAGGCGATCGCGTGACTACAGGCGAAGCCCTCTCAGAACTCGGCTACGCTTACCTCATGAGTGAGCAGAGCGATCGCGCCGCCGCCTACTATCAGTCGGCCTTAGAATTATTTCAGCAGATGGGCGATCGCGCTCAAATTGTGGTCACGCTCAATAATTTGGGTCGCGCCGCCGCCTTCAGCGAGAACTACGACCAAGCCTTGAGCGCCTATCAGCAGGCCCAAGTCATGTTTCAGGCCATAAACCGCCCGGACCAAGCGGCCCAAGTGCTGGTCAATATTGCCCAAGCTCAGCTCAGTCAAGGCGAAACGGACAAAGCCGTCACGTCATTTCAGCAAGCCGTCGATTTGTTTGAATCGTACCGTCAGCCCGCTAATGCCGATCTCTCGCCGCGCCTAGAAGCTGCCTACCGTAGCCTATCGACCCTGCTATTGCAGCAAAACCGCAACGACGAAGCTCAGCAGATTTTGAATTTGATCTAAGCTCAGCGTCCTTTAGGCTCAGCTTGGCACCGCTGAAATTTGCTTACTAGCGGTTGAGCGCATCAGCCAGAGGCCAGTGTAGGTCATTCCCGAATCATCCGGCTGCACCAGCAAAAAATGCAGCCCTTTAACGGCTTGCTTACGTTCCGTAAAGGTACGCGCTGCCCCGGCTACATCGCTATCTTCAAAGGTGGCCAAAATCCAGCGATCGCTCAGTCCCGCTTCCAATAGCAAACCATGTGGAGCCCCAGCGATATATTGCAGCATGACCGGCTGCACTGATTGCAGCCACTGAGCTAGCGCCATCGACTGCCGCCCACCACTCACAATCACCCCCGGAATCAGCAGCGTACTGGGCAATCCTAGGCTCACCGGGTTCAGATCTGCTGGAATAGAGCTGATCGGAATGGGCTCCTGCGCTAGCCGTATCAGGCCATTGGAGCCAATGGCGGCAAACTGCCACTGTTCGCCCATTAAGTAATTGGCAATCGGATTAGGCGCAGGTCTATCGATGGCGATGGGGTCGTAGGCATCAGGGACATAGTTTGTCAGGCTCGGGTACCAAACGGCCCGCTCTCGCAGCCACTGCTTGAGGGTAGGCACTTCTCGAGTCGGGCACACGTCTACCGGCAGCTCCCGGCAGGCGACTTCGACCAAGCTGACGGTCTGCGGACGAAAAATTTCAATTCGAGACGGCCAGCTGCCAGCGCGATCGCTTGCAATCTGGAGCTGCTTGCGCACCCAAGGGGCACTCACTTCCCGCTGTGGGCAAAATTCACCATAGGTAAACGTCATCTGCGGATCGCAGATCAATAGCTCCCAAAGCGGGTTGCCAGACGGATCTTGTAGCGGGCGACGATAGAAGTCGAGTTGCCAGGAACGGTGCATGGGTAAGTCAGATAGAGGTTATATTTGATTGCACAGGCCACGCGCCCAATCGGGGCAAAATGGGCCGTAAACATACGACACCCTGATCAATCATGATTCCTGCCCTTACTCAGTTCGGCGATCGCATGTCTCACCTAACCGGTGTGCGCGCGATCATGAAAGACATTATCGAAACGCTAAACGCGAGTAAGGCGTCCAGTGACCAAAAAGAATTCATTAATCTCAGCGCCGGGAACCCGGTGATTTTGCCAGAAGTTGAACAGCTTTGGCGCGATTGTACAGTAGAGCTGCTGGCTAGCAAAGAATATGGCGAAGTCGTCTGTCGGTACGGTGCTAGCCAAGGATACGAGCCCTTTATCGAAGCGGTCCGCGATGACTTTAACCAGCGCTACGGCCTCAGCTTGACCTCACGCAATATTTTAATCACGCCTGGTAGCCAAAATCTTTACTTTTTGGCCGCTAATGCCCTAGGCGGCTACAGCAGCAGCGGTCAGCTCAAAGATATTGTCTTGCCCCTCAGCCCTGACTATACTGGCTACGGTGGCGTCACGCTCTATCCTGAAGCCGTTAAAGCCTACCGCCCCTTCATTGAACTCGGCAGCGATTCGCACTCTTTTAAATATCGCCCCGATTTTAATCAGTTAGAAATTAACGACAACACCGGCTTTGTGCTTTTCTCACGGCCCTGCAACCCCACGGGCAACGTGCTCACCAGCAGCGAAGTCCAGGGCATTGTCGATTTGGCCACCCCCTATGATGTACCCGTCTTTATCGACTCTGCTTACGCACCGCCCTTTCCAGCCCTGAACTTCACGGAAATGACGCCGATATTCGGGCCCAATATCGTCCATTGCATCAGCTTGTCTAAAGCGGGCCTGCCGGGTGAGCGAGTAGGCATTGCGATTGGCGACGAGAAAATCATTCAGATTTTAGAAGCGTTTCAAACAAACCTGTGTATTCACTCTAGTCGCTATGGTCAAGCGATCGCTGCTTTGGCCATTCGCAACGGAGCCTTAGCCGATATTTCAATCAATGTGATTCGGCCTCACTATCAAAACAAATTTGCAGTGCTGGAAGAAGCCCTCACTCGCTACATGCCCAACGAAGTCCCTTGGCGCTTGCACCGAGGCGAGGGCGCAATTTTTGCTTGGCTGTGGTTTGACGATTTGCCGATGAGCGACTGGAAATTCTACAATGAGCTCAAAAAATACGGCGTGATTATTGTACCCGGAAGCCCATTCTTTCCTGGGTTAGAAAATAGCCTTAGGGGTGAAAATTGGCCGCATATGCATCAGTGTTTCCGCATTAGCCTAACGGCAACAGATGCGCAGCTTGTGAGTGCGTTGAAGCATCTAGCAACGCTGACAAATCAGGTGTATTCCGTAAAGCCGATGATGGCGGCTGTGTAATGGTCATGCCGAACGAAGCGCCCGATCAGTTTTTCCCTAATCAATCTCTCAACGAATTTCCCGCAAAAAAGCCTGCCTGGCTAGTGATTGGGCGGATTGTCGGTGCGCACGGGTTAAATGGCCATGTGAAAGTGTATCCAGAGAGTGATTTTCCGGAGCGCTTTACCCGACCGGGCGATCGCTGGCTCAAAAAGCCTCACAGCGAACTTACCCCCATCCGCATTACCAGCGGTCGCTTTTTAGACGGCAAAAATCAGTATCTCGTCAAACTCGAAGGCATTGACCATCGCGATCAGGCTGAGGATTTGAGAGCAGCTGAGCTGTTGGTGCCAAGCAGCGATCGCCTTAGGCTCAACCCCGGCGAATTCCACGTTTCTGACTTAATTGGCCTCAGCGTATACCTGCAAGCCGATCAGACCTTGCTGGGCACCGTCACCGACCTCTTTACCATGGGCCACGACATGCTAGAAGTCACGCTAGCCGCGCAGCCTGTAGAACAAATAGACCAAATAACCCAAATAGAACAAGTCACGCCCAGTCCTGAGCCGACAGAGCCAGCAGAAACCACACCAGAAATAGCCCTCACCCAAGACATCGCTCATCCCTCCATGCGTGCCAAAGCCGCCGGAAAGCTCAAACGCCAGGCCAAGCGTAAAAATAAATCAAAAGCGCCCAAAACCTTGCTCATTCCCTTCGTAGAAGCCATTGTCCCAGTCGTAGATATTTCCACCGGTCGAATAGAAATCACGCCGCCGCCAGGATTAGTTGATCTATAGAACCTGCCTTCAGTGGAGAGCGTATCTGACTCTTTCGCTTAAGGTCAATCAAATGAACTCAGACAATTCTATGTATTTAATAGAAGCCCCTCCAAAACAAGTGGGTGAGAAGCGCGTTGCTTTTCACCCACTTGAGTGGCCAGCGTTCAAGCAAATTCAGCAGCTATTGAGTGGACGCACGAGAGCCCGCTTTAGCTACGACAACGGCATTTTGGAAATCACCATGCCTCTCGAAAGTCACGAACGTGCTGCTCGACTAATCGAACTCTTTGTCAGAATTTTAGTCGTCGAAATGAAGTTAATGATTAAGACAATGGGCTCGACTACGCTGGATCGCGAAGATTTGCTCAAAAGCGCTGAGCCAGACAACAGCTACTACATTCAAAACTTTAATTTAGTTGCCGGTCACACGGTGGATTTGGCCGTGGACCCTGCCCCCGATCTCGTGGTGGAAGTTGACATTACCAGTACAGATCTCAACAAAAACTTGCTGTATGCCGAAATGGGTGTACCTGAGTTTTGGCGGTTTAATGGACGAGAATGGCGGATTTTGCGTTTGGAAGAAGGAGCGTATGTGGAGTGCGATCGCTCCCCTACCTTTCCGATTGTTCAAAAGTCAGATCTATACAGGTTTTTAGAAGCCGCTTTACTCAACGAAGTAGCCGCTGAAATTGGCTTTCGTCAATGGGTACAAGAACATTTGTAGAGATTCTGTGAAGATTCTGTAGAGATATTGAGCTGTGAGCCCTCTGGTCAATACCTATCTGGGTTCAGATTGAACGTAGCTTATCTGCCTGCCGGTTGGCTAGATTCCATAATGTCATCGGCTGCATTCATTTTTTTGCGCAGACGCGCGAGCATAAACTCATCTTCCACTGGCTGCTCTTGGTAGCTACGCTGCCAAACCGGTGAACCCGGCTGATTGCGAATCAGGTTGATGCGCTTAGCGGTAGCTGCTTTAAAGCCTGCGACAAAAGCGTTTAGCAGTCTAGGCTTGCCGCTAGTGAAGTCAAAGTCAGGGCGATCTTCTTGAACAAGCACGAGAGCGTGGAGAGCATCCGGAACAATCACCCACTGATCCAAGGTAATGCCTCGACAGCTAGCGGCGATCAGCAGTTCATCGGACACAATTTTGGATAAAACGCTTGAAAAAGACTTAGATAGTGACTTTTGATGCTCTATTTCTACAGTTTCTAAGGCTTTTACGGCGGACTTTTCATCAGACTCCTTTACCTGCAAATAGGCCATTAAAGGATGCTTTACAGCAGTATTGTCTAAGTAATTATTCTGGGAGTCGAGCAGATTGCTGCCGCCGTGAGTTTTGATCCGCACATAATAGACTGCTGCTGTAACAGGCAAGTGATGAAATTTTGATTGGTTTGTCAACGGACGCCCTGAACCTTAAGCAAAGTGTCTTAGATTAGCTTGCCCATCTGTTCTGCAAAAATCACTTGAGTTGTTTGGAGATAGGCGGCATGCAGATGCATACGATATTTACTGACAGAGCTTTCAAACCATTATCCGGTCATTTTTTGGCAGCGCCATAGGTCCGTCTTTAATGGGGTAATGGGTGAGCAAGGCGCAAAAAAAGAGGCTGTTCAATAGCCTCTTTTTGCTTGTATTTTTTTGTGTTAGCGCCCGCTAGCTGAGTTTCTAAATTGATCTCTGGATTATTAATCTCTGGACTATTTTTTGACTTGGGGTTAGCGCGATCAATCCCTTCCTGTAGCCGTTTACTCAATAGCTTTTGTCGTTTTTTGTACTGTCTTTGCTTTGCAGAGCCGCCTCGCCCTTTCCGGTTACGACCTTCGCTTCGAGGCGATTCCCAGCGCTTTAACTGCTGAGCCATAAGAGCTCTCCCTCTTCTAAGAATAGATAGAAAAATGAACTGAAAAAATTGAGCTGTATGGGCAAGGCGAGACTCGAACTCGCACAACCGAAGTCGCCACATTTTGAGTGTGGTGCGTCTACCAATTCCGCCACTTGCCCGGTAGGCTATTAATCATACCGAATTGAGTGACTTTGGTACAGCCTTTTACTGCGCAAATTATCATCGTTCTCTTTATTGTTTACCTTATGTGATTACCACTGCCGCCAGCCACCTGGGTGGTCAGTCCTATCAGTGTCTGCTGTCAGCGGCCGGGCGTGGAGTAGCGCCTGATAGGCAGCACTGCTGGCCCAGCGATCAATTTCTCTAGCTCTTAAGACCGGAACAGGGTGGCTTAATTCATTGGTTTTGAGCTGTTTGAGCATTTCTCCCATTTCGTTGTCGCTAATGGCGTCATAGGAGTGGGCTTGATCGATGAAGGCATCTAAATTGAGCTGGGGCGAGAGGGTGGGCGAGCCGCCAGATAGCTTCATAAGGACGGAGGCAACAGTGCGGGCATCTTGGGTGGCTAGAAGGGCAGCGCGATCGCAGGTAAATTCAGCACAGCGCACCCACTCCATTATTTGCGACTGCCAGTTTTGCATCAGCACAGTGCCAAAAGGCAATTGGCTCGTCGCCAAGGTTAATAGATTAGCCAAAGTCAGATAAACGCCATGATCGCATTTGAGATGGCCTAACTCATGCCCGATCACGGCCTGCACTTCAGCCGGATTTAGCAGCTCAATGAGAGCAGTGTGCACAACGATGAAAGGCTGCTTGCCGCGCATCGCAAAAGTATAGGCATTGGGCACAGGGTGCTGCTTAACATAGAGCTGAGGCACTTCAAGATCCAACACTTGGCAGGCTTCTTGTAGCGATTGGTAGAGATCGGGCAGTTGGTTTGGCCCGACTAAAACACTGGCAGCAATATTTTCTAAATAAAAGAACTGTTCGCCCATCGGGCCTAGCAAACTGCGAATAGCCACATCTAGGCCAGGCAGCCGTTTGAGTGACTGAGTGGCTTTTTTGTCGAGCGGATGGCGAAAATGATCGGCATTGAGGCCAGTGAGGGTGAATTTTGGAGAAGTAGGTAGGGGAGGCATGGTGATGGGGTGAGGGATGAGGAAGCCAATGCAATTGCAAAGATTCTAGCGATCTTTTGACTCGGCTAAATAACTAGGCTAAGTTTGCTCCCTCATGCCATCTCCCTCATCCCATTACCCCATCACCTCACCACTGAACCAACCGCTACATCTGCTGACATTTCAACCCCCAGTAGCGTTGGCTGAGCGACAGTATCAGCTTCACTGCGCGGAATTCGCCGCAGGCGTGCGCCGACGTTGGTTAGCTTTTCTTCAAATTTTTCATAGCCACGATCTAGATGATGCAGGCCATGAAGAGTGGTTTTGCCTTTGGCCACTAAACCTGCAATAGCCAATGCTGCTGAGGCCCGCAAATCACTGCCGGTAACGGGTGCCCCGGAAAGCTGGGTGACGCCGCGCACGATTGCGCAGTCGCCTTTGACGCGGATATCTGCGCCCATGCGGTTGAACTCAGCGACATGCTGCAAACGGTTTTCAAAGACGGTTTCGGTAATAGTGCTGCTGCCTTCCGCGAGGGTGAGTAAGGCCATGAACTGAGCCTGCAGGTCGGTCGGGAAACCGGGGTAGGGCAAGGTTTGGATGTCGGTGGGGAGGATGCGATCGCCCGGAGAAATCCGAATATTGTTATTTTCTTCAATCTCTATAGTGGAGCCGGTTTCACGTAATTTGGCCAATAGTGGCGTCAAATGATTGGGATCGACAGGGCCAACGGTAATATCAGAGCGGGTAAGTGCGCCCGCAACCAAGTAAGTACCGGCTTCGATGCGATCTGGAATAATGGCATAGTCGGTCGTATGCAGGCTAGGCACACCGGTAATCGTAATAGTGTTAGTGCCCGCACCGCGAATTTTTGCACCCATCGCAATACAGAAGTTTGCTAAATCAACCACTTCTGGCTCTTGAGCGGCGTTTTCTAATACGGTTTCACCTTCCGCCAAAGTTGCCGCCATCATCAGCGTTTCGGTTGCGCCAACGCTGGGGTAGTCCAAATAAATTTTTGCGCCTTTGAGCTTACCGCGCGCCCCCGGTACATAGGCATGAACGACGCCATGATCCATATGAACATGAGCGCCAAGGGCTTGTAAGCCGCGAATATGAAGCTCTACCGGGCGAGCCCCGATCGCACAGCCGCCAGGGAGTGGAACTCTAGCTACGCCTAAGCGGGCGAGCAATGGGCCGATCACAAAAAAACTAGCTCGCAGCTGGCTCACAATGTCGTAGGGCGCTTTGGAATGGCTAACGTGGCTGGCATCGACATCTAGAATGTCGCCGTTGCGGGCAACTTTAAGCCCAAGCGCTTCCAAAACGCTGGCCATGCGGCCAATATCCATCAGATCGGGGATGTTGCGAACACGGCAGGTTTGTGAACACAGGAGCGTACCGCCGAGGACAACGAGCGCTGAATTTTTGGCCCCACTCACTGGAATGTGGCCACTGAGGGGGTAACCGCCCCAAATTTCAATTACAGAGGCTGGCTTGCTGGCCGATTCAGAAACTGAGAGTGCGGCGGTAGGCAAAGCTGAAGAGGTGAGAGAAGCGATGGGAGTAGCCTCCATAAATTAACTAAGTGTTGACGAAATGTTGATGAGATGGATTAACCGAAAGAAAATCCGCAGAATTTGGTACGGATTCTACCCGAAAGTTCAGAGTTTCTCCCGATTGATTTGAACAAAATCTGAGCTACTTTGAGTAACTAACATTCTTTGTAAGATAGGTTCAATCCAGAATTCGGATTAAAGCGCATCATATCTTGGATTAAGCCTGGATTAAGAATGCTGTGCAGTTGACGAATGTCACGGACTGCTAGAGTATAGTTAGTCGCAGCCTTAAGCAAACTGCTTAGGGCAATGGTTCGGTGCTTCCTGTCTTGCAGCGCTTGGTATCTCAAGTAGTGATGCTAGAGATATTATTCAGAAGATGTTGACGTAAGCAGCGTTTTTGCGGGACTGGCGAAATTGGTAGACGCGCTAGATTCAGATTCTAGTGTTCGCAAGGACTTCCGGGTTCAAGTCCCGGGTTCCGCATCTCGTGTTTGACTGAGCACCTGATTGACTCTTAACTGTAAAAAGCTCTTCGGTTTAACTATACTGAAGAGCTTTTTTATGGGTGGTTGAGGCTAGGTTGTTGGGGTCAGTTAATTGATACTGGCTGATTTCAGTTCGTCTAATCAGCTATTTGGTTAGGTTGATTAAAACTTTCTATCATTCAGTGTAAATACATAGCGATTTGAATATATGTTGACTATGCTCACTAGCCTTCAAAATCCAATCGTTAAGCAATTGCGTAAGCTGCAACAGACTAGAGAAAGGCGCAAGCAAGCAGTGTTATTGCTAGAGGGGACTCATTTAATAGAGGCCGCCTGTGAAGCCAATTATCCGCTGCAAGTGCTTTGTTATACCGAGCAATGGCAGCAGCGCTACGCTGATCTCTGTCAGCGGGCACTGGCTCAATCAGAACAAGTAGAGCTGGTGTCGCCTGCTGTTCTGAAGTCGATTGCGAGCACGGTAACGCCAGATGGTGTGGTCGCGATTGCCCCTCAGCGCAATGCTTGGCAAGCGGCAGCAAGTCGGCCTACTGGCGATATTAGTTTGGGGATTATGCTAGAAGCGCTGCAAGATCCGGGGAACTTGGGCACGATTATTCGTACAGCGGCAGGGGCGGGTAGTGATGGGCTGTGGCTGAGTCAGGACAGTGTAGATATCGGCAGTCCTAAAGTGCTCAGGGCTTCGGTGGGGCAGTGGTTTCGGCTGCCGATAGAAACGGTAGATATTGAAACCAAAGCGCAGCAGCTCAAGGCGCAAGGGGTGCAGGTGGTGGCGACGAGTGCGATCGCATCTCTGAGTTATTGGCAGCTGGATTTGCGATCGCCGACCGTATTTCTGATGGGCAATGAAGGCGCGGGCCTGTCAGAAGCACTTATGGACTGCGCTTCTGAGGTTGTCAAAATTCCGGTAGTGCCGGGAGTAGAATCGCTGAATGTGGCCGTTTCGACGGCAGTGCTACTGTACGAAGCGCTGCGTCAGCGAAGTCATTCAACCATTGAACCGGATAGATGAGCGCTTTAATCGGCAGTTTTTGACTTGTCAGGGTGAGCTAAATGGTTTGATTCTGGCAGATTGCCCAAGCGATTGGCCAGTTGATGAACTAAGGGAATGGCATCGAAGAGGCTACCGCCGAAACGGTTTTGAGGTTCGTTTTGGGTGGAATCAATCACAGAATTGACTTTGATCGTATGACTATCGGCCTCGATTAAAAGCAGATCTTCTAGTTGGGTGAGCGATCGCGCAAAAGCTTGCTCAGCCGCGTGACGATCCTCTCGCTTTTCTTCACCCACCTGCTTTGCGTCATCCATAAATTTGATTCTCCGCCATCTTTCCGCTTTATGGACGTATTTTGCCTTGAGATTTGGTCAAACCGGATCGTTAAAACTGCTTACAAAATCCAGCTAGGCTTTTATCAAAACAAGGTAAGTACGGAAACACGAGTTGTGCAAACCCCCCACTCTAGTTGAAAATAAAGAACCCCAAAAAAACTTTATAAAAAACCTATAAAGCATACAAGCAACTAGCAAGGAGACAGCCGTGGATTCAGCATTCGATTACGATCTGGTGATTATTGGCGCAGGCGTTGGTGGCCACGGCGCAGCCCTACACGCCGTCAAACGCGGCCTCAAAACCGCCATCATCGAAGCCGCCGATATGGGCGGCACCTGCGTCAATCGTGGCTGCATTCCATCTAAAGCGCTGCTAGCAGCTTCTGGCAGAGTGCGCGAAATGCGCGACGCTCAGCACCTCAAAGCGATGGGCATTAGCCTTACAGGTGTCGGCTTTGACCGTGCCGGAATTGCCGATCATGCCAAAAACTTAGTCAGCAAAATTCAGGGTGATTTGACCAATAGCCTCACTCGTTTGGGGGTAGAAACCATTCGCGGCTGGGGCAAAATCGCCGGTAGCCAAAAAGTTTCGATTAAAGACGACAGCGGCACCCGCACCGTCACCGCCCAAGACATCATTCTCTCTCCCGGCTCGATTCCGTTTGTGCCTAGAGGCATTGAAACAGATGGCAAAACCGTATTTACCAGTGACGAAGCCATCCGCCTCGATTGGTTGCCCGAATGGGTCGCGATTATTGGCAGCGGCTACATCGGCCTAGAATTTTCTGATGTGTATACGGCACTAGGCTCAGAAGTCACAATGATCGAGGCCATGGATCAGCTCATGCCGACGTTTGATCCTGATATTGCTAAGCAGGCTGAGCGAGTGCTAATCAAACCGCGCGATATTGAAACCAGAGTCGGGCTACTGGCCAAAAAAATTACACCGGGATCGCCAGTGGTGATTGAACTCGCAGATCCAAAAACGATGGAAATAGTGGATGTGATCGAAGTGGATGCTTGCCTAGTGGCAACGGGGCGGATCCCGGCGACGAAGAATTTGGATCTAAACATGGTGGCGGTCGAAACGGATCGGCGCGGCTTTATTCCGGTAGATGAGCATCTAGCCGTCGTGCGCGACGGCAAGCCGGTGCCGCATCTGTACGCAATTGGCGACGCCAACGGCAAAATGATGCTGGCACATTCAGCCTCGGCGCAAGGAATTGTAGCGGTTGATAATATCTGTGGTGATCACCGCACTGTGGATTACAACGCTATTCCAGCGGCGGCCTTCACCCATCCTGAAGTGAGCTTTGTGGGGCTGACAGAGCCTGCGGCAAAAGCCAAAGCCAAAGCAGAAGGGTACGAAATTGCGGCTGTGCGCAGCTACTTTAAGGCGAATTCCAAGGCGTTAGCAGAAGGTGAAACCGAAGGGCTCGCGAAGGTGATCTATCGCCAAGATACCGGTGAGGTACTAGGGGCGCATATTATTGGGCTCCACGCGGCAGATTTGATTCAGGAGGCGGCGAATGCGATTGCGCAGAAGCAGTCCGTCACTGAACTTTCAAAGTTTGTCCATACCCATCCCACCCTGTCAGAAGTGTTAGATGAAGCCTATAAACGAGCTGAGGTAAAGCCAGTTGAGGTGAGTGCCTAATGGAAATTCGTCGCCGATCGCCTAGTCCTTCTATTTCCGTCGCTAACTTTGAGTACAAAATTAAAACTCAAGACGCTGAACCTCGCAATATCTTAGAAAAAATTGTGTGGCACAAAGAAGTTGAAGTTTCTCGGCAGCGAGAGCAGATCCCGCTCAAAGACTTGCAGCGCCAGGTTCAAGAAATGCCAAATCCTAAAGGTTTCTTAGCAGCATTACGGCAGCAGGCTGAGCAGCAGGCTCCGGCAATTATTGCCGAGGTGAAGAAGGCTTCGCCGAGTAAAGGCGTGATTCGCGCTGATTTTGATCCGGTAGCGATCGCTCACAGCTACCAATCCGGCGGGGCAACCTGTCTATCGGTGCTGACAGATAGCGAATTTTTTCAGGGCAGCTTTGACTATCTCAGCCAAATTCGCCAAGCGGTGGATCTACCCCTTTTGTGTAAAGACTTTATTATCTACCCCTACCAAATCTACAAG
>JBGTNW010000116.1:0-11797 GCA_041742865.1 Phormidesmis sp.
GCGGGCTTGAGAATGTAGCGATCGCCGTCGAATACCAAAACCGGGCGATCGCCTAACAGCGCATCCGCTGAACTCGTCTCTGCATGTGGATTTGCTCTCTGCTCTGCTCTCTGTCCTACAGGCTGACGAGTGTCTTGATGCAGCGATTCCAACAGCGCCTGTTCGCCTAAAGGGACCAAAACCCGAGCCACTTCAGACTGCTGCTCTAAAGACTGAGTAGACGACACTAACCCACTTAGACCATTAATCAAATTACGTAGCTGCTGTCGAATTGCCGGATCACCGGTAATTTCGTCCACATCTGCCATTACCTTTTGAGCGCTAGCAAGGGCATCTCGAGCCGATTCTAACGTTTGCTGCAACAGCACCAAATTAGTTGGACTATTCAGGGAGGTGGTAAAAGATCGCAAATCAGCCGAAGCAGCCGAAGCATTGCCTATGAGCACTTCTAAGCTGTCTACTAGCTCGCCGCTCTGCAAGCGCGGGCCTAGCACATCGGCCGCATTGCGCAGCTGCAAACTAGCCGCCTGCACGTTACCTAATGCATCTACTAGCGTGCCGCGATTTTCTCCAATTAAGGCATTAATATCTGTCGTTGTTAGCGAGAACTGCTGAGCGGCTAAAGCTATTGAATCAGCCGCTGATCGAGCCGAATTCGACAGCGGATTGATTTCGGCCTGGGCCGAACGGGTGAGCGCCGTCGCTTCTTGAGCAAGGATGCCCGCGTCGTTGGCCGTCTGCGTGACGCTGCTCAAAACGGTTTTGAGCTGAGCAATCAGTTCAGGATCGGCTAGCAAGTCAGCCACTTCTCCCGCCGAGCGCAGTAAAGCTTCGTAGCTAGGTCCAACTTGGCCAATGAGGCGATCGCCATCACAAAGAATCACCTCACTGTTACAGTTTTTACCTATCGGGCTAAACTGAGCCGCACTCGCCGAAAGCTTAATCAACGGCGTAATCCCAATCGAAACCTCTCCAATTAGGCCAGATTCCACCGTTTCAATCGTGACTTCGTTGGGAATGAGCAAGTCCTTTTGAACAATTTCGAGGACTAAATCTACCTGATTAGCACCTGGCACAATTCCGACTACGCGACCCACCGACACCCCGCGATAGAACACTGGCGTCCCCGACTGAACGCCCGTCGTGTCCTCAAACTCAACGATCAGCCGGTAAGGCCGACTCGCTGGATTAAAGCCTCGCAGCCACAGTACCAAACCGCTAAACAAACCAATCCCAAACAGGATAAGCAGCCCCACAGAACCTTCTCGAATCGTTCGCGTCCGCATAAATTTTCCTCTTATCCCACCACCTGAATAGGGCCTTGAATTTGGGCACTAAAAAACTGACGGACAAATGGGTTGTCTGTGGAATCGATATCTCCGACAGCGCCGGACCACTGCACCCGGCCATCATGCAAAAATACCACCCGATTAGCAGTGCGGCGAATGGTGCTCTCTTGGTGCGTCACAATGATATAGGCGCTGCAGGCTTGCCCATCGTGAACCTTGCGAATCAAATCTTCAATCACAGTTGACGCGATTGGATCTAATCCCGCTGTCGGCTCATCGTACAGCAAAAGGCCAGGCCGATCAGTCGGATTGTGTGGATTAGAAATGACCGCGCGCGCAAAGCTTACCCGCTTGCGCATCCCGCCAGATAGCTCCGCCGGATAGCGATCCGAAATATCAGGCAAGCCGACTGTCGCCAAAGCTTCAGTGACCAATCGTCTAATTTCACGATCACTGAGTCGAGAATGCTGATAAAGCGAAAATCCCACATTTTCAGCGACGGTCAGTGAGTCAAACAAAGCCGCTTGCTGAAATACCATTCCCACCCCCAGCGGATCCGCAGAGTCTTCTATGAGACCTTCACGTTTTTTCCCGCTGATCCAAATCTCACCCTCATCTGGCGCTAACAGTCCGGCAATAATGCGTAAAATCGTTGATTTGCCGGTGCCTGAAGGCCCAATAATGGCCGTGGCTTCACCTGGATTAAGCGTAAAGTCAATATGATTAAGCACCGTGACGTTGCCAAAGTGCTTAGAAATGCCTCTGAGTTCTACTAAAGGGGGTTGATTGCTAGGGGATAAAGGGTAAATCTGAGCCATGAGGGATAAAGCCGGGCCAAATTGAGAAGCACATGCAGCACACTAGCTACATCGTACTGAAAATAGAGTGCCAACTCAAAAAGTACGCTTAAACGAAATCTACATTAGCGTTAGCCTTTTTGCTGTATAACCCTAATGCGTGATCCCATTCATCCGAACTGCTAGCTGTCACCATGCGTTCAAATCGTAACAAGTTAACTGCTAAACCCAAGCACTGGGTAAAGTGGCTAAGGCCGGGATTGTTCGTCAAGCGCTGGATGCTGTTGAGTACGCTGGGCATTTTGTCGGTGGGCATCGGGGTCATGGTATGGCTCAAGCTGACACCCGTATTCTATACGGTAAGGTTTGTCGGCAATGTGCTCAACTTCATTACCCGATTGGTGCCTAACTACATCAGTGGGCCTATTGCTGTGGTGGGCGGTTTACTGTTTATCATCTGGGGCCAAACCCGCACGCTGAGAATGGTGACCGAGGTGCTGCTGCCTGCCAACGGAGAAGATACCTTGTGGGATGCTATCGCGACTCATAGACGGCTTAATAGAGGCCCGCGCATTGTGGTCATTGGCGGTGGCACGGGTCTATCTACGCTGCTGCGCGGCCTTAAGCACTATAGCGCTAACATTACAGCCATTGTCACAGTCGCTGATGACGGTGGCTCGTCGGGCCGGCTGCGACGCGAGATGGGAGGAATTCCACCCGGTGATATTCGCAACTGTCTAACGGCCTTAGCTGATGAGGAAAAGCTGCTAACAGAGCTCTTTCAATACCGGTTTGAGGCGGGTAGCGGCCTCAGTGGCCATAGCTTTGGCAATTTGTTTTTGTCGGCGATGAATGAGATTACCGGCGATTGGGAGCAGGCTATTGCGGCGAGCTCTCAGGTACTAGCGATTCGCGGGCGAGTGCTGCCTGCGACCTTAAGCGATGTGAGCTTATGGGCGACCTTAAGCGATGGGCGGCGAATTGAAGGGGAATCTAATATTACAAAAGCAAGAGGAGCGATCGCCGAAATTGGCTGTTTGCCTGCTGATCCGCCCGCGTTGCCACAAGCAATAGAGGCGATTGGAGACGCAGATTACATCATTATCGGCCCCGGCAGCCTGTATACCAGCATTATTCCTAACCTGCTGGTACCTGAAATCGTAGAGGCACTAGCCGCTCGCGCCGTCCCTCGGATTTACATTTGCAATATCATGACTGAGCCGGGAGAAACTCAAGGCTACAGCGTCTGTGATCATATTCGAGCCATTGACCGGGCCTGTGGTCAGTACCTATTTGATGCCGTGCTGGTACAGAAAAAAATTCCTTCCGAGAATATTATTAGTCGCTATTTAAAGCAGGGCTCTACCCCGGTGATTTTAGATCGCAAAGCCATTATGGAGTCGGGCCGGCGAATTTTGATTGCCAATGTCATGAGCGAAGACGACAACACTGTCCGCCATGATCCTAAACGACTTGCCAGGGTTTTAGTCAAATGGTACGAACGTACTCGGGGGAGCTGGTAAGGAGCTGATTTTACGGCTCAGCTGAGATTTTTTTGCCGATCCAGCTAAAGAAACCACTCAACAATGCACCGGCCATCAAAATCCCAATTGAAGGCATAATCACAGGCTCCCAAAGGCTGTACCACAGATCAAAGCCAAGACTAATATTTATCGCTTGGCCTATTAGCGCAGCAGCAAACCAAGCGAAACAAAATAAAACAAAAAACAGATTGAACATCAGCACCGTATTCAATCCATCGAGTAGGCGATCTTTCATATCAACAGGCATATCAGTAAGACACCGTGGTTTGTTAACAAGTTATGATAGCCCATGCCCTATGGCGTCTTACGCAAATAAAGATTGCACCCTTTAATTGCACCCTTTAAAAAACACATAGAAAACAAAGATGGCCGCTTCTAGAAGAAGCGACCATATTCATATTATTCAGCATCAAACTAGGCTTTTAAAAGCGCTTTGTGAAGGAAGTTTATACTAAAGCTTACATAACTTGAGAGCTATCCATTTCAGCCGTCAAAATATTGTCGGGATCGACATAGTGACAAACCGCATCGTCAACACAAATTAGAGCCCAGCCCGATTTGTCAATTTCGACAAAGGTGTAGTCTGCATTTTGAACAAAAAAGCCTTTGTGATTTCTAGTTTCTGGCTTAATCGCAACCGTTCGAAGATCCATAACAGTGCTCCCGCAATGAGTAAGTGGTGTGTAAGGAATGGGTCAATAAGCTAACTTATGAATCAAACCGTTAAGTTTAGGCCGCTACGCTTAAACTACGTAAGTTTTAAAGTTGTTCGGTTTGAATAGTTAAGCTGGGCTGATTGACTTCTTCACCTAAGCTTATCAGTCACTTTGGGGATCGCTCATTAAGTTATTGTTTCGGCCGTTTGGGCCATTTTACAAGACGCAACAGCAGTGGATCGATGGCTGCTGTTGTCAATAAAACCCTCCCAAACGCCCAGCCGTTAAGCCATTAAGAAAGGGGATGGGGATCCTTTAGCAGTCATGATCCCCATCCCCTTTTTATAATTTTCGTTTCAATAGTTTATGAAGCTTGGTAAAGTCTCCCAATAATTTCCGAGGATAATCCAAGCTCAATAATGTAAGCCAAGTGCTTGTCCATCAATAGAATTAGCCTTCAAAAAGCCATTTTTGGATGCGTTTCAAGCTTTTCCAATCAGGTTTTCTACTTAATCCTTCTTCAATGTTTTCTTGAATTTCAGCTTTGATTTCATCGACGGCATAAAGCACTTGATTAATCATGTCTATTTGCTCACGAACGCCGCTTTTGCCGGTTTCTAACAGCGCAATTGCCAGATTAACTCTAGCTTGAGGGTCTTTGGGTGCAAGCTTAACGGCGCGTTGAGCAACTTTGTAAGCAGCATTGGGTTTATCGACTAATAAATACAGCCAAGCCAGACAGGTTTGAGCGGCGCTGTTTTTGGGTGCTTGTAGACAGATTTCTTTGAAAATAGGGAGCAGAGACTCTGCGGATTCGCCTGCTTTGTAGCGACTGATTGCATCGTCGAATTTGGTTTCTAGCGTTTGCATCTTAATTGCTTAAAAAAATATCAAGTGCCGAATGACTTACCGCAGCCACAGGTTTGGCTAGCGTTGGGGTTGGTAAACTGAAAGCCGCCGCCGATCAAGGCATCGCTGTAGTCGAGCATGAGGCCATATAGATACAGCAGGCTTTTGCGATCGCATACTACCTGAAAGCCGTTGTAATCGTACACTTCATCGTGCTCACCGACGTTACCAACTTCTTCAAAATCCATCATGTATGACATCCCAGAGCAGCCGCCTTGACGCACACCGACGCGCAGGCACAGGTCGCTGCCTTGCTTTTCACGCAGCGCCATGACGTGATTGAGGGCCGCTTCAGACATCAAAATGCCCCGTTCAGCAGGACTCGCCGAAGAATCGGCCGAACGGTTAATCGGGGCGCTAGTTGACGCTGTCGGGGCTTCAGCAGATGAGGTGGATTGTGACATAGGACGTTTGGAGGGATTAAAATAAAGAGTAGTCATTGATTATTCTCAGTTTAACGTATCCGTCTTTCACTTCGTGCTTGGAGTTCGTGCTCGGAGTTCGTGCTTGGAGAGGGTTCATACGGGTTTGAAGTCATGAGCGGGTGCCATGAGCGGATACCATGAACAAACACCCCGAGCGGATGCCATTTTAATCACCCCGCCTTTGCCTCAATGCATCAACTGAGTCCATTTACCTGTCGTCGTTTAAGTCAGCTTCCTAGACTCACTAGCGTTTGGGAGTGCGATCGCCGCCCGCTGCCGACTTCTAGTAAAGCGCTTAGCGATCTGAGCGAAGCGTCCCAAGGGGACTGTATTCTGTGGGTCGATAGCTTGCAAGGGGTCGTGCGCGGCCTCAGTGTTGTCCCGCGAGAAACCGGCAATGAGGCGATTGTGCGAACGCTGCTGCAGGCCATTGAAGCGCCTCAAGGGGGCAACGGGGTTGAACCAGCGCGGCCCCGTAAGGTGGTGGTGTGCGATCGCGAAATTCAGTTTTTCTTGAGAGGCGCACTGCAAGATCTTGATATTCCGGTAGAGCATTCTCCGACCTTACCGGTGATTGATGAAGTTTTTCAAAGGCTGCAAGCGCCTGAAATTACTGAACATCGGCTCCCTAGAGCGTTTGAAGCTAGCCTTTTAGAGAAAGCTGCGCTGATGTGGGACGCGGCTCCCTGGAACTATTTGAGTGAGCAAGAAATTTTAGCCATCGATCTCAACCGTTGGGAGATTAAAACGCTTTATCTCTCTGTATTGGGTTTAGCTGGCTTGGAATACGGCCTGCTGTTTTATCGCGATCTGAGTTCTCTACAGCAGTTTCGTCGCAAGCTGCTGCAAAGTGATGACTTTTCTGAGGGGATGCAGCAAGCTTTTTTGGAGCAAAACTGCTTATTCATTAACTTTAATCCGGTTGACGATATTATTGCGATGCCTATTCAGGGCGTGCCGACAGCCGTCAGTAGCGACGCTGTTGAGTATGATTTTGGCAGTTTGCATCCGCTGGAGGGTTTGCGATCGCAGCTAGCCGCAGAAGAAGCTGTCAGCCTTATTGTTGTGCTTGAAGCCCTGCACCGATTCTTTAAAAAGCACGATCTCAGCACCGAAAAATTTGCCCTACAACCCGTTAGCAGTCGCTTTCACATTCCCAATCCGGTTAGGCAAGCTATGAGCGCTACTCGAAACGTTAATCAGAGCAGCCGTGAGACTGCTAACGAGCGCGCCAGTGAGAAGAGCGCCGAGAAAAGCGCCGAGAAGAGCGGCCATGAACTAACCCCCGATCTGATCGAATCTGGCCCCGAAAAAGTGACCGTTAAAGTATCCACGCTGCCTGAAGTATCGGCGATTTTCTTAGCCGATACCCACAGCGCTGTAGAAGGCTCTGGGCTCGAAGAGGTGGGGTCATCGCTTGCAGACGATCTGGCTCCTCTCATCGAGGACAGTGTGCCAGAAGGGTCTCTGATTATGCTAGGCAGCTTCAAAGACAAAAAGCTAGCTCCCTTACGAGAAACGGAGCGGATCTACTACCAAAGCTTTATTGAATTGCCCCAAAAACGCCCTGACACCAAATCCGACTGGCCGACGCTGACGATTCAAACTACCCGACCCAAGGCCCATCAGCTGGTTGAGCGCATCCGAAAAGAAGGTGGAATGCGCTCTATTTGCTTTAACACAGGTCACGATCCGCTCAGTGGCCAGTCATTTCAGGTGGGATTGATTGAGACTCGTCAGGGCCATTTGCATCTTTTTAATGAGTATGAAGTTAGCGACGCTGCTGACAGCTACAGTCTAGAAAAGTGGGCCAAAGGCAGTCATAAAAACCAGCACTGCTGTAGCTGCATCATCGCCACTGGCTCTACAGGCGCTCAGCGGGGTAGACCGACAGACAAAGAGGTAATTGCGTTTTTTGAAGTTATTGCCAAACGACCTCAAGAGCTGGGGTTAGCCCCCCTAGTGATGAGCTACGCTCTAGACTAAAGCTAGCGGTGTCGAGATGGCGTTCATCCGTCTCTTGAGTTAAATTTCTGATTCTGAAAATTCCTGTAAACATCTCTATAACAATCACTGGAGCGGGTGAAATCACATGCTGGTTATGGTCTGCGTTATCTGCATTAACGCTCTGTTGGCAGTCGGGGTGATCAATCTGACCTGTGGGCTGTGGCAGTGGCGTCATCAGCTTGTTCGGCTAAACCACGAGCTACAGCAAGCTTCAGTTAATTCAGACTTAGCGGCTCCTCGACAGATGGGCTACCGCTTGACGGTGAGCCGCACTCAAATCTTGGCAGCGCGTTTGAGCGTAGCTCGCTGGCAAAAGCTGATGCGTCAAAGTTATCAGGGATTACAGCTCGTTGGCATAGGGCGATCGCTTCTGCTCTATCGGATGAGGCACCGTAGTTCACGCAAATAGCGATTAGAATTCATACTTGGCTGTCAGCAGGCCAGTCAGTAGGCCAGTCAGCAGGCCAGTCAGCCAGTTTTACATCAGTTTCCTTACTCTTTAAGCAATCAGCAGCTATGGCAGATCACAAATCAGACGGACTTTTGGGTGGCATTATTATTGGGGCAGCCATTGGCGCGATCGCTGGCATCTTAGCCACCCCACGGACAGGTCGAGAAACCCGCCGCATCCTCAAAAAATCTGCCGACGCCCTGCCGGAACTCGCTGAAGATCTGGCTACTAGCCTCCAATTTCAAGCGGATCGTCTGTCAGAAACAACGCTCAGCAATTGGGATCAAACCCTCGCTCGATTGCGTGAAGCCGTCACCGCAGGTCAGGCTGCGAGTCGTCGCGAATGGGAAAGCCAAAGTAGCTATCATCAGAGCCAAAACCAGAGCCATGCTGCTACTTCTGTTAATCCTGCCAATACCGTCTTCGACAATGAATAGCTAGCCTCTTTGTGAACAACCCCTTCTTCTGGCTCGGCATTTCTGTTTTATTGGTCGCCATCAGCCTGATGGCCCTGCTAACCGTGGCCATTTTGGCCCTACAAGAATTGGCCCGCGCTGCTAGAAGCGCCGAAAAGCTATTAGATAACTTAAACCGCGAACTACCCGCTACTTTAAAAGATCTGCGACTGACCAGCAAAGAAATCTCGCTGCTGAGCGATGAAGTCAATAGCAGCGTGCAAAGTGCTCACAGCGTTGTCAAGCAAGTCGATCAGGGGCTGCTAGAGGCCAAAGCCCAAGCCCAAAAAGCACACATCACCACTCGCAGCTTACTAGCGGGCGCTAGCGCCGCCTTTCAGGTACTAACCGGTAAACCTCGCCGCCGCCGTCGCCCCCCCACGCGCCGCCCACCCGTTTCCCTATCAGCAGCTTCTCCGATTGCAGCGCCAGCCAACGAAACGAATCCGCCTATCCTTCAGCCGGTAACTCAGCCAGCGAATTTAGCGCGATCGCTGCCTAACGACTCAGACAAGATCCCTAACGATTCTCATAATTCATTGCCAACGGAGCCACAAGATATCGTTGCAGGCCATTGAATATAAGGATAAATAGAGGTTGCATGAAAACCCATTCGAGCAATTGCTTTCTCCTTTGGTTCTAATATCTTAAAATTAAGTAAACAACTGTAAAGGGGCGGTTTTGCTGTCGCCCTAAACCCACCCACCAGCGTGATTAAACGCATTACCAAACTATGCCTAGGCCGATCATTTTTCAGTCCAGCCAGCCTGTGATACTTGAGATTGTTACAAGATGGGCACTCAAGTGTGTGCTGGCTAGCTGTCTTGTGCTGCTAGCTTGGTCGCCTGCTTTACCTGCGCAAGCCTTCAATAACCCTGAGCTTCTACCCAATGAGCCCACCGTCGTGATTGATTTGGCCCGCATTCTCAACGACGCTCAAGAAGACTCTCTCAATGAACGGCTGCCTGCCTTTGAAGCGGCCACTGGCTGGAAGCTGAGAATCCTCACGCAGTTCGATCAAACCCCTGGCCGAGCGGTCAAAGATTTTTGGGGACTCGATAAAAAGAGCATTATGCTGGTCGCCGATCCGCGCGGCGGCAATTTGCTTAACTTTAGCGTCGGCGATGATCTCTATCCACTGCTGCCACGCACCTTTTGGATTGAGCTCCAGACCCGTTTTGGCAATCAGTTTTATGTGCGTGACAACGGTGAAGATGGGGCCGTACTCGGCGCAATTAATGCCTTAGAGACCTGCTTGAATAGAGGCGGCTGTGCGGTTGTTCCGGGCTTACCGCGTGAGCAGTGGATTTTGACTTTGATCACCTCGATTTTGGGCGGTGTTATCTGCGGCTTTGCGGCCCAGCCTAGAAAAGAAGGGGGTGGCATTGCTTGGCAGTGGGCGCTGCTATTTTCGCCGCTGTGGGGCATTTTGTTTATTGCTTTTGGCCTTGGCCCAGTAGTGACGCGCACGCCTGATTTATTGCCCGTGGTTCGCAACGTATCGGGCTTTGTGATTGGCGCGGTTGTGGCTTTTTTAACGCCTGCTTTTGGCAATCCGCCCTCTGCTGATGATCAGGTGTAGCGCACGATGCCCATAAGCTTCCGTCAGCTTATGAAATGGACTAATGAACTGGGCTAATTGAGGGTAACTTTTCGGCATCCGTTTCTGGCGCTACAGTTTGCTCGCTGACATGCTCACTGACAACATCTAGGATCCTAAGAAGTTCGCGCTCGAAGGCAACTTGGGCGCGGTTGGTGCGGCCTCCAATGTAGAGATTGCCGTCGGTTTCGAGCGCCCAAACCTGAGAGTGGGAGACGTAGCTCATCACCACGCCCATCATTAGCAAGCCAAAGCCAAGGTACACCACCGGAATGCCCGGATCAGCTTTGATTTGTAGACCCGTACTGCCGGTAATGTCATCGACGAATAGGGTGATGCCATTGATTTCGGTAGAGCCGCCTGCGCGTACGGTTGAGGCCAATTGGCCGCTCATGTCATACACTAGCAGCGTGCCTTGCAGGTCTTGAGCTACGAGTGAAACGCCTGTGCTCATGTCGGGTTTGGTCGGCACCCAAGTGCCCCAGAGTTTGCCGCCTGTATCTGACTGGAGTGCGGCCATTTTAAGATCAAAAACGGGGCTATTGTTGAGGCGAACCTTGACTGAGGCGATCGCCCAATCTGCCTGATAGAGCGTGACATTTTTATAGCGCAGCGGCTGATTGACCGAAATGGTCTGGCGCTTGACCTCTGCGCCACCGTCATCTAGCACTGAGAGATCCGAATAAAACTGATCGACGCGGCCCTCAGGCGAGTAGTCAATCCAAAAGCGGTTGACATGGACTGACCAGTCTTTGGGTACCTGAGCGGCTGACCAGGGGCCTGCTTCAAAAATATTTTGAATTTTGAACGTTTCACCGCTGGGCACCATCTCTTGGGCAAAAAAGCCGGTCATCGCGCCTAAAATTGCCCCTAACAAAATCAGCAGCATACTGGCGTGAACCACAATCGGGCCAATACGTCCCACTAATCCTTTGTGAGCGTAAAGCACCTGATCGGTGCGCTCTGTTTCTTCAACAGGCTTTTCAAAGATTTGGTAGCGGCGATTACTGAGCTGATCTTTCAGCATTTCCATGGAAGCGCCTGCCATCTGGGTACTCAGCGCCATTTTGCCAAACTGCCGAGGCTGCGTATAGAAGTTCCAAGTTCTCGAAAACCATCGCAGCGCCGTAATTTGCCGAGTAAATGTGCAGGCTGTTAGGCTAGCGCCAAATAGGATCAAAATCGCCAGAAACCACCAGGTGCTATAAACGTGGTTGAGCCCGACAATCAGAATAAATTTCCAGCTCAAAAAGCCAAACAGCGCCGGATTCTCGGGATAATTTTGCTGATAGAAGCTGAGCCCTTGGCCTTGCTCAATCACGGTGCCACTGATGCTGAATAGGGCAATCGCGAGTAGAAGCGCGATCGCCAGCTTCAAATTCGCCAATAGGGGTATCAGATCTTTGCGAAAATATCGTTTAATCACGGTCTCACACGTAAATTGAGCTGCAGGTCTCGAAATATTGGGCAATCGGTATCAGATAAAGGCATCAGGCAATCGGCATTAGGCGAGTCACCAAAGAAAATAGACCAAAGCCTACCAACAGCAGCCCACTAGCAGGCGTAATCCAGCCAGACCAGCGCCTCAGCTCCAAAATACGCTTAATTGAAGCCGTAAAAATACCCGCCAGCATCACCGGTGCCACATAGCCCACCGTATACGC
>JBGTNW010000117.1:0-2772 GCA_041742865.1 Phormidesmis sp.
CGTCTGCACTAGAGCGCATTCTCACTGAAGAGATCAAGGCTTTACCCGGCGTTCAGCAGACGCGCACCACCATTGCGCTATCGAGCGTTAAAGATACCGCTGCGCTGCCAATTGACTGGCCTAATCAAAGGGCCTAATTAATTCGGCCAAGTGACCTCACTCAAATAATGCCCGGACTGAGGATGACGGTATAGGCAATGCTTCTAGTTGTTTTGATTAAAGGAATTTTGATGGGAATAGCGATCGCGGCTCCTGTCGGTCCAATTGGATTGCTCTGCATCCGTCGCACCTTAGCTCAAGGCCGCTCAATCGGTCTCATGAGCGGGCTAGGCGCTGCCACTGCCGACGGAATATACGGCATTGTGGCAGCGTTTGGCCTAGCAGCCCTTTCAGAGCTATTGGTTAGTCAGCGTTATCTGTTGCAAATTATGGGCGGCCTTTTTCTTTGCTACTTGGGGCTGGCCACTTTTTTCGCTTCGTCTAAAATATCAACCGCTGACTTGGATGCTACAGCCACTGCGCCGTTTGGGCTGCTAGTTGCCTACGCATCTACGCTTTTTTTGACCCTGACAAACCCAGCCACTATTTTTTCTTTTATGGCTATTTTTGCTGGGCTCGGTATTACGCAAACTGATTATTTGAGTTCTGTAACCCTTGTGTTTGGCGTATTTACGGGCTCAGCAAGCTGGTGGCTGGTGCTAGTGTCAGGGATAGTTTACTTCCGTAAGCGGCTTACACCTCACCGACTCGATCAGTTTAATCAGGTATTAACTAAGATTTTTGGTGTTCTGATTTTAGGCTTTGGCCTAGCGGCTTGGGTGGTTTGAGCATTTCTCGGGTGAGTTTTGGAAACATTAGAGTTGAGCTAAAAAAATGGTTTGGCTACATCCCCGCTGGCAACGATATTTGAGTGGCGCGATTGCGCTTTTGATTGCCTGCGGAATTATCACCGGCACAACGCTAGCCATTCACCTTACGCCCCGAACCCGTCAGCCCTTTAGCTTCCCAACCGTTTCACTTCAGGCCAAATCAATCCCCTCAGCCCAGGCCCAAACCCTCCAGGCTCAAACCCTAGATGAGCTGCGGCAACAGCGTGAGCAGGTCGATCAACAGCTCAAGGTGCATACCCAAAACGACCAGCGCTACCAAAAAGCTGAAAACCAGGTCACGCAGCAACTACAGTCGCTCTCTAAAAGCATTCAAGGAACCGATGCCTGGATTACCGATACTGAATATCAGCTAGCCACCGCCGAGCATACGCTCAACCAGCTTGTATCGGATCTAGAGCGCAATCAGCAGGTGTATGAGCAATCGCGCACCGCCGTCGTTGGGCGACTCCAGTTCATGCAGCGGCAGCAAGGTGCACAGGGCTGGGCACTGCTCTTACAAAGTCAAAATCTCAACGAATTTTTAGACCGTCGCTACCGGCTCAAGCAGGTCTACGAGTCGGATCGAATGACCTTAATAGAGCTAGACAAAAAAACAGCCGAAATTTTGGCCCAGCAAGAAGGCGTAGAGCAGCAGAAAAACTCTATTTCACTGATCCGTCAGCAACTGCTCGCTAGCCGCCAAAATTACACCGAGCAGCTTCAGCAGCAGGCCGTCACCATGACCCGCCTTCAAGAAAACAGAGGCGCACTGTCAGCCGCAATTACGCAGCTCGACAAAGATTCTGACAATCTTACGTCGCTGATTTTAGAACGAGTCGCTGCTAACAATGCCGCCGATGCGCAGGCAATTCGGGATGAAGTGCTCGGTTCAGCGCGGGCCTCAGGCAAAATGGTGATGCCTAGCCTAGGCCCAATTACCAGCAAATTTGGCAATCGCTTTCATCCGGTACTGGGCTACAGCCGCTTTCATGCCGGAACAGATTTTGGGGCAGCGCACGGTAGCCCAATTGTGGCCGCAGAAACCGGCATTGTGATTATGTCGGGCTGGTATGGCGGCTACGGAAATGCCGTCATTATTGATCATGGCGGCGGCCTCACGACGCTATATGGTCATGCCAGCAGGCTAGATGTGACCGAAGGCCAAGCGGTGAAAAAAGGAGATGTGATCGCCGCTGTCGGCACCACCGGGCTATCAACCGGCCCTCACCTGCATTTTGAAGTTCGCCGCAATGGGGAACCTATCGATCCAATGAGCTTTCTGTAGCTGACTTTTTGGTCGGCAAAAGCTAGTCTATAAGCTATGAAATATCAGAACTTGATAGCTTATTTCACCAGCTTTTTAATCGGCTCTGTGAGCGTTAGTGTCGTCTTTACGGCGACCGCTCTCGCCGATTCACTCGATGCGCCTAATTCTTCTCAAGCACCCAATAGTGATAACCTCTCTCAAGCACCACTCAACCTCACGCCCGACGTGATTGAGCAAAGCCCTGTGCTGCAACGATGGCTAGAGACCGTGCCGGATGTGCAGAGCGATATTCGCCATGATCCTAGCTTCCAGACGCGGCTACAGGTCGGCTATAGCGCTTTCCCCTCTGCGGGCAGCTCAAGTGGCTTTGCGGTCGGAATCGAAGATTGGTTTGTGGGCAAATCACCGCTGACAATTAGCGCTGACTATCAGCAGAATTTTGAGGGCGATCGCCAAGCCTATGGGGCAAATTTGCACTACTATGTGCTCCCGCTAGGTGGTTACGTTAACGTTGCTCCTATCGTTGGCTACCGCGCCATCAAATCTACGAATAGTGCGGTCAATAGCACCAATATTAACGGCGCGAATCTCGGTGTCAGGCTGCGCTTGGTGCCGTCTCGTACGGGCGCTGCCGAC
>JBGTNW010000118.1:0-4202 GCA_041742865.1 Phormidesmis sp.
ATGTTGGCGATCGCCTTATTTGGCCGAGTCAGCTCAAAGTCAATTAGCGCCTGATCAAAATCCAGCTTTAAAAAGTCAGACTCAATCAGCCGAAACTGCCCAGAAGCCATCGCGGCAATAAACTGCTCACTGAGCTGTAAGCACAGGTCACGATCAATTTCGACCGCCAGCACATGGGCTTGGGTATCTAGCAATCGCTGGGTAAGTACGCCTTGTCCGGGGCCAATTTCCAGCACCCGATCAGCTGCACTCAAGTTGCCTGCTGCCACAATTTGATTGAGAATGTGATCGTCTCGCAGCCAGTGCTGCCCAAAGCGTTTGCGGGCGCTAGGATTGGTTTTGCGGCTGGTGGCTTTACGCCCAGGTTGCTCAGATTGCCCAGATGGATAGTTAGATTTTTGCTGCGTTTCAGAGGCCAAAGGCTCAATCGTCCTTATAGTGGGCTAAAAGTAGTATAGAGCGATTGCCCCATGGAAAAGCCCCGTGTTTTGAGCCCCGACTCTGCTAGTGCGGATGCTGATGAAAAAAATCCCCCAACTCCGCTGCGCTGCTTTACCAGCGCCCTGATCGCCGGGGTCTTTTCACTGTTAGGATATCGGCTCACGCTCGCCATTGCCACTAGCTTTGCGAATAAGCCGATTACCTCCACCAATCCGGCTGTGGTGAATATCTCTGCGGCCGTGCGCACCTTGGTCACTGGCATGGCCGCATTAGCCACCGGCATTTTTGGCATCGCTGCTTTAGGTCTCGCGGCGCTAGGGGTGCAGCTATTAGTGAAAAGATTTCAAGCGACTGATAAAGACCTATAAATTGAGAAAGACCGGTAAATTGAGGTATTCTGGCGACAATTCCGAATCCGAGCGATAAACGAGCGATCAATCTTAAGAACATGGCACAAATTTTTATCTCAGCCGGTCACGGTGGCCTAGAAAACGGTGTCCGCGATCCGGGCATACAAGTGAGAGGGACAACCGAAGCCCAAGAGATGATTGCGTTGCGAGATTTGATAGTGCCTGAGTTGCGATCGCGTGGCTATGATGTGCTCTCTGTGCCCGATGACTTAAGCCAAAGCCAAACCATTGCTTGGATTAACGCCCGCGCGCAGCGCGGCGCGGTTGCGCTCGAAATTCACGCCCAGCAGTTTAGCAATCCGGCCACACGCGGGGCCACCGTTTACTACATTTTTAATAATCGTGATCGCCGCGATCAGGCCGAACTTCTCCTGCTTGCTTTGCTCAAAGAAGTCCCTCAGCTCCCGAGCCGGGGCGTCAAAGCCGACACCTCCGCCGGAACCGGTAGCCTTGCCTTTTGTCGCCAAACCGTCCCACCGGCTCTGTTAATAGAAGTTGCCTATCTTACTAACGATCAAGACTTTGCCCTGCTCACCGGACGGCGGCGCAGCTTTGCAATTGGCCTGGCAAATGGCCTAGCTGGCTGGAGCCGAGCCATTACCGGTAGTAGCCCAACGCCACCTGGCCCGGTCGTGCCTGACTATCCCACCATCAACATTGAAATCAACAACGGCCCCTACGGCGAAAAAGGCATCATCATCAGCGGCAATGCGTATATCCCGATTGATCTCGCAGATCGCTTAAGCGCTAATCTCGCTGGCAGCGACGAAATTCTCCGGGTGCGCGATCGCGGGACAGTCTATGTCAAGGCCATCGATCTCAGACCTTTCAGTGTCGGCATCGGCTGGGATGCGGCCACTCGCACCCTCAAAATCACGACCGCCTCGGCGCTGAACATCTGCCCTGGCACCATCGATTTGATCATGAGCCACGGCAGTACGACTGAATACAACCTCGCTACCTTTCTGCGCACCGAGAATGATAAAGCCTTAGAGCGCTTCGCCGACTTGCCCAAAATCTATCGAGAAGAAGCCACCATCGAAGGCGTAGACTATGACATTGCCTTTTGCCAAATGTGTGTCGAAACCGACTTTTTGCGCTTTCCGGGGCTAGTGCGTCCTGAGCAAAATAACTTTGCCCAGCTAGCCGATGGCGCAGGCAACTTAGCGACTTTTGGCAGCGCCCGCATTGGCGTTAGAGCCCAAATTCAGCACCTTAAAGCCTATGCCAGCACCGAGCCGCTAGCTCGCGAAAAAGTCGATCCGCGTTTTGATTTTGTCAAACGCGGGGTGGCCCCCTTAGTTGGCCAGCTCAGCAATCTATGGGCCGCAGATCCGCTGTACGGCGAAAAGATTATGGCCCGCTTAGAAGATCTGTACAGGCGATCAGGATTACTGCAAGCGCCTAGATAGGGATTTAAGGCGGCTTGGCGTCGCCGCGATCGCTCTACCGTAAGGTCAACTTACAAACTGACACTAAGTTTCTTTCTGAGCTTTTAAATTTCGAGGAAAGTTGGGAAAGCTGACAGATATCCAAATTTAATTTGATATCTATATCAGATCGTCCAGAACGTCGTTTCCATTAGCCAAGTTGCCCGCACCTACATGTCTACGCAAACCGCCTCCTTATCAACCGCTGCTTTTGCCAAAAACTGGTTTTTGGGTTTGACGCTTTCGCCGTCTGGCCCTTCTGAGCCGGTTAATGAGCCGTCTAACCTAAAGCGCCGTGATGATCGCTCATCCGCGCATTCGATCCGACCCTTGCGCTTACCCGTACACAGAAGCCTGCGCTGGTTCGGCGGCCTGTTGCTTTGGCTAGTGCTTGTGCTCCCGGCCCAAGCTGCCATAGAAATGCGGGTTGCCATTTCTCAAGGCGCTAGTGCGGTTAATGTCGGTAGCTCCACCCCCGGACTGATTCGAGACGGCAGCGGCAAGCCACTCTATCAGCTGCCTGAATTACAAAGCATCACTGTAAAAGCCGACACCAATCACGTTGATCTCACCAACGGTAGCCAAACCCTGTCAGAATCAAGTGCGTTTTGGCTAGAGCCCTCTGCGGGTGGTGTTGTTTGGATTGGTGACCGGTGGTATCGCGGTCGGGTACTTGTAACGCTAGAGGGCGGCAAGCTGACGGCAATTAACTACGTCGATTTAGAAAAATATTTGTACAGCGTCGTTGGCAGTGAAATGCCGACTAGCTGGCCTCAAGCTGCCTTGCAGTCTCAGGCGATAGCCGCTCGTTCTTATGCGCTTTATAAGCGCGCCCGCTCCAGAAATCCGCTGTACGAAGTCGATGCCACCACCACCTATCAGGCATATAAAGGACTCGCGCAAGAAAGCCCAAGCACTATCAACGCCGTCGATAGCACCAAAAGTCAGGTCGTTACTTACAATGGTCAGGTGATTGAAGCTATTTTCCACTCTTCTTCCGGTGGCCATACCGAAAATGCCGGTGAGGTGTGGAGCAGCGATGTGCCTTATTTGCGTGGAGTCGAAGACTACGACCAAAACGCACCAGTCTATAGCTGGGAGCAAACCTTTAGCCTAAGTGACTTTAGCAATAAGGTGAGCACTGTTGGCACCGTGCGCAGCATTGGCACGCCTCGGCTGACCACTCGAGGCCGGGTAAATTCAATCAGTATTACCGGCGATCGCGGCACTCAAACCCTCAAAGGCAGCGACATCCGCACCGCCTTACAGCTCCGCAGCACCCGCTTCACCCTCCGCCTCGATGCCAATGCAGGCCGTGTCACCGTCGCTGGCTTTGGCTTTGGTCACGGCGTCGGCTTGAGCCAGTGGGGCGCACGCAGCCTTGCCGAACGCGGCTGGACTTATGAGCAAATTTTACAGCACTACTATCAAAGCACCGTAGTCGCTCTGCTAGATAATTAGCTAGACAATGGACAGAAACGCTCTTTCGACTTTCTAACTCGCGCCCGTGAGATCGAGAATTCGTTAGTCGATAGGTTTTGCCGCGACTTGCAATTGCTTTTGCTAAATCTTTTTTGAGATCAGGATGTTGCTGGCATTTAAGGGCTTCAAATTCAACCATCGACTGATTTGATTTAGCCATTCAAATGCTTTCTCGTAGTTCTTGTCGTCTCTCAATACTATTTAAATAGCCGTAAGCTTTTGACCTAAATAATTGTTGATTTTTCAAAGTGTTGTGTTTCAAGCAACTTTCTCAAAATACCTTTTGCAATATCCAGATCGTCGCCGTCCTAAAAGCTTCGAGTACGAATCAGCCATTGACTCGTACTCGAAGCTTTTGTGTTGTCCTGTGCCAAGCTCTCAGACTCATACTCTCAGACTCATACTCTATGAGAAAGCGAGGACTCATATCTCGTTTGGT
>JBGTNW010000119.1:0-8290 GCA_041742865.1 Phormidesmis sp.
AAATGCCACTGGGCTATGGAACTTCTACTTAGATGCGGCTTAAATGACCGAGGCAAACACCAAAGCCTTGTCTCATCTCTCATTTTTATTACCCAACAAGCCTAATGAAAGCCTAGTGGATTCTGTTTATCAGGTGTTAGAGCGTGAAGAACGGATAGATTATCTCGTGATAGAAACCACGGGACTAGCCGATCCGCTACCAATTATTATGACGTTTGTAGGAACAGATCTGCGAGACTTGACCCGGTTAGATTCTGTGCTGGGTGTGGTCGATGTTGAGACGTTTGGTGCAGCGCTACTAAATAGCGCGGTGTATGCAAATCAGCTGATCTATAGCGATGTGATTTTGCTTAACAAAACCGACTTAGTAACCGCAGAGCAGGTTGCTGTTGTGGAGCGTGAAATTCATGACTTAAAAGCTGGGGCGCAGTTGCTGCGATGTAGCTTAACAACTGAGGCGACCCTGCCGCTGTCGGCGATTTTGGATGTGGGGTTGGCTGATGTTGAGACCTATCTTTTGTCAGAGAACCTATCAGAGCGAACGCTGCGTGATCATTTAGCGACTGATCGCTTTGTTTCGATTCCCTTTCGCAGCGATCGCCCCTTCAATCTGATCAAGTTTGAACATTTTCTCATGCATCAGCTTCCTCACAATATCTTTCGTGCCCAAGGCATTCTCTGGTTTGAAGGCCAAGATCATCGACATATTTTTCAGCTAGCAGGCAAGCGATGTGATCTGTTTCTCGATACTCAGCAGCGCCCCACCCAAAACCAGCTCGTGCTCATCGGTCGTCAGGTTAATCCGCTACAGATCCATCAGCAGCTCGGCAATTGTTTAGCTGCCCAGTCAGGGGAGGCCCCGTCAGTTGAGCTGACCCAGGCATAGGCCGGTCACTTCTATGTTTCAACCCCATCCTATTTTTAGCCCATCCTATTTTTAGAAAGAGCAAAATGATAAAACCACTATCTATGAACGATAATCGACTGCCAGTTACGATTGTTACGGGATTTCTGGGTAGCGGGAAAACCACTCTGCTCAACCATATTTTAGAAACCTTTGAAGACTTTAAAGTAGCAGTATTGGTGAACGAATTTGGCAATATCAATATCGATAGCCAGTTTCTCATTCAGCTCGATCAAGACATGATCGAACTCACTAACGGCTGCATTTGCTGTAGCATTAACGACGATCTGCGAAATGCGGTCTATCGGGTGCTTGAGCGCCGCAATAAAGTTGACTACTTGGTGGTAGAAACGACCGGAGTCGCTGATCCGCTGCCGATTGCCCTCACCTTTTTGGGCACAGAGCTACGCGATATGACCCGCCTCGACTCGATTTTGACCTTGGTGGATGCGGCATCTTTTGAGCTCAATCTTTTTGATAGTCAGTCGGCCTACAGTCAGATTGCCTATGGCGATATTATCGTGCTTAACAAAACGGATTTGGTGACAAGCGATCGCCTAGAAGCGCTAGAAAAAAGTATTCGCAGCCTTAAAAACGGGGCCAGAATTTTGCGAGCTGAGCAGGGCAAAGTGCCGCTGCCGCTAATTATTGATGTCAAGATGGGAGAGATGGGAGCTTATCAAGAGCAGGCTAGCGCGATTGAAACGGCTGACGTTCACGGGCATAGTGGTCATCACAATCATTCGGATCATCACAATCATCATGATCATTCTGATCATTTAGAAAATGACGGATTTATGTCGTTTTCTTTTCAGCGCGATCGCCCGTTCATCCTTCAGAAATTTCAACGGTTCCTGGATCGTCAGCTTCCCGAAACGGTGTTTCGAGCTAAAGGCATTCTTTGGTTTCAAGAGAGCCCCGCTCGACATTTTTTTCAGCTTACGGGCAAGCGCTTTCAGCTTGAAGACAATGCCTGGAATACGCCTCCTAGCAATCAGCTAGTTTTGATTGGGCGTCACTTAGACACTGATGATCTCAACCAAAAATTAGAAGACTGCTTAGCGATTGTGGCGGCAGTGGAGTCATAGCCCAAAGAACTCTAGCGTGTGATAAAAAACCTGAAATTGCGATGCTTGAGCCAAGTTGTCTGTTAAAGAATGCCCAGTGCATTCTTTAACGGGTACAGAAGTCCCGCAGTTTAAGCAGGTGAGATAGTGGCTATCGTCTGAAGTTAGAGCGTAAACCCATTCGCCATTAGACAAGGCGCGCGACTGCACTAGCCCCTTCATTTGCAGCGATCGCAGGGAGCGATAAACCGTGGCTAGGCCGATAGTTTGCAGCTGATTTTGAAGCGCTCGATACACAGATTGGGCAGTCATCGCTTGGGCAGAGCGTTCTAAAAGCAGGTGGATCTGTTGCTGAGCGCGGGTCAAGCAGAGTTTGGGCGAGGCACAAGCTGTTGTATGGTCTGATATAGGGGGAGTCATAGCGATTCCTGTGAGGCGACATTGCTGAATTGTAAAAAATGCAACGACTTGTTTAGCCTTGCACCTAAGTAAAACGAACAACGCGAGCTTGAAAGATGAATCAATAATGATAATCATTCTTAATCCATCTTAATTTATCAGCTACGAGAACCACAATATCCCTGACTAATTCGTTGGGTAACATGACTACTCAGGCTGTCTTCAAGTTCTCTGTTAGAAGCGAACAACGTGGTGCATGGAAACAGTGCTACTTGATGCAGAGCTGAAAAATCGACAAACCCCTTGCAAAATAAAATTTTCTGGTTTCAAGATTGACCTTACCTGTCACAAATGCCCCACAAGTGAAATGGGGTAATATGCAAGAAATCATTAGGCTGGCAGACAGAATGTACGTTTTTATAGGTGGCGTCGGCAGGATGGGGTCAGACTTAGCCAAAACCTTGCTACAGGCAGGCCACACCGTTTCAGTCGTCGATACCGATCCGGTTGCCTGTCAGTACGCGCGTGAGAAAATTGGCGTCATGGCTTTTGAGGGTAGCGCTGTCAACACCACGGTGCTGCTAGAAGCGGGCGTTCGTAAAGCCAGCACTGTCATTGCCACGCTGAAAGAAGATGCCCTCAACCTCGCATTAGTCACGCTCTGTAAGCACTACGGCGTACCCCAAATTATCGTGCGGATGCGAGATAGCGACTTTGCAGAACCCTATCGCATAGCCGGAGCAACCCATATTATCAGCACAACAGAACTCGCCATCAACCGCGTGATCAATGCCATAGAATATCCTCAAGTAGATGCGATGATGCACTTTGAGCAGGGGCAAATTGAGGTTTTAAAGCTTTCCATCCCGCGAAATTGTGCCATTGTGGAGCGCAGCGTAGCCCAAATTTCGCGAGATC
Organism: Phormidesmis sp.; assembly: GCA_041742865.1. Lineage (GTDB taxonomy): Bacteria > Cyanobacteriota > Cyanobacteriia > Phormidesmidales > Phormidesmidaceae > Phormidesmis. Next base: position 3,289 of record JBGTNW010000119.1, read on the forward strand.
CTCGATTTCCGGCGGGAACGCTGATTATTGGCTATCAGGCCCATGCTCACGAAGATCTCAACATTCCCAATGGCCGCACTGTTTTAGAAGGCGGATCGACCATCCTAGCGGTTACAAAACCCGAACTCGTTCAGCAACTGCTAGATTTTATGGGGCTATGTTCGCTTTAGTCACCTTTTAGTCATCTTCTAGTCATCTTTAAGAGATAGGAGCTTTTCATCCAGCTCTTGAATATAAGCATTCGCAGCATCATCTGGGAGCATTCCCTTCAAAATAGCCTCGTTGATAGCACCCTTTTCTGCTAGATAAAGGTGACGGTATAGGCCATCCAAATAGCCCTGGTCTCCTAACTCATGGGATGTGTCGATCATCCGTTGATTGTAGAGAGTACGCAACGCCTCCTCAGAGGCGGCAATTCGAGCTTGATAAGCAGCAAACAGTTCTTCATAAAAAAACTTGGGCAAGCTACCAAACTGTAGCAAAGTGCCTAACTCTTCTTGAGCCGCCTTAGCTGCGATCAAATTTAACTGCAACTTTTCAACTTGCTGTTGCATAGAAGAAGGCTTTAATAGCTGAAGGCGCTTGACTAGCCCTGGTAAACTCAGCCCTTGAGCAACCAGAGAGATTAAAACAGTGCTAAAAACGAGGGCGATAACTTCTGTTCGCCCCGGCAAGGTGAACGGTAAACTCAGCGCTAGCGCCATCGACAGTGAGCCTTTGATATTTCCCAAAATTAAGACGTGCTGCCACCGCAACGGCAAAGGCCGATCAAAAAAGCGCAGCAGTGAAAGCAACGGGTAAATAGATAAAATACGTCCGGTTTGATAAGCCCCAATCGCTAGCAGAGCAGCCGGAATGGTGACGAATAAAACGTCAGGGTCCACTTCAATTCCGACAAACAAAAAGATAAAAGTATTGACCCCGAAGCCCGCATATTCCCAGAAATTTAACAGCGTTATTTTAATAGAACTAGACGTTTGACGAAAGGCGAGGCTACCAATGACAAGCCCAGCGACCACTACTGCGATCGCACTAGAAACACCTAAAAGCTGACCAATTTGGAACGTTCCTAACGAAACCGCTACCGTGAGCAAAATGTTGCTAAGAGAATCGTCCAACTGTCTAAACAGCCCCACACACAAATAGCCCAACGCCAGTCCTAAAAGCCCGCCTCCGACAAAGGCAATAAAAACTTGTTCAATCCCTTCCCCGAAAGTGAACGATCCTTGAAGATGAATGGTTGTAATGATGCTCAACAGCACCAAAGCAATCCCATCATTAAACAGACTCTCTCCTTCTACAATGGTGGCCAATCGCCCTGGAACGGGAACGCTTCTAAAAGCCACAATCACAGAGACCGTATCGGTGATGGTTAAGATCACGCCGATAGTACAGGCCGTAATCCACGCTAAATCGAGTCCAACTTTGAGCAGAGCAGCCGTAATAGCCGCTGACAAAATAACTCCCGGCCCCGCTAATAGTGCAATCGGCTTGAGAGTGCTTCGTAAACGACTAATGTCCGTATTGATAGCGGCCTCGAAAATCAAAACGGGCAAAAACAAATTTAAAATTACTTCAGGATTTAGCCCAACAGAAACCGGTAAGGCTTGCTTGGGAATCACTAAACCAGCCAATACTAGCCCGACGACATAAGGGATTCTTAGCCATCGGGTGGCTAGCGCTACCGCCGTGGCCACTAAAAGCAACAAAATTAAAGTATTCACAGCCCCTGTAAACTCTCCAGAGGGCAATGAAACGGACTGAGCCAACAGCAGATTGCTGAGCTTACTTTGAAACAAATAGTTTGTCACGATATCCCAAGGCAATGTTCAAAGATTTTAGCTTGCTCATGGGAAGCCTACGCTCTGATCTCTTTGATAGGGCGCTGTCGCGCTGTGACGCGCTGGCTCAAGCCTCTGAGCTATCTTCAGCCGGAGTCAGCGCCGGTGATGAGTCCAGATTGGAGTCAGCCGAATTTTCTGTTTTTACTGTGTTGTAGTAGGCATGGACGTAGGTGCGGTTGCGCCCCTGCTGCTTAGCATGATACAGCGCGAGATCTGAGGCTTGAATCAGCATTTGAGCCGTAGTGTCGTGACCCGGAATCACAGTAGAAACGCCCATGGTTACGGTCACATAGTCTTCGTCGGCATCAGGGGCATGGGCAATTTTAAGCTCGCGAATGCTGTCGTGAATTTTTTGGGCGATTCGCCAAGCACCGTGCGTGTCGGTGTTGGGCAAAATGATGGCGAATTCTTCGCCCCCATAGCGGGCGACCAAATCAGCGGGGCGCTGTGGGCCTTTGAGCAGGGCTTTGGCAATACGGATCAAGCAGCGATCGCCCGCCGGATGACCGAAGGTATCGTTATAGTCCTTGAAGTGATCCAAATCGCACAAAATCATCGATAGCGGCTGCTGATCTCTGGCCAAGCGCTGCCATTCATGGGCGAGGTGCTCATCGAAACAGCGCCGATTGGCCAGCGAAGTCAGACCGTCTAAAAGCGCTAGCTTTTGCAGCCCTTGATTAGCAACTTCTAAAGCTTGATATTGCTGGGCTTGGCGGATAGAGATCGCCAGTTCTGCCCCGATGCTTTGAGCCTGAGCAATTGCCGCTTCAGTCCATGTTTCATCGGCCGGTAGCGCTAACGCCATCGCCCCCCAATAACCGCTTGGCTGGTTGCCTAACGCTTCACTCGACTGGCCGCTCGAGTAGCCGCCACTTGACGGGTTCCTTACGCTCTCATTCTTAATCGGCAGCAGCAGCCAGCTACCTGGCCAATACGCTAACCACTGTCGCGTTTCGGTGGCCAAACTCTGAGAAACCCGCTTACCAAAGGTGCTGCTGTTTGAAATCAACCCTGCGATCTCGTCCCTTTCAGAGGTAATCGGCGATGACGGCCCCGGAAAAATTTGCAGCGTCTTACCTTGGTCCAACTGCCGCATCAAATCTGGAAACTCTAGCTGCGTGATTGAAAAAGCTTGCTGCCATGCTAATGTCTGATTTTGACAGTACTGAGCGACTTGATTCCAGCTAGCGATATCTTTTTCTACGCCGTCTGAAAGTCCATCAGAGCCAGATACACAGCAAAATAAGCTGACTTGCCTTGCCTGAAGTAAAGCCGCTGATTCAATGACGGTCGTTCTGAGAATGGTGGGAAGATGAAGCGACTGACGCAGCGATCGCTCTACTTTGTGCAGCCGTTCTTGCTGTTGAACATAATGCTGAAGCTGCTGAAGCTGGAGCTGCAATGGTTCGCTTAAAGAAGAATAGTCGGACTGATCAAGGCGGTTCCAAGGGAGATTGGCCGTTGGGTTAGGCGTTGGATTATTGGCCTGACGACGGCTAGCCAAGTCACTGATCGAAAGGCAGCTGTCATAGCAACGACCCTCGCCGAAGCTTTCTACTAAAGGCACAGTTGTTAAAGGCACGTTTGGTGCAGGAATTAAAGGTATTGATAGCGTAGCCTCATCCGCCATTTGACTGACTTGATCTGTATGCTCCGTATGCGTCAATGTCTCCACAGGTATTGACCGCTCCGTGTGCCTAGACAGCTCTACAAGCGCCACAGGCTCTGTAGCTTTCTGGTCTGTAACTCTCTCGTCTGTAACTCTCTGGGTAGCCACTCTAACTAAGCTGCGGGGAGAACCATAACCATCAGAACTTAGCAGTGTTTTTGGGTTAAACATGTCGTACTCTCTGCTCAGACGAGCTAGAGATGCTGTGAAATGGACCGATGAATAAAATAGACCTCACACACCGCAATTGAGTGGCAAACACCTGCTCAAAATTCTACTTAAGTAGGCACCCAATTAAGTAGATATCCCACTGTTGAACTATGTTAACGCCATCCGTACTTACTCAAATCCGTGTATACCCTGACACCTATTAGTAGAAACACCCGGTTAAAGCAAAAACTTTATAGGAGTATAACTTAGCACTTACTTAGCTCCGCTCTATCAAGTGATTGCCACATCTACCGGATAGATTTTTGGATCATTAAAGTTTCATCTATCTCCCTAGGTAAGCAGGAACTTATGTGACAAAACCATCTCAACCACCTCCATTGCACCTACCCGAAGGCATAACTTAGGTTGCTTTGAATCGCCATCTCTATAATGGCCAAGTAAGCGTTGCATTTGATATTGCCTTCAGCCGTGATGCATGAGAGCAGCGACTGTGACAGATCTGTGACGATCACCATTAACACCTTTCATCTGCTGGCGACTGCTTTCGGTTCATTTTTTAAAGAACTTTTGTTCAAGGAGCCTTTTTTTTCAAAGAACTTTATAGTGTTAAGAAATGTTCCAACGCGCTGACCATAGCTGGCGGCCAGCGACGGACGTTTTTGACCCAATTGAGATCTTTATAGCGGCTGTCTAGGCCAACGACAGCGACCCAGTTGCTTTCGGCTTCGCCGCCTTGGCCTTGTTCCCACAGGGCGGCGGTTAGGGCAGCGCGGATGTCGGCAAAGCTCGGATATTTGCGGACTAGGCTTTTCATGATCTGCATGGCTTTGGGCGTATCGCCAACTTGGTACAGGGCAAGAGCATAGTTGCCGTAGGCCAACGAAAAACTGGGCTGAAGGTTAATCGCAGCTTGATAGTCAGCGATCGCGAGCTCCCATTCACCCATTCCCGCTTCGGCATTGCCCCGATTATTGTAGGCAGCGGGATCATCTGGATTCAGGCTCAGCACTTGGTTGTAGTCATCAATCGCTTGCTGCCATTCACCCATCGCCTCTAGCACTGCGCCGCGATTTAGGTAAGGATCAGCTTCGCGCGGCGCTAGCGTGATCGCTTGAGTATAGTCAGCCATCGCCCCGCTCAAATTGTTTTGGCGTACCCGCACATTGCCCCGGTTGCTCCACACCGCCGCTTCTGTCGGCAATTGATCGATCAGCGCAGACCACTGAGTTTCAGCCAAATCAAACTGGCCCGCGCGCGTCGCGGCAAACGCCGCTTTGCGCAGTTGAGCAATCGTGTTAACTGAGTCTTGGCTCATGAC
>JBGTNW010000120.1:0-10115 GCA_041742865.1 Phormidesmis sp.
AGCTGCGGGCAATTTTGCCGACTCCAGCGCACCATAAAGAAGCGAAAAATGGGTTTGGAGTTACGGGCAACCAGCTTTAAGAGGCGATTGAGTGGGCGCGATCGCACCTGCTTATTTAATAAATTAATGGAGCCCACATCATAAAGGCAGTCTGCAATTAGCCGCACCGTCACCTCCTCACGCAAAAATAAGCTCTCCAGCAGCATCTGCACATCCCGCATCCGCTCATCTTCTATTTGCCGTTCTCGAATGGCCGTAGCCGGTTTGGGCGATTTTGAGAACCTAGACATAACGTTCATAAAATTAGGTAAACAGCGTAAGCAATCAGACTAGCGATCAGCCAGCCATTATTGAAAGCTAGCTACAGCAAACACACTCTTCTAACTTAACGCCTACAAATCCAGCCAAAACTATTTCCAAAGAAAGTTTTCATTGCCCTGCTTAATACCTCCTCAGAAGTAGCGTCAATCCGTTTCAGCGGAACGGGCACGATAGGTCGCGGGGGCTGCTATTGCCCGCTGCGGTTGTCTCATCGGGGTGATAGCGGGCAATGCTAGCCAGAGTTTGGAGTGCGTCGCTAATTGGCATCGAGGCCATAAAAGTCGGTGTAGAGGTAGATCTTTCCGGGGGCTTACCGGGAGTGGTGATTGTAGGACTGCCCGATGCCGCTGTGCAAGAGTCGCGCGAGCGCGTTCGCGCCGCTTTAAAAAACGCGGGCTTTGCCTTTCCGATGCGCAAAATTGTAATCAATCTCACCCCGGCAGATGTCCGCAAAGAAGGGCCAATTTATGATTTGCCGATCGCCGTTGGGATTTTGGCCGCTTCCGAAGTAGTTGCGCCAAATTGCTTAGACGATTACTTATTTTTAGGCGAAATGTCTTTGGATGGGACACTGCGGCCCGTGGCAGGGGTAGTGGCGATCGCGGCGGCGGCCCACAATTTGGGCCTCAAAGGACTGGTGCTGCCGATTGATAATGCCAACGAAGCCGCCGTCGTGCCGGGCTTGCAGATCTACGGCTTCAAACGGCTCATCGAAGTCGCTGATTTTCTTAACCACCCCGAAAGCCATCAGCCCGTCAAAGCCAGCGCGCCCGAAGAACTGCTAAAATCCGCGATCGCCGGTAAAGATCTGCGCGATGTCAAAGGCCAACTGCAAGCGCGCCGCGCCCTCGAAATCGCCGCTGCGGGCGGTCATAATTTGTGCCTTATCGGCCCTCCCGGCAGCGGTAAAACCATGCTGGCCCAGCGGCTACCCGGCATTCTCCCACCCCTAACTTTTGCAGAAGCACTAGAAGTCACCCAAATTCACTCCGTTGCCGGACTGCTCAAAGAAAAAGGCCACCTCGTCAATCAGCGACCCTTTCGCACGCCCCACCACTCCGCCTCTGGCCCTTCATTAGTCGGCGGCGGCAGCTTCCCGAAGCCCGGTGAAATTTCGCTGGCCCACCGAGGCGTCCTTTTTTTAGATGAGCTCACCGAATTCAAGCGCAGCGTCCTCGAATTTTTGCGTCAGCCCCTAGAAGACGGCAAAGTCACCATTTCCCGCACCCGCCAATCCGTAGAATTTCCCGCACAATTCACCTTAGTCTCTAGCACCAACCCCTGTCCGTGCGGCTACTTTGGCGATACCGTCCAGCCTTGCACCTGCACGCCGCGCAACCGTGAACAGTACTGGGCTAAGCTATCTGGCCCACTCATGGATCGCATTGACTTACAGGTCATGGTCGGGCGGCTCAAGCCAGAAGAAGTGACCCGTCAGCCCGAAGGTGAAGCCTCTGACACCATTCGCCAGCGAGTGGAAGCTGCTAGGCACCATGCCCAACTCAGATTTGCCCAAGAGCCGGCTTTGCAGTGCAACGCCGATATGGAAAGTCGGCATATTCGCCAGTGGTGCGCTTTTGATGAAGCCACTCGCAGCCTGATTGAAGGGGCGGTGCGTAAGCTAGGGCTTTCGGCGCGGGCCACCGATCGGATCCTTAAAGTGGCTCGTACCATTGCGGATCTAGCAGATGCACCGACGATTCAAACCCATCACGTGGCCGAGGCTATTCAATATAGAACAATTGATCGTATGCAATAAGAGATAGTTATATCTATCCAAAAATCAAAAAATCTTCCTCTTAATGTAGAAAAAAGTTGATGTAATTACGGGTAGTCTGTATATGCGTGTTAAGTGAATAATTAAGCGATAATTTCAAAAAATCAATCAGTTTTAGAGGAGTAATTAGAGCATGTTTATCCAGAAAAGATTTTTTAGCCTGTTGGGGCTAGCCTTGTTGGTTGTGGGCGTACAGTTACCCGCTGTAGCACAAGCAACGGTATCAGAAGCTGCCTCAGCCAATCAGCTAATCCTATCCTCAGACCTACCGTTGGAAGGACAGCTTGTAGAGCAGTCAATAGCGGAACCGATCCAAAGCGCAGCACCAGCTGAGAGCCCAGCGGCTACGGCTCTAATAGCTGAGAATTTAACGGCTGAGAACCTAACGGCTGAGAGTCTGGGTGAAACCAGAGACGCAGTGGTGGGCCAGCCATTGCAGCCTGTTACCGAAGCCGACGCTCTCGCTTTTCCGGCTGATGGCGCAGCAGTGGAGATCGCCCAAGTCCGTCGTCGCACCACTGGCAACTTCAGCAGTGACAACTTCATCGGTGTTGGCGCAGACTTTGGCACCGGCAACAACACCTCTTTTGCCGTCATCAGCAAGTTTGCGCTCAGTGAAAGCCTCTCTATCCGACCTACCGTACTTGTCGGTAATGACTTTGGAGCCCTAGTGCCTGTCACCTATGAATTTAACCGGTTCTCAACAGATGTTGGTGGATTTCAAGTACGCCCATACGTCGGTGCAGGCGCTTCATACATTGATCAAAGCGGCGGATCTGACTTTGGCGCTCTAATCACAGCCGGCGTTGACGTACCGTTTTCTCGTCAGTTTACGGGCAACGTTCAAGCTAACTATGCAGGCGTTTTCAGCAACGACAGTAATTTTGGCGTGACGGTTGGTGTGGGGTATAACTTTGGGGGGCTGTTTTAATACAGCTATCTTAGTAAAGCTGTGATAGCGCGATGTTTTAATTGGATCAGCGCAGCAATAGATTGAAAAGCGACTGGGCGACTATCTGCCTGGTCGCTTTTTTCATGCTGAGCCGGGGGTTAAAGCCTGATGCTAAAGTTCGGGGAGTTTATAAATGCAGCAGCGAATACAGTGCAGCGGGAATGATGAACCCAAAGCACTCCAAAATTACGGCTATGCACGCATCTATCTCACCCAAAAACCACCCAAAATGCACCCAAACTGACATCGCTGATTTGCGCCAAACCTTTCAAAAAGTTTGGGGCTATGATGACTTTCGCCCGCCCCAAGGAGAAATTGCTCAAGCGCTGTTTGCAGGCCAAGATATCGTTGTAGTCATGCCGACGGGCGGGGGTAAGTCGGTCTGTTTTCAGCTTCCGGCCTTGATGAAAATGGGCGTGACGTTGGTGATCTCGCCGCTGGTGGCGCTGATGGAAAACCAAGTGCAGGAATTAGCTGAAAAGCAGCTTCCGGCGGCAGCTTTGCACAGCGAACTGGATAAGAAGGTGCAGTGGCAAACGCTGCGATCGCTCACCCAAAACCGCCTTCGTCTCCTCTATCTTTCACCCGAGACCCTGCTCAGCAAACCTGTATGGGAAGTGCTCACACAGCCACAGGTGGTAATTAATGCTTTAGTGCTCGATGAAGCCCATTGCCTGACGCAATGGGGCGACAGCTTTCGGCCTACCTACAGACGGCTAGGCACCGTTCGCACAGCGCTATTGGCCCACAAACCTGCGGGCAGTCGAATGGCAATAGCGACCTTCACCGCTACTGCCGATCCCTTTACTCAGCAAGCCCTTGAGACTATTTTGGGTTTGCAAAATCCGCAGATTATTCGGCTCAACCCTTACCGCAGTAACCTGCATCTGAGCATCCAAACAATCTGGACACCGAGAGGCCGCAAGCGCGCGATGACCCAATTTATTCAGCGTCACGCTCAGCAGTCGGGCCTTGTTTATGCCCGTACCCGCCGAGGCACCGAAGATCTAGCCCGCTGGTTTGCGGCCCAAGGCTATCGCGTCAGCGCCTATCACGCAGGGCTCGCCGCACCGCAACGCCGACAAATAGAAACCCAGTGGATCAACGGTGACTGTCAGTTTGTGGTTTGCACCTCTGCTTTTGGCATGGGCATCAATAAAGCGGACTGTCGGTTTGTGATTCATTACGAAGTGCCGAGTCTGCTGGCTGAATATGTGCAAGAAGTCGGTCGCGCGGGGCGAGATGGCCAGTCCGCTCAGGCTCTGTCTTTGGTGAGTGAGCCGACGGGTTTATTGGCCCCGGAAGATCAGCGGCGCTGGCAGTTTTTTGAGCAAAAAGCGCAGCAGTTACAAAAAGCTGCGCTGGCTTTGGTCAGCCAAATTCCGTCTGAGGGCCATATTGACCAGGTGCGCCGCCAGTTCAAGGGGGGCGATCAGGCGCTAGCGCTGCTGCATCGCCAAGGTCAGTTGCGCTGGCTAGATCCCTTTACCTACCAAATCGAGCCTCATCGGCTCATCCGCACCGCCGAAGAGCAGCCGGATCCAGCTCAGGTGATGAAGCGCTATTTATGGACTAAGCGCTGCCGCTGGCAGGTGCTTTTAGAAGAATTTGGGTTTACTCAGGCGGCGAAAGGAATGCGGTGCCAGCAGTGCGATCGCTGCCGTCAGTCGGCCCGGCGATCGCCCAAAATTCTGCTCAGATCGGCCCGATCAAATCAGCTGCCAAACCAAACGCTATGAGCAAGCCGAGTATGTGGATTTCATCAGCAAAAATGGAATTAGCCAACCTGAGCGTCATAGCCCTTTAAGTTGTATATTCAACCCCAATGATTTATCGTGAACCCATCAACGCCCCGTCAACCATAATCTCACTTCAACAGCAGTCATGGTTTCGAGTGTAAACAGTCTCTCAGATGAGATCACAGCCATCGCTCAGCAAATGTCTCAAGCGTGCGTCGCTCGCCGTCTTAGGCAAGTCAACCGGACCGTCACTCGGCTGTATGACGAAGCCCTGCGGCCTCACGGCATTACCGTCAATCAGCTGAATATTTTGGCCGTGATTATCAGCGAACGCGCCATCCGCCCCGGCCAGCTAGGCCAAGCCCTCGGCATGGAAAAATCCACCGTCAGCCGCACTACCGAGCGCATGGTCAATAAAGGCTGGATCAAAGTGGCTCAAGGCAAAGACGGCCGCACTCAGCTGCTCACTGTCACCGCCAAAGGGCGTCAGCTCCTCGTTGCCATCACCCCGATTTGGGACACCCTACAGTCCCGCTTGCTCACTACGGGCGGCACCAACCTTTTAAACATGCTTACTATCGATGAATCAACGGTCAATACCGCTATGATTGAAGAATGCGAACCGGTCTCAGCAGACGACTTTTATCTGTAGTTTTCTTGCAAGCCCCGTCAGCTATCTTTCCGCCGTTTTCACGCTAAGTTCATGCTAAGTTCCCTCTAACGCTGATGATGAGGTGGTAGAATTTGAGCATCTAGGACATGTAGCTCAGTGGATAGAGCATCAGATTCCGGTTCTGAGGGTCGGGGGTTCGAATCCCTCCATGTTCGTTGAGTGAGCCGTTCGTTGAGGCAGGCCGTTTGTGAAGATAGGCTTCTCCCTAACTAATCACTCGATTTCATATCTTTTACAATGCGTGAAAGCTCAGTTTTTTCGGTTGTGGCTACTCGCCGAGGTGAGCCGCTGATAATGCCTTCAAAGTTGCGGAAAGACTCTTGGATCTGAGGGCCACCCGCATTGATGGTGTACTCACGAATGGCTTTATCATGCCAAGAGCCGCGCATTTTAAACACGTTAATTGCCCGTGACATTTCGCCCCGGATTTCGACGTATTGCAGCATCAAAATCGTGTCTGTAATCGTCGAAATATGCGAATCTGTAATCGAGTGAGAGCCCATAAACTGCTCAGTCGTATTCGTAAAAAAGCCGGTAATTTCTTCCTGCTTGGCGTAGCCCGTCACTCCAATGACAAATTGACGGAACGCATTATTACTCACGCCTCTATCGAGCGCCGAGAGCGAATCAATCGCAATCCGTGACGGCTTAAAGTCAGCAATTTGCGACTTGATGATCTGCAAATGATCTTCTAGTCCGGCTGATTCGGGGTAGGCGCAAATAATTTTTAATAGGCCCTGACGCTCTAGTTCTTCAAAGTCAATGCCCCAAGAAGACGCGTTGCGCGCGAGTTGCGATCGCGACTCCTCATAAGCAAACAAAATTGAGCGCTCACCATTCTCACAGGCATTCGCCAAAAAGTTACTCACCAGCATCGTTTTACCCGTACCGGTCGCGCCAGTCGCCAGAATAATCGAATCGCGAAAAAAGCCGCCGCCGCACATTTCATCCAGCGTTGGTACCCCAGAAGAAACCCGCACATTCGACGATCGCTGCGTCAGCCGCATGGCCCCAAGCGGGAAAATGCTCACCCCGTCATTGGTAATCGTAAACGGGTATTCCCCCTTCATATGTGTCGTGCCCCGCAGCTTCAAAATCTCCACCGTTCGCCGCCGTCGCTCACCTTCTAGCGCGTTGCGCACAATCACCACATTATCCGAAACAAATTCTTCTACCCCAAAGCGCGCCACCCGGCCGTATTCTTCCATGCGCTCAGTTGTCATCAGCGTGGTCACGCCCATTTGTTTCAACCTCGCTAGCAGGCGAAAAATCTCCCGCCTCACCACTTCCGCCGCATCGTACTGATGAAAAACCGCCGTCACCGAATCGATCGAAACGCGCTTTGCCTTGTACTTACGAATTGCATACTGAATCCGTTCAATCAGCGCCGAAAGATCAAAATTGCCGACCACTTCTTGCCCTTCCGGATCGGGGCAGGCATCTAAAATAAACAGCTTGCCGCTGTCAATCATCGCCTGCAAGTCCCAACCAAAGCTATAGGCATTGATAATAATGTCAGCCGGAGATTCTTCAAACGTGACAAATACACCCGGCTCATCGAAGTAGGTCATCCCGTGATACAAAAACTGCACGGCCAGCAGCGTTTTACCCGTACCAGATGTGCCGCTTACTAGGGTCGAACGGCCTACCGGCAGTCCGCCGTGGCTGATGTCATCGAAGCCCTCAATCATGGTGCGGATTTTTTGCACCCCTTTTGAGCGGGTTAACGCTTGATCGTCAATATCAGGTGACGGTGGTTTCATGAGTAAAATTAAACAGCTATTAAAAACGAATTAATTAAACAGAAATATTAAACAGAAAATAAAAAAACAGCTATGAACTGTTTTGAAACCTTCAATAAACACAAACAACGATCAGCTATCTTTCGGTGTATTTTACGGTTGCCAGCACAAGCCCACGAATGAAGAAAAAGCTCTCTTAGACCAACTTATCCAATACCCATCCGACGCCTATCCAATTTAGTTAAATAGCTCATCCTCTTGCAATTCATCATAGAGAAGATCGAGCCCAATCAAAACCTTTTCTCGATCAGAAAGGTCGCCAATAATTTTACGCACGGGTGGCGGAAAAATCTTAGCTAAAGTAGGCGTAGCCAGGATTTTATCTTCTTCAGCGAGCTGAGGATTTTTGAGGACATCGATTACTTTAAGCGCGTAAACGCCTTGAAATTCTTGCTCTAAAATGGTGTTCAGGGTTTTCAGCGCCAGCATGGAGCTAGCTGTGTTTCCAGCGACGTATAGCTTCAAAATGTAGGTTTTTTTAGAGGCAGTCATAGCAGATCTCTAGATTTCACGAGGCAAAGAACGTCGATACATTTCACACAGATGAGCAATCACATCAATCAGCGTCAGCCGATAGTCTACTAAAACTTCTTCATTGCGACCTTCTAACTGTAGCTGCTTAGAAAAATCGTCAATCAGCTCCATATGAATCTCAACGATTTTGGGCACTGACATATCGGCAAAAAAAGCCACATTGACAAAATCATCAATTTTTTGATTGATCATGGTGTCCTTGGCAAAATAATTCAAAATAATGTGCCGGTAGTCTTGGCTGAGCTTATCTAAAAACTCCTGGCGCTCTGAGCGGCTCATATGCCGCAAAAAATTCCGGGGGTTGCGCTTGTAGTAAACGCCCACATAGCCTAGACGCTCCCTAAGCTTTTCACTGAGTCGCTGTTGCTGCAAGCTCAGCAAAAATGTCCGCTTATCGCCGCTCTCAGAACCTTTCTCCAGAAGGATATCGGGCAGCGCTGCTGCTGGGGTTGGCAGTTGCAAATAGCGCTCTACAGCGAGTTTAATAGCGTCATCAATGCCGTCTAAGTGATTGATATTAAGGAAGGTAACGGCCTCATGATAAGCGATGGTCGCCTCATCGTTTTCTGCGGTCTCGACGCAGCCTACCGTTAGAGTCGGCAATAGAATATCGCGTTGCTGAAATAAATTCAGAGCTTGAAAAGCCTCACTTGAAGATTGCACAATCAGGCAGTCAATCCGATGCCGGTTGTGAATCACCCAGTCAGCAAAATCAGACTGAGACTGACTCCAGCTCACCACAAAACTTTTCTGAGTAAGCAGCCGATGCAGCGGATCCGCTAAAGACTCAGTAGGAACAAATACACCAATCAGAAACCGTGCAGACAAGGGACTTTCTTAAAACAGCGCTAGGGCTAAATGAATAAAGATGACGGCTATGGGCTAAAGCGATAGGAAACGTTGATAGCTCCTTAAAGCTCTTTGCAAAACGTAACTCTACTAAATATTAATTAATTATGAATCTCTATTAAATTATCACAGATACTGTGAGCAGGCTGAATTCGTTCGGCGGCGGCTGTAAATTTTCTAGTACTGAAATGAGTTTCAAAGATATTAGCGATTGGCCTAGCTTTGCTAGGACTTACTTGAGTCGGTGGGCTTTAGCGGCTGCGCTGATCGCCTGCTGGGTCGGGCTTATTAGCGCACAGCCTGTTTGGGCCCAAGGGGTGCTAGAAGCTGACGCATTCGGGTCAGCAGCAGCGAATAGGCAGGCGCTGTTTGAGACTCATTGCAGCAGTTGCCACGCCCACGGCGGCAACTTGATTCGCCGGGGAAAAAATTTGCAGCAAAAGACGCTGTTGCGCAATGGTTATGGAGAAGTGAGCGCGATCGCTGCCCTCATTACCCAAGGCAAAGGCGTCATGCCTGCCTATGCAGATCGGTTGAGTGAGAGAGAAATTGAAGCGATCGCTCAATACGTCCTAGAGCAAGCCGCCGCCCATTGGCCACGCGCTCAACAGCCCTAAGCACTAAAGTACTTAGCCGCCTCGTGATACGTCACAATCGCTGTCGTCGATTGCTCCGGATAAAGCTGCTCGCTTTCATCCATGTGCATACCGATTTTCTCAACGCCCAGCAGCGCCAGTTGCTTCGGCTGATCCTGCATATTCGGGCAGGCCGGATAGCCAAAGCTATAGCGCGACCCTTGATAGCGCTGCGCCAGAATATTGCGAATGCCCTCCGGCTCCTTGTCCGCGTAGCCCAGCTCGCAGCGAATTTTCATGTGCATCCACTCGGCCAGCGCTTCGGCCATTTGCACCGCTAGGCCGTGATAATACAGATAGTCGGTGTAGTTATCTTCAGCAAAGAGCTTGGCCGCGAATTCGGTGGCAATGTCGCCTACGGTCACCGCCTGCATTGGAAAGACATCGTACTCACCGGGATTTGCTTTCTCTTTTGGCAAAAAGAAGTCAGCAATACAGAGCCGCCGCATGGAGCGCTGACGCGGAAACTCAAATGAAGTTATCGGTTCACCAGGCTCGCCCTGCTGCGCTGCCTGCCAGTCGTACACATACAGCGTATTGCCCTCTGCTAAGCAGGGAAAGTAGCCGTACACCAGCTTCGGATCTAGCAGCTTTTCGTCGATAACTCGCTGCTTCCAGTGCGCCAAAATCGGCGCTACCTTTTCAGTGAGGAAGGCGTCGTACTCTTCGCGGGACTGACCCTTCGGCTTGCGAAACTGCCACTGTCCGGCGACCAGCGCCTGCATGTCCAAATAGTCAAACAGTTCCTCAACTGGAATATCTGCCGCTGTCAGCACCTTTGGCCCCCAAAAGGGTGGTGCAGGCCGCTCAATATCAATCGCGACATCATCGGA
>JBGTNW010000121.1:0-4206 GCA_041742865.1 Phormidesmis sp.
GTGGGTGTACCACGAGGTGACAAAGGTGGTGCCGGTCATCCATCCGCCGATGGCCATGAAGGCGCAGGGGAACAGAAGCAGACCAGACCAGCCCACGAATACGAAACGGTCGCGCTTTAGCCAGTCATCGACGACGTCAAAGCGTCCCCGTGCGGCGGGCGCTTGTCCCATTGCTATGGTCATTAAAGAGGATCTCCAAACAATTTATCTATAAAATTAGAGCTGGGCAAAGGTTGCTTAAACTTAGCTGTTCACTGACTGCTCACTTAGGTGTCATTCACACAAAAAATAGTGCCGTTCACCTAAGTTTAGAGCGCTAAGATAAATAGCTAAATGCAACTTACCTGAGAAAAAGATCAGGTGTGTTTACTAAACTTCACCATACTTCTCATTATTATAGGGTCACTTTTCTAAAAAATCTTCTGACCACAGGATAAAACTCTACTGCTGAGGGGCAAACCCTTTGTCATAGGGCACGCCAAGGAATCGAATAAAATGATAAGGGCAAGTTTAAGCGGAGGCGGAAACTGCCTAAAAAAATTGCAGCCCTGATTTTGGGATTGTTTGCAATACTAGAGGGCGGACTAACGATATTGATTAAGCGAACTCCACTATGTACATTGTTGAATTTACGCTGAAGTATACGGCGATGCCGCTAACGGTACAAAAAAAGGACAAAGAGAGCGCCGAAGCTACCTACAAAGAAGGGTTAGCGGCGCTTACTTCTGGTAACCCAATCATACTGGAAGTAACTTGTGACAAGATGACCGATAAAAAAGTTGCGATCGCCGTCAGTGAACTTGCCGCCGTGCAAATGTATGAAAAGTCTGGCAGCGCGGGCGCTTCCGGCCGAGCCCCCGGATTTTTTGCCCTCACCGGCGGCAATGCGTAACGAGCATGACAAGTGCGAAAAATAGCCAGCAGGCGGCGGGTAGCGAGTTAGGCAACGGATTAGGCGCTGCGATCGCCGTTACAAACCTCAGCTTTTACTGGCCTACTGGCATTGCCGTCCTGCGCGATTGCTCACTAACTGTCGCGCCGGGAGAATTTTGTATGCTGCTAGGCAACAATGGCAGTGGCAAGTCCACATTGCTAAAGCTCTTAGCGGGCTTGCTCAAACGCCAGAGCGGCCAAATCCAAACCCAAGGCCCAGTCGGCTTTGTATTTCAAAACCCCGATCATCAGCTCGTGATGCCAACTGTCGGCGCAGATGTTGCCTTTGGCCTAGTCAAAGAAAGACTGAGCTTGAGCCAAGTTCGTCAGCGAGTGGATGAAGCACTCACGGCTGTGAACTTACAGCACTTGCAGCGGCGTGCTATTTACGCGCTTAGTGGCGGCCAAAAGCAGCGAGTGGCTATAGCCGGAGCCATTGCCCAGCACTGTCAAGTACTGCTTTTAGATGAACCTACGGCGCTGCTTGATCCGGAGAGTCAAATCGATTTGGTACGTCAAGTCCAGACACTGGTCAAAAGCCGAGGGCTCACGGCTTTGTGGGTGACGCATCGACTGGCGGAATTGGATTATTGCGATCGCGCTTTCCTGCTTGAAAATGGAGCCGTTAGCGATAGCGGTGACCCGCAGCGCCTTAAGCAAAAGCTAAAAGACACCTAGTCACAAAAATCGCTAGCCCTAAACAATCGCTTACTATAATAAAAGCATCACCGCTACGGCTGCTTTCCCATGTCCAATGACCCTTCCCAGGCGATTTTGCTGGTAGACGGATACAACATTATCGGCGCATGGAGCACCCTGGCCACCCTTAAGCAGGCGCAAGGGTTAGACGCGGCCCGAGAAGCCTTGATCACCACACTGGCTAACTATAGCGCCTATAAAGGTTATGAGACCTGGGCTGTCTTCGACGCTTATGAGCAGCGCACCCCGCCGTCGCAAGCAGTCATCACCCCGCATTTATCGGTTCACTACACTGGCTTTGGCCAAACCGCCGACAGCTACATCGAAAGAGCCTGCGCCAAATTTCGCCATGACGCCCGTAAATTCACACAGCGGCTGATCGTGGCAACCTCAGATGCTGTACACCGTCAAACGGTCGTAGGCTATGGGGCTGAAGGCATATCTGCGCTGCACTTAGAAGGGGAAATCGATAGCATCGCGCAGCAGGTAAGATATCGCCAAAAGCCTCAGAAGAAACGTTCAGGCCGGGTGCCCATTAGCCGAAACCCCGACGTTCAAGCGCGGCTAGCAAAAATGCGAATGGGCGAAATTGAATGACATTGGCTAAAAAAAATCTTGCCAAACGGTCACTAGCTTATGTACTATGAAGTTCCCATTCCTCAGTAGCTCAGTGGTAGAGCGGTCGACTGTTAATCGATTGGTCGTAGGTTCGAATCCTACCTGGGGAGTTCAAGCGTCTAGCATCGAATCAAGGCATCGTAGAAACGACCAAACGCCTAACAGCAGATTAGGTCACATATTTATCTATGGTGATTGATAAATATGATTGAATATAGATGCTTAATACGAGAATTTATAGCCGTTGTCGGCTGCATTCACACGACACCTAGCCACTGGGCCCGCAATGTATAACGGTTCTAGCGATCGCTAATGTATGAGACTAAGTGGCCAAAGCTATATATCGTCATTTAGATTATCGGAAGATTATTCATAAAAACCTTAAAGCAAGGGTGCAAGTAGTAAGCTCGTTATACTTTTGTTACATATTGTAAAGGCATAAGTATTTACTATAAGCTTAGGTGGTTCTTAGTCGCTGAAGCTGCTGGAACATCTTTGATAGCCATCTTTTCGAGTGGCCGTTCTCGGCTAGGCACTCGGTTAGTAGCTGTTACAAAAGCATCTCTACAAGGCGTAAACAGACCTCCTCCTATTGACGGAAGTGGTAGGCTTAAGAGCATATCACCCCTCTTTTTAATATGCCTCGTATACTTGTCATTGACGATGACCCAGCTATCGTAGAGCTTGTCTCCATTAACCTTGAAATGGCTGGCTATGATATCAGCCAAGCTGGTGACGGGATCAAAGGTCAGGCGCTAGCGGTACAGATTGTGCCTGATTTAATCATGCTCGATCTAATGCTGCCCAAAGTCGATGGGTTTACGGTGTGTCAGCGCCTTCGCCGGGATGATCGCACTGCTGATATTCCAGTGCTGATGCTGACCGCGCTGGGCGAAACTCAAAACAAAGTCGATGGGTTTAACGCCGGGGCAGATGACTATCTCACGAAGCCTTTTGAGCTGGAGGAAATGCTGGCTAGGGTGCGTGCTTTGCTCAGACGCACCGACCGAATTCCGCAAGCGGCTAAACACAGCGAAATTCTGAGCTACGGTCCTCTGACGCTGGTTACAGAAAGGTTTGAAGCGATCTGGCTGGATAAAACGGTAAAGTTGACTCATTTGGAGTTTGAGCTTTTGCACTGTTTGCTTCAGCGACATGGGCAAACCGTGTCGCCCAGTGAGATTCTCAAAGAAGTGTGGGGCTACGATCCCAATGATGATATTGAGACTATTCGCGTGCATATTCGGCATCTGCGCACTAAGCTTGAGCCCGATCCGCGCCATCCTCAATATATTAAGACTGTCTATGGAGCAGGCTATTGCCTAGAGTTGCCCAGTCAGGCTGAGCTGCATCCAGAAAAAGTCGCTAGCTAGTCGTTGCTATGATGACGCTTAGAAAGAATGTTTGGAACCTATCAGCACAGTGAATTAAGAATCGAGCTAAAAGCTAGCGCCGAGCGGATTGGCCAAAGCTTAACTGAACCGAGCCACTTAAAGAAGTGGCTATGGCCTCAGCAGGTCAGCTTTTTAAATGGCAACGGCGGACAATCTTTTAGCAGTACTACTGCAACCAAGCTAGCGATTGGACAAGCGTTTGAGAGCTATGTAGGCCCCGCCAAGGTAGGACACCAGGTAGAGCAGCTCACGCCAGTTGCGGTGCGTTTTTTGCTTAGCGGCAGCATTGACGGCTTTCACGAATGGCAGTGGGGTGAAGGCTGGGTGCAGTCGCGATTGGAAGGTGTTTCTTTACTGCCGCTGAATTTGGGGCAGACGTTTGG
This sequence comes from Phormidesmis sp., assembly GCA_041742865.1. Classification (GTDB taxonomy): domain Bacteria; phylum Cyanobacteriota; class Cyanobacteriia; order Phormidesmidales; family Phormidesmidaceae; genus Phormidesmis. The sequence continues at coordinate 4,028 of JBGTNW010000121.1, forward strand.
GCTATTGCGCCTAAAGCGCTATTTGCAGCCATGAAGAATCTAACTCAGAAGGCGGTAGGTTAGTCTTTGGGGCGTTGAATAACAGTTTCGTTGAGGCGGCGGTTGGTCTGTGGATCGATGCTAATCAGCCGAATATAGTGGTTTGGAAACTGGCTGCGGCAGGCTTGGAGTTGACTGGC
>JBGTNW010000122.1:0-3258 GCA_041742865.1 Phormidesmis sp.
CTTTCAATATTAAAGCCCCGACGGGCAAACAATCCAGCAATTCGGGTTAAAACCCCTGCTTCATCTTCAACCAATACAGAAAGCGTATGCTTCATTACAAAAAAATAGAGCTGGGGCTCTTTCCTTAACCCAATAGTTTAATCTCGCTATCTTATCTTGATAAGTGGCGGGCGATACGGAAATTGCAGGGAAGTTTGGCTCGACTACGCTCCATGCTGGAAAAGAGGCGGCCAGACTTAGGGGATTGTCTCTGGGGCAGTTGGAAGGCCGGGGGTAGTATCGGTAGGAAATGAAGGAGCAATCGGGGGAAGATCGCTGGGAGATTGGGGCTGAGTGCCGTTTGGAATGCTCGGTAAAACATTAGGCAGCGGGGCGCTGTTAATGCCTCCATCGTTAAGTCCACTGCCGTCGCTCGGAAAACCTTGAGTCCCTTGAGTAGGATCAATGCCCTGATTGCGCAGCAGATCTTCGGTGGTTGTGCCGCTACTTCTGGTGGGATCTAGCGAGGCATCGTTGGGCAAAGTGGCCAAGGCAACCCGATCACCGCCCACGGTGCGCAGCAGGTCTAGAATTTTAATCACATCCTCATAGCGGGCACTGCGAGAAGCGTAGAGGACAATCGTGCCGCTCGGGGCAATTTGCTTGTGCTGAACCAAGACATCGTAGAGCAACCCTAGCGGCACGGGGCTTTGATCAACATAGACCTGACCGGCGCTATCGACGCTGACGTAAAGGCGATCGCGGCTATTACCTTCAACCGGCGAACTGTTGTTGACAGCGGGTAGATCTAGCGCTATTGCCTGCTGCCGGGTCAGACCAACTGCCGCCAAGATAAAGAACGTCAAAATGCAAAAAATAACATCAATCATCGGCAAAATTTCAATATGCACGTCTGATTGAGGATTGTTCATGTCTAGCTTCATACTTCAGATGCCATGCTTCAGGTTTTGTGCTTTACGTTTTGTACTTCACGTTTCAAGCTTTATGCCTTTAATTCTATGCCTTTAAAATGTCGTTGGCTTCTCGGTTTTGCTTCTTAGCGGCGGCATATCGACGGTAGGCGAAGGCGGTGAATTGATCAAGTTTTCACTCAGCCGACTCGGCTTGCCATCCGTGTAAGCCCACGCCTGACGATACAGCAGCTCTAGCTCGTTGCCCGAAAGCTGAAAGACCTTGGCTTGGCCAAACACAAAGCCTTGAAACAAACGATAAAATGCCAAACTGAAGATGGCCACAATTAGGCCCGTTGCGGTGCTGATAAGCGCCTCACCAATGCCTAGCGCGGTGCCAGCGGTCGCATCACCGACGCCTAAATCATTGAGATTAATTGATCCAAGCGAGTTGATCAGGCCCAAGACGGTGCCCAGCAGACCTAGCAGCGGAGAGAGGGCAATGACCGCTTCTAGGATTTTTTCGCCTCTGCGCATGTTAGCAAGCTCTTCATTAGCGGCGGTTTCAAGCGCTAAGCGAAACACTTCAGGATCTTGATCTTTAAGCTTGAGTGCGCCAAATAGAAACCGTCCCATCGGTAAGCCCGTCGCACGCTGAGCGAGCTGCGTGGCGGCTGACCACTCACGGCGAGCCGCTTCTAACACTCGACCTGAGACTTCACGCTCGCGGGTCAAAATTTTCGACCAAAACCAAATTCGCTCGATGATGGTGCCTAGCGCCAAAATCGAAAGAAAAAGCAGGGGCCACATAGCAGGGCCACCCTGCCTAAATAATTCTGTAATATTCACGCCTATCTCCTAACCACCCAACCCTGTGCGCTCAACATTCTCTCAACGGCAAAATCTATAGTCAGATCGATCATATAGCTAACCAATCACTATCCGGCTTTTATATCAATTGCTTAATCGCTGTTCAATCGCTGTTGAGGTGAATTAATGGCCTAGTATTTTCTGACTTAGTGTAGTGCATCGTGCGTATGTAGATAACTCCATTTGGAGTAATTACGCTAGCTAAATGAACCCGCATCTGATTTAGCAGTGGAACTTGCCGTGATGGCTGAATCTTCAATTGCTGTGATTAAGTCGCTAAACTTGATTGAGAGTCGATGGCGATGCGGCCGGCAACATGTCTAGCATTTCGTTGGCAGCGCGATCGCATACCCCTACCGCTCCCATGGCTTGCCGCATTTGACGATAGCCCGCCAGCATTTGCGATCGCTTAGCATCATCTTTCAGCAAGTCTAGCGCTGCATTGCCAATCGCTTCGGGGGTCGCGGCCCACTGCAAAAATTCGGGCACAATGGGCTGATTTTCCATCAAGTTGACCGGTGAAACAAAGTCGCCCGTGAAGCGCACGATGTATTTGGCAATCAAAGCCGTCAGATGGCTGAGCCGGTACATAACAACTTGTGGCACATTCATGAGGGCGACTTCTAAATTGACGGTGCCTGATTTGTTGATGACGACATCAGCTGCCGCGATCGCCCGCTGACCATCAGCTTTTTCAATCAGCTGCGCGTTCAGACCGGCTTGAGCAATCGCCGCGCTAATCTCCGCTCTAAATTCTGGCAGTGACACTGGCACCAAAAAAGTCACATCACTTTGCTGCGCCTGAATATTTGCCGCTGCTGCAAACATCACGGGCATAATGTATTTTAACTCTTGCTTACGGGAAGCAGGTAGTAGCGTCACCACAGGCGTCTGCGGCGCAATTGATAGATCTAATCGGGCCTGAGCTTTAGTCATCGGCTCCGCCAAAATATCGACTAGCGGATGGCCAACCCAACGCGCATTTGCCCCTGAACGCTGATAATAAGTGGCTTCTTCTGGAAAAATCGCCAGCAGCTTATCGCTAATCTCTACAATCGTTTTTGTACTAGGGGTCGAAAGTACCCACTCCTGCGGCGCAATATAATACACCATAGGCACCTGCGGCAGATGGTGGGACACAAACTTACCCACCGCCAAATTCGGCCCTTTGTAGTCTATCAACACCATTAGATCCGGCGGATGTTCTAGCAAATACTGATTTACCTGCTTTTGCATTCCCCGGCCCGCCAAGTAATAGGGCACCGCTTCTAAAATACCAATCGCACTGAGCCCAACGGTGTTGACCAAAATCTTGGCACCCGCCATCTCCATTTGCTGACCGCCCACGCCAATCACACTCAGATTTATTCCGCGACTAGTCGCCTGCCGGTACAGGGCTTGAATGAGTAGCCCGCCTTGCAAATCACCCGATACCTCTCCTGTGTGAACAAATACATCAAACGACTTCTGCACCCGCATTTTCTCCCTAATTCCTTTA
>JBGTNW010000123.1:0-4271 GCA_041742865.1 Phormidesmis sp.
TTTTGATCATGCGTCGTCAGATGAAGACGTCTAGTTTTAAGATGTGGCGCAAGCGAGTGAGCGATCGCGCCACTAAGCACGCTAAGAGACGAGACTTTGAGGTGGGCCGTTTCAAGTCCAGCAATCAAAAGAACTTCTAACTTTTAAACATAGAAATCAGGGCATTCTGGGCAGAGCGTTTTTAGAATTTCCTACGATTGCGGCACTCGGTTAAACTTTAGATAGTCTCTCCGCCAAAGCCAGGGACTTACCTTTAAGTAGTCATGCATAATTGATCACACTGAATTCACGCTGAATGCTTGCTTAGAGGCAGTCTGTTTTGTAATTAATACTGCACAACTTATTATTGAGTCAATCAGGGGCCATACAGCAGCAGTCTCAGGGCTGGAAGGTTACTGCTTAATCTCAAACCAAGGGGCCATCCCTTAGTCTACCTCTGCTGAAGCAAATACCCTAAGAACCTCTAATGAGACAAAACGAGCAGCCGCACCAAACTTGGCTTAAAGTTTTAGCGGCCATTGGGCCGCTAAGCTGGTTCCTGCTGGGGCTGTATCTGCTGACTTTGGGGCAACAGATGTGGGTGGGGTTGGCTGCCCTTTACTACGGCTTGCCAGTTATTTTAATCATCCACATTATTGCGCCATTGGGGCTACTCTGGCTGACCCGCTACCGTTATCCCCCGGCACGCCGTAGGTGGGTACGCTGGAGCCTAATCTATTATGCGGCAGTACCGGGACTCATAATGGGGCTATCAATCTGGTTTCAGGAGCTCACTGGAACCTTAGAGTCAATAGCCAGTTTCCTACGGGAAATTCGCTTTCAGGTAGGCAGAGCAGGGTAAGAACCGTAACGATGACCCAACAGCATTTCCGCTCATGTCATTCAACGGTGATTAGTGTTCTCGTATTTTTTGACTTATGTGGGGACAGAAGAGATCATCAAAGCGGTTTCAGCCGATAGCCGATAATGCCTATGACAAGCTTGCTGCGCAACGTTCTAAACGCTTAGATGGTGACCGTTTAAATTTCACCTTGCAACCACGCCCCAATACCATCCGCTAAGACCTGTGCCAATGCCCGTTGAGCGTCCTCATCTGTGACCCATTCAAACTCCTCGGGGTGGGTCATAAAGCCCAGCTCTAGCACCACCGCCGGAGCCTCTGACGGGCGGGTCAGAGCCAGGTTGTTCCAAAAAACGCCCCCAGATGCCCTTCCCAGACGCTCCACCAAATAATTATGGAGAAACATTGCTGCCCCCTGCGACTGGGGATGATACCAATAGGAGCGTATGCCCTGGCTCCCTTCTGCATCCCCGTCCTCCTCCACGGTCGTGTAGTGAATCGTGAGGGCGATCGCCGGTTCCGACTGGGCGATCAGCCGCTGGCGATCAGTTAACGATACATCTTGATCCGTCTCCCGCGTCATCACGACCACGGCTCCCCTGGCGAGCAACTCCTCCCGCAGCAGCAGAGATACGGTCAAGCTCACATCTTTTGCCCAAACTCCCGTTGGCCCAGCCGCTCCAGTTTCTGGCCCGCCATGTCCTGGGTTGAGTAACACCCTGATACCCGCCAACTGGCTTGCGGGTCGCTGGGCCAAGGCTGGTATGGCGATCGCGCTTAGGGCGATCGCCATACCCAAAACCCAGGCTTTTCCTCTCCAAGCAGTCATCACATTTTCATCCTCAACGGTTCAATTCTCCAAGATTTAACAAGCGGTGATAGGAACTGCTGCTCTCAGAGCGCAGCGGGCCTATCAGCAATTCCAAATTCCAAGATACAGACATCACAATCAGTAGGGATAACTTGAACGTTAATTTCTGAGGAGAACAGTTAAGAGGTATTTCTGATTGGCTCAATAGGCGATTCAAGGAGAGTCTGAGCGAACATAGTTAGCTGGCTATTTGTCATAGAAAAGGAAGGTCAACTGCTTGTCAGATCTATAGCGTTTCTCACTTGGCTAGAGTACAGAGAGCTCTATGAAACCTTTACGACCTCAGAAGATGGGGAAAAGCTTTGCTTAGTAGCCTATTGAAGACCGTTCTCGGCTAGCTCTCTGAAACACATATTGAGCCTAACCCTAGCACGACGCTCTTTTTTGAAGGGCCGAACACCCTTTATATTTTCCGCAAGACAAAATTGAATATGCAGTGGACATCAACCCTCGCAAGCAAAACAAGTTCATTCTCGGGACAGGACAAAAGATTGTCTCTCCCAACGTGATCGCCCACTATTTACCTGATGTTGTGGTTGTGATGAATCTGCTTTATCAACAAGAAGCTAAAAGCGCCTTGCAGGCGATGGGGCTGACGCCTCAAGTGGTGACGACCGATAGCGTTAGCTAAGCACTAATCAAAGGAGTGGCTCTGGCTCTAAACGCGGCGGCTTGCAGGGCGGCGACGGCGGCCTCCGCATTTTGCACTCTAAACTGCGAACCCAAGCGCACGGCTTGGCGCTGATTGCGGGCGCGAATAACGGCAATCACTGGGGTTTTGGCTGCAAATTCGTTTTCCCCTTGGAGGGCTTTGAGCACGTTGCGCAGGCGGTATTGCTGCTCAATGTCTCCGGCGATCGCCGGATCTAAATCGACCATCACCATCCGAATCGACTCTAGCGGCTCGGCGTCGTCGATAATCATCTGCACCCGATCATCGCGGCGATCTACTTTGCCCCATATCATCAGCCGCGCGTCGGGCTTAATGTATTGGCCTATGCGGGCATAGGCTTTAGGGAAAATCACTGCTTCACAGTGACCGCTGAGATCTTCCATTTGGACCACTGCCATGGAGTCGCCTTTTTTGGTGGTGACGGGCTTGACCATACTGAGCATGACAATGGCGCTGAGCGTGACTTTTTCGGGCTGTTCGCTGAGATCAGCAAGGCCAATGGGGGCCAGAATTTTAGCGGAGTGCTGTACGCCTTTAAGCGGATGATCTGAGATGTAAAAGCCCAGCAGATCCTTCTCTAGCTTAAGCCGTTCTTGAGGCTCGTAGTCGGGTACCGATGGGGCTTTGGGGGCAGACTCGAAGGTGACAGCAGCGGCACCACTTTCAGCTACGGCGAAGCCTGCCATCATATCGAAGATATTGCCCTGGCCGACTTCTCGGTCTTTGGCGCGGCCTTGAGCCCAGTCCACCACGAGTTCCAAATCGTGCATGAGCTGCTGGCGGTTGGGCTCTAAACTCTCAAACGCCCCTGAGAGAATCAGGGCTTCTAAGGCGCGCTTGTTGACGGCTCGAAGATCGACACGATCGCACAGATCCGACAAAGATTTAAAAGCGCCCTTTTCACCCCGAGACTTTTCAATCGCCTCAATCGCCCCAATGCCTACATTGCGAACCGCCGACAGCCCAAAAAGAATTTGATTACTCAACGGAGTAAAATCCACCCCTGAACGGTTGATATCCGGTGGCAGCACCTGAATGCCCATGCTCAAGCAGCTAGCAATGTACATCTGCACTTTATCTTGATCGCCGCTGATCGCCGTCAGCAGCGCTGCCATGTACTCAACCGGATAGTTGGCTTTTAAATAAGCTGTTTGAAAGGTGACAAATCCATAGGCCGTCGAGTGAGACTTGTTGAAACAGTATTCTGCAAACAGCACCATTTGATCAAACAAATCGTTGGCAGGCTGACGCGGGAAATCGTTTTTACTCGCCCCTTCAATAAAGATTTCGCGGTGCTTTTCCATCTCGCTGATTTTCTTTTTGCCCATTGCCCTGCGCAGCAAGTCGGCTTCACCCAGTGAATAGCCAGCCAGATCTTGAGCAATTTTCATGATCTGTTCTTGATAGACCATGATGCCGTAAGTTTCTTCTAAAATCGGCTTTAAAAGATCGTGGGCGTAGTCGATTTTCTCGCGTCCATGCTTGCGGTCAATAAACTTTGGAATGAGCCCCGCATCTAACGGTCCCGGACGATAGAGCGCTAGCACCGAAGAAATATCTTCTAATCCAGAAGGCTTCAGATCTTTGACAATTTGTCTCATGCCAGAAGACTCTAGCTGAAACACGCCCGCAAGTTCGCCGCCAGCCAACAGCTTGTAAGTGGCCGGATCATCCAAAGGCAGCGCATCGAGATCGATCTTAATGTCGTGCCGAGATTCAATATGGTTCACCGCTTTTTGAATCATGGTGAGGTTGCGCAAGCCCAAAAAGTCCATTTTTAATAGACCAATGGCTTCGACATCTTCCATGTAATACTGGGTGATCACCGCGCCATCGTTATTGCGCTGCAAAGGCACGATGGTATCTAACGGCTGCTCAGAAATTAC
>JBGTNW010000124.1:0-9218 GCA_041742865.1 Phormidesmis sp.
TCTCGCCAACCAAAGCGCCTATTTTATCCCCGAACGCCTAATGGAATATCGCTTTCACGGTGGCCAAACCGGCCTCAGGCAAGACATCCATTTTCTGTCCGCAAAGTCTTTCTGTTTAGAAAGCTACCGCTTTCCTGATCGACTGGATCTAGAGCAAGCCCGAATTACTAAGCTGCATGGCCTTAAACAGGTACTGGCCATGCGCCTGATCGAAAAAGGTGAAACCCAGCGAGGCAGAGCCCTGATCGCCGAACTTAAAAACCTTAGCGCCCTCTCGAATCGGGGCAGGGTCGGCCAAGTGCTATCGTATTTACCAGCTTGGGCCAGACAACTCGCCTTTCGAGGCTTTCGCCAAATGCGACCCAAAGATTACAGCGAGAAAGTACGCAATGCTGCCAGATAAAAAGCTCAAAGCGCTCTGTTTATTGACCTCACTTGTCTTCGGTGCTGGCATTGTCTTCCTGTATTTGGCCAAATCGGCCAGAACCGGCTCAGTCTTGGCAAAGGCTATTGCGTCTCAGAACAGGCTGGGCACAGATAATTCGTTAAATAACTCATCTGCGTCTCTTGGCCAACCTTCCACTCATTACCAGAAATACGAGCTACCGCAAGCGACCGTTCATGTTGTGAGCGTGGGTGTAGGTGTGCCGGTGGCGATCGCTACTGCCAACGAACTCACAACAGTTGCAGACTTCGCCCAGCAAAATAACGCCCTAGCCGTTATTAATGGCGGCTTTTTTGATCCGCAAAACGGCAAAACAACCTCGCATCTCATCTCTCAAGGCCAATCAGTCGGCGATCCGGCTAGTAACGAAAGGCTAACCGGCAACCCCAATCTTCAAGCCTACTTACCTCAAATTTTGAATCGCTCTGAGTTTCGCATCTATCGCTGCCAAGAGTCAGACCCAGATCCAGATCAAATTCGCCCAGATCAAATTCGCTATGACATTGCGCCCCACAATGCCCCCCCAGCCAGCGGCTGCATCCTCGAAACGGCTCTCGGCGCTGGCCCGCAGCTTTTGCCCAAAAACACCGCCTTTATCGAAGCCTTCACTGACTATGAAAATGGCGACGAAAATGGCAAACTGATCCGCGACGCCATCGGCAGCGTGCAGCCCAATGCCAGAAGTGCCATTGCACTGCGCCTCGATGGCAGCCTGCTCCTAATTATGGCCGCCCAGCGCGCTAACTTGCCCAATGGCCAAATTGCAACGGGGATGACGCTAGCTGAACTCACCGAATTTGCCACATCTCTCGGCGCAATCCAACTACTCAACCTAGACGGCGGTAGTTCATCTTCCCTTTACTACAATGGGCAAACCTATTTAGGCCGACTAGACGCAGAAGGCCAGCCGATTCAACGCTCGGTCAAATCTGTCATTGTGATCGGTCAAACTCAGGATGCGTCCACACCTTAACTGAGATGTCAACTTGAACGTCCGCCGTAGTAGCCGCCATCCCCGCAACGACCAAGGCCGCAACATAGCCTTCAGGCACTGCTATTGAATAAAGCTGCCAGCCCTCTGCATAATCGTCCGGAACGTGAACTAATCGCGAAGCTTCTACCTCAACTTTCTGCATAGATTGGATCAAGCCTAGTCCGGTCGCCTTCAAATAAGCTTCCTTACAGGTCCAATATTCTAAAAAGAGGCGGGACTGATCCTCTGGTCGCGCCGCGTTTACTCGATTCTGTTCAGCCGTTGATAAACATCGCTCCATCATCATTTCTAGCCGACTGATAGACCTGATTTTTTCGATATCAACGCCTACTTTTCGATGCCAACCCAACCCACATAAGGCTAGATCACCGGAGTGAGAAAGGTTAAATTGAAACGCCTCGCAAGGCAAAACATCTGAGGCGTCTACCGGCTGTGATTGAGCTGAAAAGGATTGCTTGACAAAGGGCTTGCCATACTTGCCGTAGCCAAACTCAATCGCAGCCGGTGCTTTCCCGATGTGCTGACTTAGCAGATATCGTAAAGCGCCCCTTGCGACCACAAAGCGACGTCTATCATCAGGAAACTTGAATCGATTAGCTCTGAGAATTTCATCCTCAGAAAGACAGGCCAAATAGCCATCTACTGTGTTCAAACTCACCTGAAGGGGAATTTGCCAAACTTGAATACCATCACTCATAGTGCTTTTATCACACTGATTGCATTAGTAAATTGCCGTACTAGCGAAACCGGGGCCGAGGTTATGGGCATTTCATGCTTGGGAAATCTAAAGCAGACATCCATGCGTCGGCTAATATTATCGGGAAACGCACAAGCCCTAAATCTATTCATAAAGACAATGTAAAAGCTTGTTTTTTATGTAAAGAGAGCGCGCAGCCATTTTTTTCTAGAGGATGGGTGTGTCAGTATTCTTTCGTAGAGGATGATGCAACCACCTCAGTTTCATTCAGCCCTATTCAGATAGCAGACTTAGTTTCAACCTTCTTCAGTGTACATCTGTCAACATGAGCAGCCCTACGGCCTTAAGGGCCTTAAAGATACTGCCTAGTTGACTCTTTCTCGGTTGTTAGCGATGGTTTATTCTCCACCCCAAAATGTCCAAGCTCAAAATGCCTTAGACGACACTTATCAGCAAAGTGCTCAGTTTTCTACGCTCATAGAGTTACTTCAGCACCGGGCTAAAACGCAGCCCAATGATTTGGCCTATCAGTTTTTAGCCGATGGCAAAAGAGAAGGTGCAGCCTATACCTACGCCGAGTTAGATCAGTGGGCGCGGGCAATAGCGGCGTTACTTCAGCAACAGGAGGCGAAAGGCGATCGCGCACTCTTGCTCTACCCCCAAGGCATAGAAGTCGTTGCAGCCTTTTGCGCCAGCCTCTACGCAGGCGTGATTGCGATCCCTGTGCCCCCACCAGATGCAGGCCGCATGAAGCGCACCCTGCCTCGCCTTCGCGAAATCATTAAAGACGCCGAAGCCACCATCGTCTTAAGCAACGCCCACATTATCGAACTTATTCAAGGAAGCGGCCTTGACTTCCCTGAATTTGAAACCATGCGCTGGATCGATACCGAAACCGTCGATTTAGCCCTCGCCAACGACTGGCAAGATCCCCAAATAGATAAAGACGTACTGGCCTACCTGCAATACACCTCGGGCTCTACCTCCACACCCAAAGGCGTGATGCTCAGCCACTACAATCTGCTGCACCACTCCGACTACTTACAAAGAGGCTGCGGCTATCACCCTACTGGTCCCACCGTCACCTGGATGCCTTACTTTCACGACTATGGCCTCGTTGAAGGACTCATCCAACCGTTGTACAACGGTGCACCCTGCTACATCATGGCCCCTCTAGCCTTTGTCAAGCGCCCCTTACGCTGGCTCCAGGCCATTCAAAAATACGGAGCCACCCACAGCCAAGCCCCCAATTTTGCCTATGACCTCTGCGTTCGTCGCATCAAACCGGCCCAGCGCGAAGGGTTAGATCTTAGCGGCTGGCTCAGCGCGGGCAACGCCGCTGAACCTATCAATCCGCGAGTCATGCGCGACTTTCATGCAGCTTTTGCAGACTATGGATTCAAGTGGGAAAGCTTTTCACCCGCTTACGGCTTAGCGGAAGCAACGCTGCTGGTTTCTTCTACGCCAGTGGGTCGAGCGCCCGTAATTTTACAGTTGGCAGCTAGCGAACTAGAGCAGGGCAAAGTAGTCGCAGCCGACGCGGATGCCTTCAATGCTGCCTACGTTCGAGAAGCCGTTAGCTGCGGCACCTTAGTCTGTGAAACAACCGTTGCCATCGTCAATCCCGATACGCTAGAGCGCTGCGCTGCTAATGAAATTGGTGAGATTTGGGTAAATGATCCCGGCGTTGCACATGGTTACTGGCAACGGCCCGATGCCACCCAAGAAACCTTTGAGGCACAAATTGTCAAAGAAGGAGCCACGCGCTACCTCCGAACTGGCGATTTAGGCTTTCTTCAAAACGGCGAACTGTACATCACTGGCCGCATTAAAGACCTCATTATTATTCGCGGTACCAATCATTACCCGCAAGACATTGAGTGGACAGTGCAGCAAACGGCTCCGGCTATGCGGCCTGACTACGGCGCATGTTTTTCTATTATTGAAGACGGCGAAGAGCAGTTAGTTGTAGTGCAAGAAATCGAGCGTCAGCATCAGCCGAACTTAGAAGCTGAGGCGCTAATTGCTGAAATTCGTCAGGCTATTTCAGAAGCTCATGAGCTACAAGTGTATGCGGTAGCTCTCGTGAAATCGGGCAATGTGCTCAAAACCTCCAGCGGCAAAATTCAGCGGAGCAAGTGTAGAGCAAACTTTTTGGCAGGTGAGTTAGAAGTCCTTGCAGACTGGAGCGAAAATCCTCGGCTTACCGCAAAGGTTCGTAGTCTCCAACATGAGGTCGAGTCCTTGGTGCAAAAGCTGAGCTGTCAGGAAGGGTTTAAGGTTTGAAGCCAAGGTTAAAGGAAAAGGATTACAAAAATAGGAAGGCATTCATGACGCTAGCGCAATACCAACTCGCTGAACGGTTAGAGCAAGCTTTGGGTAATCCTCATCAGGCCGAGAGTCTAATGTCTTTTCAGCGCACTGCTGAGCTAGACGAAGCTGAGCAGTTTCCGCATGACGAAATTGCTTGGCTATATAACTGGGGTCTTCAGAATTACTACATCCCAACTGAATGTGGCGGCAAATTCACATCTTTTGAGGAGTTCGTAGCCTTTGTGCGGGTATTGGCCCGCCGCGATCTGAATATTTCGATTGCGTTTACGACGCTGTTTTGGTCTTTTTTGACTTGGATGGCAGGCAGCGATGAGCAAAAGCAAACGCTCTCTCGGCTCATACGTGAAGACCATACAACCATGTGTTTGGCCTACTCTGAGCGCGAACATGGAAGTGATTTGGTCGGTGGTGCCGTCACAGCGACTAAGGTTACGGGCGGCTATTTGCTCAATGGCGAAAAGTGGCCAATTAATCGAGCGACTATCTCGGGTGTGACCTACGTGCTAGCGCGAACCGATCCGGAGGGCGGCAATCGAGGGCTTTCTCTATTTATGGTGGAGAAAAAAGACCTCGAGCCAAGTCAGTATTACAACTTACCTAAGATTAAAACCCACGGCATTCGCGCTGCCGATATGAGTGGCATTGGCTTTAGCGACTGTTTTGTGCCCGATCATATGCTGCTAGGCAAAGAAGGTCACGGGCTAGAGCTGGGTTTGAAGGGTTTTCAAATTACGCGGGCGCTGTGCGCTGCTTTTTCGCAAGGGGCAGCAGATACGACGCTGCGCACGACGCTCAATTTTGCGATCAATCGTCAGCTCTATGGCAAAACCGTAATGGACATGCCCCACGCGCGGCGCACGTTGACGAATGCCTTTATCGACATACTCATTTGCGATTGTGTAAACATCGGCGCGGCTCGAGGCTTTCATGTCGCGACTGGTCAGTTTAGCGTCTGGTCAGCGGTGGATAAATATTTTGTTCCAGTAACGTTAGAACAGGTGATGAAAGATACCTCAGTCGTGCTGGGGTCACGGTTTTACATGCGCGATGAGCACGATTCGGGGGTTTTTCAAAAGGCCCTTCGAGACAGCGCTATCATCAGCATGTTTGACGGGAGCTCGGTGGTGAATTTACATGCGCTGATTTTGCAGCGTCGCCAGCTAGCCAAAGCTCGGCTGCAAATTCGCCAAAAGCCCGATAAGCTAGCGGCGCTTAAGGTTCGTTTGGTTCAAAGCTTTTCACTCGATCAGGACTTGCCCACGTTTGAGCCTAACCGGCTAGAGCTCATTAGCCGAGGGGCTGATGATGTGATGCAGGGGCTAGAGATCACTTTGGCTGATCTTGCTAATCTTACAACTTGGCAGGAAGCTGGCGGTTCCACCGCTGGTCAGACGGCTAGTGGGCCTGCCGGTCAGAAGCTTGGAAATCAGGCAGTACTGGCTCAAGTGATAGACCTTGGCAGCGTCATTCTAGAAGAGATCGATGCGCAAGATCAGCTGATTACTCAGTCGGCGTTTGAGCATGGACACGATCAGTCGTTTGAGAGCTTTGAGCTAGCCAAGCAGTACTGCCACTTACATGCGGCTATAGCCTGCATTTTGATGTGGATGCATAATCGCCATCACGAGGACATGCAAGGTTTCTTTGCTGAAGGTGAATGGCTAGTGCTGAGCTTGCATCGGCTGCTTTCTCGCTTTCGGAGATCGCTCCCCCCACCCCCTAGTGCCTACTACGAAAATGTAGCCCAAGAACTTTTGCGGCTACACCAGTCGGACAAAATGTTCTCAATCGTGCCGTTTCAGCTAGCTCAGCTTTCGGCACACGCTAGCTCTAGCGGATCCATATCTGGTCAGTTAGATTTTACAGCCGGTGATTCTACAGACAGCTCAACAACTCATCCATCTACACAGGAGGCCAAATCTCATGCAACAGCTCCAGAACCCCAGCTCATCTGAGCCATTAACGCAAGCCACGCCCGTCAGCAAAATTCAAACTTGGTTAGTTGAGCAGCTTGCTGATGTGCTCTCACTTGATTCCACGACCATTGATGTAAAGCAGCCCCTAACTCGCTACGGGCTAGATTCAATTGATGCGGTGACCTTAGTCGGTGACTTAGAAGATTGGCTTGATCTAGAGCTGCCTTCTACCCTGCTATGGGACTATCCCAGCATTGAAAAAGCTGCCGCCTACATGGTCGAAGAATTTGACGTCACTGTGTAAGGGTAAGTTGGTTTGAGCCCATCAGTTATCGCCTAATCGGCCCATTGCACTAGAGTAAAGACATTGAATTTCTCCGAGTTTTCATTTTGGTGGGTGCTGTTGCTGACAAGCGTGCCGTTCTTTGCGGTGCGCTATTTTGGCCAACGGTTTGACTGGTGGCATGATCGCTTTGACACGGTTGGCATTGCGGCCCTTTCCCTGCTGCTATTTCTCAATGCTAGTCCCACTAGCTTTGCCGTTTTTCTCTTTGAGATTCTGTTTAACTACTACATGGTGAGCCTGATGCTGCGCCGTGAAGGCCAGCAGGCAAAGCTGATTGCGACGGCCATCATTGTTTTTGACGTGGCGGTACTGGCCTATTTCAAATACCTCACTTTTTTTATTGAAGATTTTATTGGGCTAGCAGCGTCTATTCCCAGCGACTGGCAAGCTAGCTTTCCGCTACCCGTCTTTCAAACGATTCCACCGGGGGTTTCTTTTTACACCTTCCAAATGGTGGCGTTTGTCGTCGATTCATACACTGCTCGTCGTAAAAAGCCGCTAAAGCTATTGGACTACATTAACTTTGTGTCCTTTTTCCCGCAGATTGTCGCGGGCCCGATTGAGCGGCGCAGTAAGCTGCTGCCCCAAATTCAAGACTTCAAGTTCAAGTTTAGTGCCGATAACTTTGATGTCGGGATGCGGTGGCTGTCGCTGGGCCTATTCATGAAATTTGTGCTAGGCGATAATCTTTCGCCCTATATTGCCGATGGCATCGGCGAGAGCGCGAATCCTTGGCTGGTATGGCTCTACGCTTTTCTATTTACCCTGAGAATTTACTTTGACTTTGGTGGCTACAGCTTTATGGCGGTGGGCTTGGCGCGCATAGTTGGCGTCAAACTCACGATTAATTTCCTCGCGCCTTACACCTCTCAAAGTATCAATGAATTTTGGCGACGGTGGCATGTATCGCTGAGCACTTGGTTTCGTGACTACGTGTTTTTACCGCTGATGGGCAAGCGCAAAAAGTGGGCGGCTTTTTTCCTATTCATTACGTTTACGCTGTCGGGATTTTGGCACGGCGCGGCTTGGAATTTTATGATTTGGGGCGCGTATCATGGGGCGCTGCTGCTGCTGCTGCGTTACGCCGGACGGCCCTTTGCGAAGGCGACTAATCGGTTTGTGAAGCGGCCTCAGGTGGTGTCTTGGGCGCTGACGTTTGGGGCGGTGATTTTGGGCTGTCTCTTTTTTATGGAAACCAATAGTCGGCGGCTTTTGGCTAAGCTAGTCACGTTGGTGACACCTTGGACCTATTCGCCTGCTCACTTTATGGAGGCCGTGAGCCTGTTTAATTCGCCCGAAGGGCTGGTATTGGGCGTGACGCTGGCGCTAGCGATCGCTTTCCTTGCTCTAGAGCACATAGCTGTGTGGCAAGAGCGGGCCTGTGAATATGAGCTATTGACCTCACCCTGGATGTCCAAAATCCTGCTGGTGCTGACAATTCTTCTAGCCGCTAATATTCCGGCTGATTTTATTTACTTTGAGTTCTAGACATTCCCATGACGACCAATCTGCCCACTATAAAAATGCCAAATTCAAAGCTGCCAGTGCTAAAGCTACCCAAGTTTTTGGGCTGGTTTGTCGTGGCGGCTTTAGCGTGGGGCGGGGGCTTTATTTACAACGTGCATCTCGGTGGAGAAGCCCACTGGCTCAAATCGCTTTATGAAAATAAAATTGCGATCGCCAACCAAACACCTGATCCCAAGCTGATCATTACCGGCGGATCGGGCGCGCACTACACCATCAATTCTGATGTGCTTTCTAGAGCGATCAATATGCCCGTTGTCAACCTCGGCCTAGATGGGCCAGTTGGGCTCAATGTGATTTTGCCTAGCATGTTAGAAACTGTAAAGCCCGGAGATACGGTGCTGCTGATTCCGGAATATATGCTGCTGCTTGATGAAGATGGCTTCGGCGACAGGTCAGGCATGTTTGCTGTGGCTATTGGCCAACCAGGGCTCGGTGGCATACCCGCTAAACAACTTGCCCTAGAAACACTACAAATGGGCGTTCCATCTTTGCGATGGGCCGTTAAAGCCGCGAGGGATTTGATGAAGGAAGGCCGCTTGACAGGCTACTACGACGGCCCACTAACGAAGCAGGGCGATCCTACGGAAACCAAGCTGCGCGAGGGTGCTTGGTGGCCGTTAACCATTCCGGATCCGGTCTCACCTTATGCGCTTCAGCGGATTGCTCAATTTAAATCCGAAGTCGAAGCCAGAGGCGGCGAACTGATTTTATCTATGCCTTGGATCTATGGCAATACTGAAGAAGCGCTTACTCGGGCTAACGTCCAAAAATCTGCTGAAGAACTCAGCAAAATCGCGCCTGTTTTGATCGATGAAGAGACGCTTAATATTCAAGCTCAGCCCACTTTATTTGCGGATACTCACTACCATTTAAAGCCAGAAGGCCGAAAAGTGCGCTCACAGCAGCTTGCCAGCCAGATGAAGCCTTTGTTAACTGCTCAATAAATACCAAAAAGAAGC
>JBGTNW010000125.1:0-2693 GCA_041742865.1 Phormidesmis sp.
TTGAACCGGACGATAAGGTCGGTGTAATCGGGGTCAATGGCTCAGGCAAATCTACCCTGCTGAAGATGATGGGCGGCCTCGAACCGATTGACAGTGGCCAGCGACTAACCAAATCTGGCGCGCGGCTGGTGTATTTGCCTCAGCAGCCCGACATTGACGAAGATCTCACCGTGCTCGATCAGGTTTTTGCCGACTGTGGTGAGCAAATGCAGCTGGTGCGCGAGTACGAGGCGCTGACGCACAAGATGTCTCATTTGTCTCATTCTGCCGATGCTCAGGCGTTAGAGCAGATCATGAACCGGCTGGCCGTGGTCGGTGAGCAAATGGAGACCGAAGGGGCTTGGGATTTAGAAACCAATGCCAAAATTATTTTAAGCCAGCTCGGCATTGAAGACTTTGAGGCGCGGGTGGGCGATCTCTCTGGCGGATACCGCAAGCGGATTGCGCTGGCTACGGCGCTGATGAGCGATCCCGATCTGCTGTTGATGGATGAGCCGACCAACCATTTAGACGCAGAGTCAGTCGAGTGGTTACAGTCGTATTTGGGGCAGTTTCGCGGGGCGCTGGTGCTGATTACACATGATCGCTATTTTTTAGACAATGTGACCAACCGCATTTTAGAAATTGATCGCGCTGATCTGTACAGCTATGCGGGCAATTACGCCTACTATCTAGAGAAAAAAGCAGAGCAGGAAACCTCGGCGGCAAGCTCTCAACAGAAGTTTAAAGGAATGCTGCGGCGCGAGTTAGCTTGGCTGCGGCAAGGGCCTAAGGCGCGCAGCACCAAGCAAAATGCGCGGATTGGCCGGATTGAGGACATGAAGGAAAAGACCTTCAAAGAAACGCAGGGCAAGGTGGAGATTGATACGCCGGGGCGGCGGATTGGTAAAAAGGTGATTGAAGTGGTGGGGGTGAGTAAGGCGTATGGAGATCGCACCCTGATTAAAGACTTTACGCATGAATTTACGGGTAGCGATCGCATCGGCATCATCGGCGGCAACGGGGCGGGCAAATCGACCCTAATGGACATTATCACCGGCAGACTAGCGCCTGATTGCGGCACGGTAGAAATTGGCTCCACCATTCACATCGGTTACTTTAATCAGCATTCTGAAGAGCTGTTAGCTGCTTTGAATGAAAATCAGCGGGTCATGGACTATCTCAAAGAAGAAGGCGCATTTGTCACAACTGCCGACGGTAGCCAAATTAGCGTCTCTCAAATGCTAGAGCGATTCTTGTTTACCAGCAATCAGCAGTACACCCCGATTCACAAGCTTTCAGGGGGTGAAAAACGCCGCTTGTTTCTGTTGCGGGTGCTGCTCAGTGCCCCTAACGTACTGATTCTCGATGAACCGACTAATGATCTAGACGTACAGACGCTCACCGTACTAGAAGACTATTTAGAAAGCTTTAACGGCTGCGTCATCACCGTTTCTCACGATCGCTATTTTCTAGATCGCACCGTGAAAAACATTTTTGCATTAGAACCGGGCGGCAACATTCGCCGCTATCCCGGCAGCTATTCGGTTTATTTAGAGACTAAGAAAAGAGAAGATTCTCAAGAGAAATCAGCGCAAAAGGCCGTGCAAAAGACAGCGCAAAAAACAGATTCAACCCCAAAAAATCAAGGCGAAAAAACCTTTGAGAAGCCTAATGCTGTTCAAAGCAAAAAAGTCTCGAATAAAGAGAAAAGAGAGTACGCCTCATTAGAAGATAAAATTCCTCAGCTAGAGGCCAAAAAAGCTAAGTTAGAAAAACTTCTGTATCCGACCCCGCCGAGCGATCATCAAGCGCTGCAAAAGCTATCGGCAGAAATAGCTGCGATCGCGGTAGAAATCGAAAGCGCTACCGAACGCTGGATGGAGCTAGCAGAGCTGATTTCTTAGCAATTTTAGCCATTAGCTCGAGGCCATCAGCTCGAGCCGTCATCCATGAGAGTCAACTCTTGCTTTAAAAAGAAAAAGGCCTGACCCCTTTAAGCCCCCAGGGTCAGGCTGCTCACCTGCAAAGGCGCGGGTATACCATGCCGGTTTCATCTCTCCTAAAATGCCCCTTAGGAATCAACGAATGGATGTGTATGCGCTTTTGTAGATAGTGACCTTATTTTGCGCCGAACGACTCGTCTGCACATCACAGTAAATACGGAACTCAGAACGTTGCTATCTCCAATTCATTGCTTATAACCCGTATATTTACGCTGTTGATATTTTTGGCCAAGGGCATTTAGGGAAATCTAGCGGTGAGGCTGGCCCGCTAAACTAGTAGCTATGGATGAGATGCAAACAGCTTCGCAAATTCGGCCCTTAGCACCCGATCTGGTGCATTTAATGGCAGCGGGTGAGGTCATTGATTCGCTGGCAGCGATCGTGCGAGAGCTGATAGACAATGCTTTGGATGCGGGTGCGACTCGAATTGCGGTGAGCCTGTGGCCGCAGCAGTGGCAGGTGCGGGTAGCTGATAATGGCGCGGGCATGGCGTTGGCGGATTTGCAGCAGGCAGCCGTCGCTCATGCGACCAGCAAAATTTCGACTCGCCCAGAACTATTGAATGTGCGTAGTTTGGGCTTTCGGGGAGAAGCGCTGCACAGCATGGCACAATTGGCGCAGCTGACGATTTGCAGCCGGGCTCAGCCGGATCTTAAGCGAGCAGATCTGGCTTCGGCAGATCCAGATCGGGGCTACCAGGTGAGCTAT
>JBGTNW010000126.1:0-15959 GCA_041742865.1 Phormidesmis sp.
TATTAGGCGACAGTAAGAAAGACGCAATCAGAGCGCCGCGCGCCAGCTACATTGGCGCTCTATCGCGAAGCGCCAATGTAGGTGTCGTGACAGAAAAGTAGAAGGCAAAGAAAAGACACTGGCAGGCAACCCAATTGCAAAAAGGGAAAAGCCACCAGTGTCCCATCGAATTATCCAACGTTATCAAACCCGCGTGTATATGAATGCGAGAGAAACGGGCGCTACGCAGGTCGAAGCCGCTGCGGTAGCGGAAATATCGAGGCGTACAGGTCAACGAATAGAGTCAGGGTCATATCATCCGAATCGGGGGCGACCGCGAGACTGGCGCACGAGCCCTGACCCTTTAGCAGCGGTGTGGAAAAGTGAACTAGAACCGATGCTGCGAAAAGAGCCGAGACTTAAGCCGACGACGCTGTTCGAGTATCTACAAGAGAAGTATCCTGATGAATACTCCCGAGTGCTTCGTACCGTTCAACGGCGCGTGCAGATGTGGAAGGCGGTACATGGGCCAGCGCCAGAAGTGATGTTCGAGCTGCGTCACGAGCCAGGAATGATGGGGCTCTCAGACTTCACAGAACTCAAAGGTGTCGAGATCACCGTCAACGGAAAGCCATTCGAGCACCTGATCTATCACTATCGCCTAGCCTACAGCGGCTGGCAGTATGCGCAGGTGATTCAAGGCGGAGAAAGCTTCATTGCGCTATCAGAGGGCCTGCAAAATGCGCTGCACGCCAGTGGTGGCGCACCAAAGCAGCACCGCACCGATAGTTTGAGCGCGGCCTATCGTAATTTGCGAGGGGCACGGCGCAAGAAATTGACCGAGTACTACCAGGAACTATGTGACCACTACCGTTTGGAACCAACGAGAAACAACAAAGGCATCGCCCACGAGAACGGTGGAATTGAAAGTCCTCACGGCCATCTCAAAAACCGCATCACACAGGCGTTGTACATGCGTGGCCACAACGACTTTGAGAGTGTAGCGGCCTATCAGCAGTTCATTCAAGCCTCGGTCGACAAACTCAACAGACGCAGTGCTAAGAAGTTTGCAGAAGAGAAAAAGTACCTGCAACCGCTACCAAAGTATCGCGCCTGTGACTATGAGGTACTGACGGCTCGGGTGAGCCGCTACAGCACGGTTGAGGTTCGCTGCGTGCTCTACACCGTGCCGTCTCGGTTGATTGGCAGGCAGCTAGAACTGCGTCTCTATCACGACCGTATTGGAGGCTATCTAGGTAATCAGATGGTGGTTGAACTGCCGCGACTGCGGGCCAGTTCCAAAGGCAAACGCCGTGCTAGATGTATCAACTATCGGCATGTGATAGAAGGGCTCAGAAAAAAGCCACGCGCTTTCCTTTACTGCACCTGGCGCGATGACCTGTTGCCAAATGACCACTATCAGCGTTTATGGCAACAGATTAAAGAGAATTTTGAGTTAGATTCAGCCGCTGTCCTCATTGTTGAAGCCCTTTATGTCGCGGCCACGCAGAACAAAGCCCCTGCTGTCGCTGACTATCTGGACAAGCAGCTATCAGCCGGTACGCTCACGCTGCTGGGCTTGCGCCGTCATTTTCAACTCCTCACCGGCACACAGATGCCTACGGTGAGCGTCAAACAACATGACTTATCGACCTATGACCAACTCCTTAGCCCCGTCCACCTTATCAACGATCTCGAAACGCCAGCAAACGACACACCAAAATCAATCGAATCCGAAGCCAGCAGCAAGCCCGTACCAAGACCTCAGCGGCCATCTCAAAAGCCTACGCCTCTCGCATATGCTCAGCCACTGGGAACGGCTCGAACATCAGGCGATGCAAGAGCAGTGGTCGTACGCCCAATTTTTGCTCAATCTCTGCGAATTGGAGGTGGACAGACGTTGGTGCCTCCGCATAAAGCGGGCCTTAAAGGAAGCGCACTTCCCTGGCACCAAAACGATTTCCAACTTCGACTGGACGCATATACCTGACTTCAACCCGGCACCGCTGATGCAGCTAGCCACTGATATCGGCTGGCTGGAGCGAGCCGAGAACTGTCTGATTTTTGGGCCTTCGGGCGCTGGGAAGACACATATTTCTATTGGCTTAGCGCGTGCCTCTATTGAGCTTGGCAAACGCGCCAAGTTCTTCTCTGCCACTAGCCTTGTCCAACAACTTCAGCAGGCCAAGCTACAGCTAATACTACCGGCAATGCTCAAAAAGCTTGACCGCTATGACCTGCTGGTCGTCGATGACTTGGGCTACGTCAAGAAGTCTGAGGCCGAAACCTCGGTGCTCTTTGAGCTAATCGCTCACCGCTATGAGCGGCGATCTCTGCTGATTACTGCCAACCAGCCTTTCAGTCAGTGGAATACAATCTTCGCTGACGACATGATGACTGTCGCCGCTGTTGACCGTCTGGTTCACCATGCCCTCATTATCGATATCCATTCTGAGAGCTATCGAAAGCGCTCTGCTGCCCAGCGTAGTGGAAGCGCTGAAGGCGCAACTAACAGGGAGGATAGCCGCGAGCGATCATAGTTGTCGCGCCGATCATAGTTGTCGTTTAAATGGGGAGAAAGAAATCTTGCTCTAATTCTATTGTCGTGTAGCTGTCATTTATGCGCCATGTAGTTGACATCTGACAAGTGAGTTTTTTCCGACCACAGACACGGGCTCTGGTCGAACTTTGGCCAGTGTAATAAACCTTCGATCCAATTTCGACCACTAGCGTTTTTTTAACTGTCACATCATTTGACAAATCAGCCGATATACCAGCGGTTGAACTTAGTCCACAGAATGGGGGGTGTTGAATAGCGTGTTGATTATAGCTTTCCTTATATGGCGTGTCTTTCAGGCTATAGTCAACAGATTGGCAGGTTGTGGGGGGTACCGTTTGACCAAAAAGTTGAGCCACAGGCACTGGCACACTATCAGTGGTCGAAATTTGGGTGGTTGAATTATTTCCACCAGAATATATATTTTGTTGACTATAGCCTATAACGCTTTGACCATCGGCGTTTTCGCTATTCAACACGCTATTCAACTGTTGAATAGTGTTGAATATAGCGAGGCGATATGTATATTTTCGTTTCGACCCTTCTTTAATGACGGTCGGCCCTTCTTCGTCCTTGTTGACTAAGCGTGAAAGCTGCTCGTAGAGGCACTTTTTAGCAATTCCAGTTTCCTCATGGAGCTGCTCTACAGTCGCTGAGGTCATTTTTTTGAGCGCGTCTAAAATTTGGTCTTGCTGCGACATGTTCACCGGCGGCGACCATTTGCCTAGCTGTTTCCATGTGAGGGTGTTAGCGTCGAGCACTACTTTGAGGTCATGTTTGCCCCATCCGTTCTCGACGACTAGGCGATAGTCACGCTCGCCGGCGGCGAGCACCATCGACCCGCGACACACTGCCCTAATAGCGCTGCTGCCTCTGATAGTGTCGAAAATATCGACGTTATGGACGTTATCGGTGCTGACTTTGCCGGTGTGGTGAACCAGTAGGACGCATACGCCATATTTGTTGGCCATTTTTTGCAGCGGATCGAGCAGCTGGCTCATCTCTGCCGATGACTCTGAAATATTTGAATCTTTGATGCGGCTGAGGGTATCGAGCACTATCAGCCGTGGGTCTAGCTCTTCTACCAGCTCTATCAGTTCGCTCATGTTGCTGAGCCTGAAATCATCAAGCCATGCCACCGGCAGACCTGCCCCCCAGCCTTGGGCGGCCTCCCTTTCCTTAATTTTTGTATGGGAGTCTTCGCATTTGACGTAGATAACAGTGCCTTGAGTGCATGGACGGCCTAGAAATTGGTCGCCGCTGGCTACCGCCTTGGCTAGCGTCATGGCCATGAGTGATTTGCCCGCTCGTGGGCTGGCTGCGAATAAAAATAGCTCGTCTTCAGTTAGGAGATCGGGTACTAGGAACTCTGTGTAGTCGGGTGCATTGGCGATTAGGTCATCATTCCAAATCAGCGCTCTTTTGAGGGAATTAGTGCTGCTAGATTTGGGCGTTGGCTTTGTGGCCTTTGCTGCTGCGGCTGTAAAGTCTCCTAAGGTGTAGCCGTAGTTGATGGCGTCACTAACATCCCACCCTTTTGCCTGGCAATCATCGGGCATGGGTACCAAGCCGATACGCCCATTTTTGCCGAGTGCGATCGCCAGTTTTTCGGCTCCAGCTTCACCCGGTCGCTCACCGTTCGGTAATGGGGCATCGTTGCGATCGTAGAAGATGACCACTTGACCAGGTAGTGCATCTAGCTGCTCAGCGCTTGGGATGTTACTACAGCCGCAGGTGAAGCACGCCACGGCAATAGGTTCGGCAGACTTCAGCGCCAGCTCGCCCAGCAGCATGGCATCCCATTCGCCTTCGCACAGCCACGTAGTGCTGGCGTTGGCTGGCTGATTAGTCCAGTAGATGGTTTTAGGCACTCCATATTGCTTCCATGGCTGATATTCGGCTAGCTCTTGAGCTGACTTATCCCAAGGCGCGACCCGCTTTTTAATGTGATAACCGGAGCCACCGTCTACAGGAATGGGGATTGTGATACCCCAATGGCGCTTATTGCCGATGCGAACTTCTGATATGCCGAGCCGGTAGCGAACGATTAGCTTTTCAGTGATGCCGCGATCACGCAGCCACTGTCTAGCTGGCCCGTCTGAGGTGAGTAGCCGTTCGTGATCCGCCTTCACCTTCTGAGGGTTAACGACCGTCTTTTTAGGCGGCACTTTAGGCGCTAATGACGCCGGTATGAGGGTAGTCGGACGAATACCTAGAGCTGATCGGATGTCTTCCGGTGAGCAGCCACGGTGACATTTATAAGCCCCGTCTGTGTCAGGCACTAGAGAGAGGTTTTTCTTTTTGCCCTTGCCCTCAGCTTCACAGGATGGGCACACAGCACGAAATGATGAGTCGAACTCGATATGGTCGGTTATTTTGAACATGATTTCTGTGTAAAAAGTACAAAGCCGCCCTAGTAGCGATAGGACGGCAGGAGAAAATCTATTTGATGTCAGCAGAGGCCATGAAATAGGAAAATTCAACCTCGTAGGGCACTAGGATATGCAGCCTAGCCCGTTGAAAGATGATCGCCCCTATAAATGGTGTGTTTGGGTATCCCGGCCAGATTCTGATTGGCCAAACGACGCGGATTCTTATCTGTTTCCAGCCAAAATCATTGCGCAAGGCCCACCACGCAACCTTGAGGTCATGTATAATATCTATCATCGGTCTAATTCCAATTTGATTTTTTGAAACCCCTTCGAGTCGTTAGCTCTGAGGGGTTTTGTTTTGAATTCTTATCCGTAATTTCACCGCGTGATCGCGCCTCGTGTCCTGACAATGCTTAGAATGGCTGTATAGCTTACTCAGCATAGTTTTCAGGCATTATGACCAAAGCCGTTAATTGGACTTCCGTACACGCTTCGATCAATGCAGCTCGTGAGAAGGCCCTACGTGAGTGGCTGGCTCGACAGAAAGCGGAGCAGCCAGCGCCGGTCATGAAATAACTCACCTCCTAATTTCTAGGCAAAGCAGTCTAATTAGGGCATTGAGCAGCCTTCCGTAGGCTGCTTTTTAGTGCTCAATTTGTGCTGTATTGGGTTATCGGTACGGGTTGCCGTGGAAAGCTTCACCCGTACCGACTCAATTACGCTGTCAACAACGTGTAGGTCAATTGTACACGTTGTTGACAACATGCTGTTAACAACGTGTACAATGGAAGAAAGTTATAGGCACCCTTTCGTGAAAAGGCGAAAATTACTCGGTCTTACGCAAAAGCAAATAGGAGATGCTGCGGGGGTTCGCTCCCGTGCTGTTCAAGATTGGGAAGCAGGAAAGCACGAACCTAAACTCACAGCGAAGGGATTCGCTAATTTGTGCAGGCTTCTTCAATGCTCGATTGAAGACTTAGCTGCGGACTTTGAAAAGACGCCGCCTCTAAGTAAAAACTAAAAACCCCCCAGCCAACGGCCGGAGGGAATACGCCCTAGTGCAAGTAGGACGCCCAATGAATATACAACTTACTCAGTCAATAAAAAGCGGTCGTTCTCCCCCGGTAGGAGTGCGACCGCTTTTCGTTAACTAATAAACATAAGGATACCAGATGAACATCGAAAGAGTTTCAGACGAAATCGTAAGTCAGGCAGTTTTCACCGCATTCAGTGCAATCTTGACCGCTCAACCGCCTGAGTTCGAGCCGCTCACCGGCAAAGTCACTATGACCAACGCCGAGCGCCAAGAGTCCATTGATGAAGGTGTAGAAGAAATGTTTGATGGAGCCGCGAAAATTTGGAGTGGCGCTTTTGGAGAGCGCCTAATACCCAAAGGTAGCCGCCAAAAATCGGCTAAGCCCCGTACCACCAAGATAAATGGTAAAAAGCCCAAACGCTTGAGCCCTAACTCGATTATTCGCTTCCCCATCATCCAGCTCGACTAAATAAACGGCCACCGGCACCGCGCCGGTGGCCGTCGGTCTACGTCCTCTCAGCACCAAAGAACAACTGGTAAAGCCCCCATAACACTACACCTGCTAGAAAGGTAGTCACCAAGCCGGGTAGAACCCTGCTAGTTAACCAGTAGAAGAGATCAGCCGTTATACCCAAACCCACATGAAGCACCGCTGCCGCAAGCCATAGCCCAACAATACCTAAAGCAATGAACCCTACAGACTTA
Source organism: Phormidesmis sp. (assembly GCA_041742865.1). Taxonomy (GTDB): domain Bacteria; phylum Cyanobacteriota; class Cyanobacteriia; order Phormidesmidales; family Phormidesmidaceae; genus Phormidesmis. The sequence goes on from JBGTNW010000126.1 coordinate 6,650, forward strand.
AGAAACGTAGCCATGACAGATAACCCAATAGAAGACATTTCGCCTGCTCAGAATTCCCAGCAGCAAGCGTATGAAAACCAGCTACTAGCGAACGAAGTCGCCCCCGATTTAGCCAAATCAGCTTCAGTGATTTTGTCAGAGCGCCCCGGCTCAACTGACCCTTATGATTTAGACGTTATTCGCGCAGCTCATCAGCAGGTGCTCGGATCACGACATTAGATAACCCAATGCGATCGTTCTGGCTGTGCCTGTGCGATCGCTTTTTTGTTTTTAGGAGCCCCCACCCATGCTTACTCTTGCATTGTTCATCCCTGTTGGACTGTTGGGCGTCACCGCCATCGGCCTGTGTGTCGGCCTACTGTCTGCGTCCGAGTCCGAACGTGAGGCAGACGCCGCCCTCACCTACCGCAACATCATCCACCGCGCCGGTGTCACCGCGCCTATCCCTTTCGCGGATACTAACGCCCGCGTAAATGATCCAGGGCTCGTAGAGGTGCACCCGCGCCGCACCAGCCCACAGACGCCCGCCGCCGCGCTTCCCCTCGCTGCTTCCGTGGCGAATCCCCTCGATCAGAGCATTGCAGCCATTTCAGAAGCGCCCGAACTGCCCCTAGAACTGGCTGACAGCCCCAATGAAATCGAGGCCGAAGCCGTGATCGAACGATGGGAAAACGGCCTAAGCATGACCAAAACCATTCGTGAGGTTTGGGATATCCGCGCCGGTGGCGGTCATAGATACAAGTCCGCCCGCGCCCGCTACCAGCACTATCTAGATCAGGTCGTCAAATCATGATTAACATTCCATTTCTGGCCCGTGGCTTTGCCGTATTGCTTATCTTCATAGCGCTAGCCCTGGCCGTCGAGAACACGCTAATCAGCGCCGAGGTGCTGATGATAAAGTCAGGTGCCTCAGCTTTATCGAGCGTAGCGATCGCTGTGGGCTGTACGTCTGTCGAGATTGCTTTCGCCAGCTGGGCCATGAAAGAAGATTCATTTGCCCATCTTGGCAACTCACTGGTGATAAAGCCCAAGCGGCTTTTTAGGCTGTTTGCATTTGGGCTCGCCCTGGCCCTTGTCTACCACTTCGACATCCTGACAACATCCCTACATCCAAAATTCCAAGGAGCTGACGGCTATTTTTTCGCCGCCGTCGTCGGCTGCTACGTGTTCGGCCCCGAGCTTGTTCTAATTATTGGCTGGTGGCTGTGGCATAAGGCTGGTGAGGAGGAAACCAAGCTGCTGGCCAAAACCAACAGCAAAGCCGCTGAAAATGTTTTTTGGCGGTCAAATAGAGAAAGGGCGATCGCGATCGCCAAAGTTGCCGGTAGTGCCTACGCAGACAAAACAGCCGCTCATCGATGGGGGCCAAAGACCGAAGATTAGCCGATGGCCTAAAGTTGGCCTAAACTGGCCAACTGGCACAAGGCTAAAAGCCCCATTATTTCGTCAAAGCCCAAACCTGAAACCACTGCAACACCGTTGATTAGTTGCACTCTCACGCAAATCATCTAGTTAATCAATCTTAAATGGCTGATAGGTTACCTCGCTCCGAACTAGGCTGATTTCGTGGTGTCTTAGCCAAGCTTCCATTTTGTCTGTTCTAGACAGTGACTGTTTCAGCTCTTGATCGATTTTCTCAAGCAAAAAAATATTGCGATTAATGGCAGAAACCATCTTTATGCCCATGCCCAGCACCGCGCCGCCAGAAACGACAATAGTTAGAATAGCGCCCATAACTTCAATCATTTTTTGCTTCTACTCCGGCATTATACCGAGTTAATCGGCTATTCCATTTCAGGTAACAATTTACCCATCCCAACTATGGGAATGATTGCAGCCCCTGAGAACTTAACTATTCCGCAAGAATTAAAAGCCCCTCAGCATCAAATGAGAGCGGCATAAAACAATCATTGGCAATGTTTGCCCATTCGCTAGCCTCTGCGGCTGACGGCTTGCTTTCGTCTGGGCACTCAAGCAACATCAACCGCCACATCTCGATAATTAGTTGATAATCTTTGCCCAAAATTCCAAAAAACATCTCTATGCGAGAAATAGTTAAGGGATTTGTCACCGCGCCCGTGACTCGCCTATAGGCCGGATTCAGAAACATTTCAACCTTAAACAAGCTCCAATTTGGCAGTGAAACCGGCTGACTAATAGGATTTGGATCAAGGGGCATAAATTCGCCTCAAGAAAATAGACATCGTTAAAAATTTCATTTTCATAGAGCCCGTTCGCTGAGAGCGAAACCATAGCCCTATAGAGTTCTCAGCATTCACGACCTGATGGACTGGCTCTGATAGATTGATTAACGAATTGATCGCCCTCGGCCCTTGCAATCGCACAAAGAAAAAAGAAGTCTCTGACTGAGCCAAGTTAACTAGGCTCAGCTTGAAATCAATCTGATTGCCACTGCCCATAGGATCGACTAAAAGCCCTCTGGCTGAGAATCGCTCTATCCAAATTTGCGCCCCTGGTATGGGGTTTGGATTTGTTGTAAAGGCATCTCCGTTTACTTCTGTTGTGAAACTGCTGACAGCAAAGGTCTGATCAGACAACCATAGATTGCCTGATCGCTGCCACTGTCCAATGATTTCGCCAGTGACAGAAGCCTCATACCATAGAACTTTTGTTGAATCGGTAGGCGCTGTAGGCCCAATGTGGAAAAATGACGGCTCATTGCCCACTTGCCCAGCAGATGCAATCAGCGCGGCTACTGTTGATCGCCTAGCAAAGCTATTTCGCACTAATAGAACCTGATCATCACCCTGTGGGGTTGCCAACACAGGAAGATTAAAAAACTCAGTCATATGATCAGCTCTGCCCCATTAACGGTTAGCGGCTCCCCATCAAGCGTAAAAAGAGATCGACATTGAACAGATGGCAGCGGATCAAGCTTGGCCCATAGCTCTATCCGATAATCAGTGAGCCATGAATGCGCCCAAAACTCTAGCCAAAATGGATTGCCATTGCCATTAAGGCTTAAAAACTTATCGTCAAAGTAAAGCCGAGAGATTTGCCCCTTAGGATCTCCCGGCAATAAATCAATGATTTGAGCCAAGTATCCAGCCCGATTCCAACCGCGCCGCGCGCCTATCCGGCTACTGACTCTAATCAGTATCTGAATAGGAACCTCAAAGCGTAAAGGTATTCGCCGCCCCATTGCGAAATTTGTTCGCCAGTCGTAAACCTTTAAAAAGTTTGTTGTAAGACTAGCTGATCGCAGCGGGCCAATAATTCGACTCGGGTATAGAAGCGGGCCATAAAAGCGCATCTATCGGTAGTAACGACGGCGCGGGATTGATACGGAATCGACATAAAAGTCGCCAACCCCGACAAAACCACCGACAACAGTACCGGGAAGCGTTCTAAGCGCTGATTCAAACTTTGCCGGATCAACGTAGATATCAACCCGCCGAGTGCGGCTACCCTGACTATTTTGGGCGCTGTTTCCTAGTCTGTTGACTTTTAGAACTAAACGAAGTCTGGGGACAGACTCTCTCAGTTCTTCCACGTTTTTGACAGGTTTTCCCTGATTTCGTAGTCCTGTTGCACCAGTTGTACGCTGTGTAACTTCTTTCGCGCCGATTTTGCTTTTGATTTTATCGTAGACATACTTTGCCCCCTGAAACTCGTATGTCGTCGCATTAATCTTGATGTGATAGCGGTTCCGGTCTGTGCCCATAACTATGGCCTAGTAGGTTTCCTTATTAAATGAACTATCCAAGCTTTCAATTAAGCGAGGTATGTACCGGCCGCGATCTGTAAGGCACCGCCAGTGCCGCCCAAAGTTACAGGCAACTGAACAGACAGAGAAACAATCCCGGCTTCAACATCAAGATCAATTTGGACGTTATTGACATCGACCAAAAGGGCTTCAGCCTCTTGCATTTCGCGGACGATCTCTAATGCTTGGCCTTCTAGAGTTGTTGCGGTAGTCGTAATAGCAGCAGCCATGATTTAGCCTCAATGAGTAGTGATTAAGTAGCCTTTAAGAAAATGCCCGCTTTGGGGCATTTTGGGTTCAGATAAAATCACGCTGTACGCTTCAGGTCTAGAGGCGAAGGATTTATGAAGGCTATCGGACTGTTGAAACTTCAAGAATCACGTAAAATTTGGTCAAAAAAAGCTGCGGCTGCTCACAACATGAAACTGTTGACATCAGCAGAGTATGCAGCTAGCCGTAGCTATTCAATAAGAGCTGTTCAAGCGCGCGCCCAAACTGGCCGATTGCAAGCATTTAAAGAAGCCGGCAAATGGTATATCCCGGTACCTAAAGGTTCTTAGTCCACAAGGGCGCTTGGTTTCTATGGCCTTCAAAAGCCTTAACAAAGGTAGCTTTTACTCGCACATTAGCTAAGTTGCCTTGCCCTGCATTTTTAGTAATTTTAGGGAGTTGCCCTACATTAATAAACGCTGGATCAACTAGCGTTTTCAAATAGTTTAAAACTCTATTGCCTTCAACTGGGGACGCAGAATTTAGGATGATTTGGCTGTTATCCGTCAATCGGTAGGTAAAGTGATAGTTTCCTTTGAAGTAAGGAGGAAAATTGAAAAAATATTTATCAGAAATGACGCTTCTAGGGTGAGGAACCGTTAGGCTCCATCGACTAGCGCCGCCATCAACCGGCCCCCATAAGATCACCAGTTGAGGCACCTCACCTGGCCGCGTTTCAAAATACATGGGTAACGCCGCATTAGTATTTTCAGAAGGCGCACAGCGAGTATTTTCATTTAGCGTTTGCAGCGCGATCGCCATACTGTTTACTGCACTGCTCAAACCTACGAGTCCATTACCGTCATAAAGAAGTAATGTCGGGTCATCTTCTTCAGCATTGCAAGGGGTGAGATCAATAGAACCGCCAAAGGGAGCGGTTAGCAATTGCTTAATTTCGTCTAACTTTGCGCGAATTTCCTGCATTAGCCTTTCCAGTATTTGGATCCTGAAATCTAGTTGACCGATGCGAATTGTATTTTCTAGCGCTCTAGTGAGGGCTCTAGAGCCAATCTGATAAGCAGCTTGCGCCAGTGATAGAGCAGCGTTAGCTTTTTCTAGTGCTAGCCGTGCAATACCCCTAGCTTGAATAGCCACGCTGTAAGCTTCCTGGGCTCGGTCATAAGCTTGGGTGGCTACAGACAAAGCCCTACGCGCCAGATTTTCAACACGGGATACACGCGCGGTTAAAGCAGTCAACTGAGCAAATAAACGCGCGATTTGGCGTATTATCCCGGTCAATGTAGACCTGACTATGGCCATTTGAACGAGTAAGGACGCAACGCTACGGACTAACCCCGTAAGGGTGGCTATGACTACGGCCATCTTTGCCACAAGTACAGCCACGACTTTTCCTAATGCCGTGACCGTGGCAGTCAAAGCTGCAAGACCAGCAGTTAGAACGCCCACAGCGGCGATTAGCGCTACAACCTGAGCCTGTATGGCAGTACGCCATATTTCCAGCGCTCTAACCTTGGCTTTAAGTTCTTCCACATAGTCTTCTAGCGTGTTTACTCGAATGTAAATCGAGTAAATATCCCGCTCTATTTGCCTTAGCCTTGCGTCAACGACTTGACGCCACTGTTCTAAGTCAACAACCCTACCTAGCAGGTTCGTGAGTCTATCCCTCAAATCTAGTAGGTTGCGCTTAATGACCCTAATATCTAGCTCAACTACATCTAGCCTAGATAAAGCCTCGAGAGCGCGGCGATTGACGGCTTGCAATGCCGAAATGAAGCTATTTAGGCTATTTTCAACTATCGTTAGTCGATTCTCTAAAGCATTGAACCGCTCTCTTAGAACATACTGCCGCAGCTCATTGAGGATGACCTGGTACACCGCATAGGCAGCTTCAGCCAAAGAGAACGCTCGGCCCGCTTTCCCGTCAGCGATTCCAGCGAGTTCTTTTGCTAAATCAGCAACAGCTTTAGCTGTATCAGCAACCTGCTTCACTGTTTCAAGACCAGTTCTTAGCCTGCTGAGCGCTGAATTTATCGGCTGACGTTCGCTGGCGAGCATATAGCGATTATCTAACGCCGCTATCTGGCTACTGATTCTCTGCAGCTCAACTCTCAGCTGATCGCATTCAGCGCTCATAGTTGTATCCCCCTAGCGATCGGCAGTAGCAAAGCGCAGCAATCTGAACAATCAGGTTCACAAACAGTGGAAATGTTCGTCACCTCAACACCGCACTTAAACCCGGCTACCGTAATTGCAGTACCGTTGATAAACGGCTGATATAGTTGGAACCCTTGGTATGAACCAAAAGGGTGTTTTTTGACTTCGTAGACAAAATTTATATGCCTTCCTGTAAGCTGCCAGTTGGCTGCAGCAACTTCAAACTGACCTTGATTGCTTAGTGCAGTGCCTGAAACCGTTATGGAGTGAACTCCCTCGCATGGGTTAAGCGGCACTAACCCCCTGTTTTCGCACTGATAAGGGGTAACCCCTGGAGTATTGCAAACTACGCTTTCTATGTGTATGTCAGCTAGGTAGCCTGCTCCTGTCCTTTGGCCGTTTATCCGCCCGAAATAATAATTTTCGCCTTGGTAAAAAAGTACAAATTCTAGCGTTAAGCAATAAGAATTTGCATTCTCTGTTATTACAAAAGACTCAGCATTATTCGGAACTTTACGCCCAAAGCCATCCAGGGCAGTCCCCCTAATTACTACAGTGGCGTTTGCACAATAGCTAGGCAGTATTACTTCAGAATGACAGCTCATTACATATCATCTGGATCAAGTGCGGCGCTATCTAGCTTGTGAAAAGTAACGTTATAGGCGAATTGTCGATATTCGGTGAACACTCCCGCCCCGCTATCTCTCTGCACAATCGAATTAAAGCCAGGGGTCACGGTCACGCTTTGGTCGATATTCACATCGAAGTTAGCTTGTGTCAGGTAGGTTTTAGCCAGTAGCAGCAACGCAGCGAAAAGGCTCTCAGCCGTATTATTAGCAGATGCGGTCAAACCGACTGCGGTTAGATCGGACTTTGCGATCGCAAGGGTTGTGCTGTTTTGCGTGGCAGCAGCGCCGAAAATTTGAGTGAGCGTAGGTTCGGCCATATCAAGAAAACTTTACAGAACTCTGAAAGGATGCCCGTAATAGTACAAAAAGGCTAAGACTCCCTAGGTACATAGTTTTTGGGGTAGTAGGGGTCGTGGGTTCAAATCCCGCCGCTCCGATTGGCTTTTAGATTGCAGATAAACGGCTACAAGCGCTCTCTTCGGAGGGCGTTTATGCTTTGTGAGGCTCAATAGATCTCAATAGATAAGGCTTCATAGGATCTTGCCAGACAGCATTTAGCATAAACATAGGGTTTAGAAGTCTGGGCAACTTGGTTATGGCCTCCTGTGGCACAATGGTTGAGCCCTCAATTATATTGATTTAAACTTGTGAGTACTGCGATGCCTGCCCGCCGAGCCGTTTTCCCCTTCACTGCGGTAATCGGCCAAGAAGATATGAAACTAGCGCTGATCTTGAATGTGATTGATCCAAAGATCGGTGGGGTGATGATTATGGGCGATCGCGGCACCGGCAAATCCACTACCATTCGTGCCCTCGCTGACTTACTGCCAGAAATTGAAGTCACTGACGGCGATCCGTTTAACCGCGAGCCAAATAATCCAGATGTTCAAGCTGAGCGAGAAGGCCAAGAGATCAAAGTCGCCGCCAAAAAAGTGCCGATGGTGGATCTGCCCTTAGGCGCGACCGAAGATCGCGTATGTGGCACCATTGATATTGAAAAAGCCTTATCTGAGGGTGTCAAAGCCTTTGAACCCGGTCTATTGGCCAAGGCTAATCGGGGTCTGCTCTATGTCGATGAGGTCAATTTGCTCGATGATCATCTCGTCGATGTCTTACTCGATTCAGCGGCTTCTGGCTGGAATACGGTGGAGCGTGAAGGCATTTCTATTCGTCACCCCGCTCAATTTGTACTGATTGGCTCCGGCAACCCAGAAGAAGGCGAACTGCGGCCTCAGCTATTGGATAGATTTGGAATGCACGCTGAAATTCGCACCGTACGCGATCCTGAGCTGCGGGTGCAAATTGTTGAGCAGCGAACTGAATTTGACAGTAATCCCGATGCCTTTGTCGCCAAGTGTCAAGCTGAGCAAACCGCGCTTCAGCAAAAGATTATTGAGGCGCAAAATCGCTTGAGTGAAGTCACCTTAGAGCATGAGTATCGGGTAAAGATTTCTGAGGTTTGCTCTGAGCTAGACGTGGATGGTCTGCGGGGTGACATTGTGACCAACCGAGCGGCGAAGGCGCTAGCGGCCTACGAAGGCCGAACAGAAGTAACCCTGCAAGATGTGCAGCGAGTGATCGCCTTGTGCCTGCGCCATCGCCTGCGCAAAGATCCGCTGGAATCGATTGATTCTGGATTCAAGGTCGAAAAAACCTTTAGCAAAACCTTTGGGGTGGCAGAGCCTGCGGCAAATAGTCGGCAGATGGCTGGTGCAAGGTAGGATTTGCGTGAGATCGGCGCTCGAGCGAGATCAGCCAATTTGAGGGAGATGGATAAACTGCTGTGGTGACCAAACGCATTCTGGGCCTTGATCCAGGATTAGCGATTTTAGGCTTTGGGGTGATTGAATATGACCCGGCTGAGCGCTGTGCCAATTCGCCCCACATTCAAACAATAGACTATGGGGTGGTGCAGACACCTGCTCGCACAGACACCGGGCAGCGGCTGTGCACTATTTATGACGATTTGCACAGCGTGATTGATGAGTACAAGCCGGATTTAGTCTCAATTGAGAAACTGTTTTTTTATCGAATGGGCAATACCATTTTGGTGGCTCAGGCACGCGGTGTGGTGATGCTGGTGTTGGCTCAGCACAATTTGCCGTTTGTGGAGTTCACGCCTGCGCAAATTAAGCAGTCGATTACGGGGCATGGCAATGCTGATAAAGTAGACGTGCAAGATGCGATTACTCGCGAACTCAAGCTAGCGAGTATCCCCAAGCCAGATGATGCCGCCGATGGCTTGGCTGTCGCGCTGACAGCTTGGTTTCGGATGGAGTGAAGAGTTGTGGAGCGTTAAGGCTATGCACCCCCCAGAGTTTGCCACGCCCTTGGCTAGAGCCCAAGTAGAGCAGCTTATGCAGCCTGCACTGATTCGGGTGATTGACAATATTCGCAAGCAGCTAGACGTGAGCAATTGGCAAGGCAGCTATGAGGAAGAATTAATTTGGCCACCAGGGACGAGCGCCGAACAGCAGCAAACCTATGCAACCTTGCAAAAACAGCTTCACGGCGTGCCCCCAGAAGAACATGATCGGGTGGCGGCTTTGATGTCGCAACTGCCTCAGCC